>JAWVDY010000168.1:0-12499 GCA_033856995.1 Gaiellaceae bacterium
GAAGGTGTGCAGTACGACCGGCGGGCGGGCGCTTCCGGCTGCGAGCGCCGCGAGCCGGCCGACCGCGCCAGCTTTCGCCATGTGCGTGTGCAGGATGTCGGGCCGAGTTTCCCGGATCAGCCGTACAAGGTGGCTGACGGCGCGCGAGTCCCGCACTGGCGAGATATCGCGGCGCATCTCGCCGAGGCGCACGACCGGCACGCCGAGGCTCTCGGCCACGAAAGCCATCGAGTCCTCGCCGTGCGCGACACTGCCGGCTACGAGAGTCGTCTCGTAGCCGCGCTCGACCAACCCGGCCGAGAGGTAGGCCACATGCAGGGCGGGCCCACCGACATTGAGCCGACCGATCACGCGCAGGATTCGGATCGGCTCGCTCAGGTGACCGCGGTCACGTGGTAGTTGGCGAAGATCGTCCCCGGAAGCGGCTCGCGCAGCCGGCGAACGCGGCCGTCGAGGCCGCCCGCGGCCGTGTTTAGCCCGGCTACGAGAACGCGTCCGAGCGCACCTACGTGAGCATGGCGTGCGAGCAAGTCAACGTACAACGCAAGCAGCATGCCCACGCACGCCGTCGTCCCGGAGGACGGCGCGACCGTGAGCGAGCTCCAGTCGCCGTTCTCGTCGAACAACCGCCGCAGGCCCTCGTGGGTCCAGCGGTGCAGGTCGACCGGGTCCGGGTGATAGACCTGCACGCCGTGGGTCGAGGCGAGCACCCGGCCGCCCGGCCTCACGACGCGGCGCAGCTCGCGCACCACCTGTGCGGGGTCGTCCGTGTGCTCGAGCACCTGCGTGCAGAGGACAAGGTCGAAGCTCGCGTCCTCGATGGGGAGGCTCTCTACCGGCGAGTTTACGTCGGCCCCGGGGTGGTTAGCGTCGACGCTCACGTACTCGGCAGCTCGTCCCGAGAAGAACGGGTAGTAAGGCGAGTCGCCGCTACCCACGTCGAGCACACGCTTACCGTTCGACAGCTCGGCCTCGGCGCGCAGCCAGGCGGCGAGCGGGGCGCGCACCGCATAGGTCGGCGAGCGGCGCGACGGCTCCCGCCTCGGCCGTCCCGGCCAGTCAGCGTGCGGCCGCATCCGCTCTCCAGGCCGCAGCGGCACCGATGAGGCCGATGCCGAGCCACGTCAGCGCGTCCAGCGGGATCCCCGCCACGAGCCCGAGCCCGTTCCAGACCCCGGCGGCCATAAGCACCCAGAGTAGACCTGCGAACGTGGGCATCACGGTGCCCGGGGGCGCATGCAGTGCAGCCCGCCCGCCGATCCTCACTGCGACGATCACCAGACCGACCAGCAGCGCGAAGCCGACGAGACCGAGGTCGGTCAACGTCTGCAGATAGGCGTTCTGCACGCCCCAGGCATGCTCTGGCGCGGGAAAGGCCAGCGGCGGCTCCTGCGGGTAGCGCCGGTGCGCGTCAGCGAGGTAAGGCCCATAGTTTGCGAGTTCTTCGGAGCCTTGCCAACCGACCCCGACGAGCGGATGCGCCGCGAAGATTCGCACGCCGATATAGGCGAGCAGCGACCGGTGGGCGTAGCTCTCGACGTCGGCTCCGGTGCGCGGGATGGGCTCCGAGCCGATTCCGACGGCGCGTATGGCTCGCGGAACGTCTCCACTGCGCATCAGGAAAACGCCAAGAGCCGCGGTTCCGACGAGGGCCACGACGGCAACTCCTCGCACCGCGTCCAGATCGCGACGCGCCGCCGCAAGCGAAAGCACAGCGGCACCGGCAAGCGCGACACCGATCGCCCCCGCCGCCGCCGAGGTGAGCACGAGCCCGATTGCCCCGGCCGACCCGGCCGCCCAGGCGAGGACTCGGTCGCTCCGGCTCGACGGGCGCAGCACAAGCACTGCGAGCGCAAGTGCCAGCGCGGCGCCGGAAAGGCCTGCGAAATCGTGGATCCCGAGGAATGACGGCTCGCGCTGCAGCGGGCGCCTGCCTTCGAGCTCGTTCACGAGTCCTGCGAACTGCAAGATGCCCCAGCCCGTGGCGGCCGCGCTCCAGAGCGTCACAGCCCAGAGCAGCGGCAGCGCCGCACGCGGCGCGCGGAGCAGCAACGCGATCGCCGGCGCAAGGCACCCGTATTCGGCGAACTTCGCGGCCGTGACCAGGTGCTTCAGGAAGCGGTAGTGGTCCTGCCAGAGGAGCGGGTGGAGCGTGGCCACGACGACGAGCGCGAGGAATGCCCCGCCCGTCAACCAGAGCCACCGGCCGGCGCGGAGCGGCTCCCAGCCGTTGCGGAGGCCAGCGAAGGCCCCCGCGACTACGACTGTGAGCACAGCGAGGTCCGAGAGCTCGATCCCGACGCTCGTTGAGCTGAGCCCAAACGTCACCTTCGGCTGGTAGTTCACGTGCAGGAAAAGAATTGGCACCGCAAGCGCTGGCACGGCCGCCTGCCAACCGAGGGTCGCGCGGGGAAGCGGAAGAGGCCACGCGGAGGCCGCGAGCACTCTCGGGGCGCGGCGGCTCAGCGCACGCGGACCGCGTAGGCGACCGTGCGCGTGCCGCCCGGCCCGATGACGCTCACCTGCAGCAGCGCGCGCGATCCGCGAAGCGTCGGCGACCAGCGGTAGATCTTCCGGAGCGTCCCCTTGAAGCCGAACCACCCGACGGTGTCGACGACCCGGCCGTGGACGAGGACGCGAACGATGGCCGTGCCCGGAACCTTGCGCCCGGCCGCGTCGACGGCACGGAGGCTGAACGGCCACTTCGCTCCGGCGCGCGGGGTCCGGGTCCAGCCGCCGACGAGCGCCCGGAAGCGCGGCGCACCCGAATAGGAACGGATTCGAACGGGGTACCTCGCGGTGCGCGTCCCGCCTGCTCCGGTCACCTTCGCCTGAAGGACTGCGGAGAGTCCGCGGAGGGTCGTCGGCCACCGGTAGGTGCCGTGTAGCGTCCCCTTCAACCCGAACTGCCCGAGCGTGTCCAGCGGCCGTCCGTCTACGAGGACGCGTACGAGCGCCGAGCCTTGGACTGCCCGCCCGGACGAGGTAACCGCCCGCACGGAGTAGCGCCAACGAATACCCGCAAAAGGCGAGCGCGTAGAGGCCGCAACGGACGCGCGGAAAAGCGCGGCCGAAGAGTGGTGCTTCTCTGCCGCAGCCGCCCCCGCCGTGCCCAGCAGCGCTGCCGCGGCGAGCAGAACAATCGTGGCCCTCACGGTTGGATTGTGCGGGTTTTCCGCGACTTCCACAACCCGGCCTGCTTGAGGATCGGCGCGAGCTGCTCGGCGAAACGCCTCGTCGTGAGACCGTCTTCGACGTTCCGGCGCGCGGACTCGCCCAGCCGCGCCGCGAGCGCGCGTTGGCCCAGCAGGCGCTCGATCGCGGCCGCCAGCGCCGCCGCGTCTTCAGGCGGCACCAGCAGCGCGCTCTCCTCCGGGACGACGTAGTCCAAAAGGATCGGCCGCTCGCTCGCGACGACCGCTCGGGATGAGGCCATCGCCTCGAGCAGCGCCGTCAGCCCACCGCCCTCGGAGCCGTACGGGTACTCGGGCCTGCGCTGCGGAATTACCACGCAGGCGGCCTCGCGGTAGAGCTGCCGCAATTCGCCCGGACCGACGAAGCGGGCGCGCACCCGGGGCGGAAGGGCGATGCCCTCGAGGTTGCGCGGCAGGCAGGCGATCTCGGCCCTGACGCCGAGCCCCGCAACCGCTTCCACGAAGGTCCTGTAATCGCGGGCGAGGTCTTTGCCGACGGCGAGCACGACTGGGTCGTCGGTCTCGGGCTGCGGCTGAGGCGAGAAGAAGCGCTCGTCGACGCCGAGCCGGACCGTCACGACGTGCTCGGGCGGGAGCCGCGTCTGGGCGAGGAGCTGCTCACGCTGGTTCGATCCGAGACAGACCACCCCGACCGTCGAACGCAGCGATGTGCTCAGCAGCCGCCGCCGCGCCGCGCCGCTACGTTCCCAGATCGTGCAGAGGCCGTAGTTCACGGCGACGATGGCGGGGCGACGCCGGGCCCTCGCCGCGAGGGGTAGGAGCGCGGCCAGCGGCGTGAAGACGACATCGGCACGCGCGGCGAGGCGCCAGGCGATGAAGGGTTCGCGCAGGTTCCGAGGCAGGCGGCCACCGGTTTCGAAGTCCTCGATCGTGGCCTCCACGCCCAGCGCCGCAAGGTGGTTTTGCCCGAGGAGCGTCGTGTCAGGAGCACGCCCCGCCGCGACCTCGGCGGCGAGCCGACCGCGCGGATTCGGGTAGACGAAGGCGACTTTCGGCCTAAGCATCCGACCTTCAAAGGTCGCCAAGAGGTCGCACTATACTCAGTGCAGAGATGCGATCGCCGGTCTTTTGGCGCCGTTTCGCCGCGGCCGGCGGGGTCTACACTTCCGCGGTACTCGGTTTCGCCGGCTCGGTGGTCGCCGTGCGTGAGCTCGGGATTTACGCCTTCGGGCTACTCTCGCTCGTGCTTGCCGCGACGGGGTTCTTCCAGCTGCTTGCCGACCTCACCGTCGAAGAAGCCCTGGTCAAATTCGGCTTCCGCTACAGCGCCCGGGAGGACTGGGGCCGGTTCCGGCGGGTGTTCCGCGTCGGGCTCTGGCTGAAGTTGTTTGGCGGCGCGATTGGCGCTGCAGGAATCGCGGTGCTCGCTCCGCTCTCCGGACTGATCTGGGCTCATGGCTTGCTCGTACCGATGCTGCTTGCCGCTCTACTCCCGCTCGCCCAAGCGCCGGAGGGCGTCGCCTCCGCGATCCTGATCGTGCGGCGGCGCTATGACATGCGCGCGGCTTTCCTCGCGGTCTCGATGGCGCTGCGGCTCGGGGCGCTCGCTATCGGAGGGCTCTTTGGCGTAACGGAGACCGTGATCGCGCTCGTTATCGCCCAGGTGCTTGCAACCGCGGCGATCGGCGTGGCCGCCACTCTTGTGCTTCGCCGCTTCCCGCGCCGGGAGCCCGAGCCGCTCGGAGATGACCGCCGCCCGTTCCGTAGCTTCGTCATCCGCTCCAGCCTAGGCTCGCTGCTCAGCCCGATGCGGGGCCTCCTGGGCGCGCTGCTGCTCGGAGCCGTGACCGGCCCGCAGCAGGTCGCCTACTTCCGGGTGGGGCAGGTGCCGGAGTCCGCGTTCGCTTCGCTGACCGCTCCGGCGCGCTTGATCCTGCTGACCGAGCAGACCGACGACGTCGAGCGAGGCCGAGGCGACCGCATCTACCGGACGCTACGGCGCTACTCACTGGGCGCGGGCGCGCTGATGCTCCTCCTCCTGCCGCCCTTTGCCTTACTGATGCCGACCCTCGTTCGGCTCTTCTACGGCCAGCACGCTTCCCCGGCCGCGAACGCGGCGCGCCTCTTCCTCGTGGTAGCCGCGATCCAGGTCGTCTGGGGCTGGTCGAAGTCGTTCCCGGTCTCGATCGGCCGTCCGGAGCTGCGCCTGCTCGCGCAGGGATCCGAGATCGTCGTTCTCGTGCCTGCGCTGCTCGCGCTCGGCGCCGCGTACGGCGCATCTGGCGCAGCGGGCGCGTTCGTGATCGCAGCCTGCGTCTTCGCCGCGGTTTGGACCGCGATCGTCCACCGCCTCCGCCGCGAGCGCCGCGCGGCGCGGGCCGCGGTCGCAAGACCGTGAACGTGCTCGTCATCTCGGGGATGTGGCCCCCTGACGTGGGAGGGCCGGCGAGCCACGCGCCCGAGGTGTGCGCCTACCTGCAGGGCAAGGGGCACCGGGTCGAAGCCGCGACGATGGCGAGCCGCTCGCCGGCGGAGGAGGGCTACCCCATCCACTGGAGTTCACGCCAGCTACCGCTCATCGTGCGCCACATCGCCGCGACACGGTTGATCCGGAAGCTCGCCAAGAGGGCCGATGTCGTCTACACGACGGGGATCATCGGCCGGACCGGGATCGGGGCGGCGCTTGCCGGGACCCCGACGGTCGTCAAGCTGACCTCGGATCCGGTGTTCGAGCGCTCGCTTCGCTGGGGCCTGTTCGGCCACGATCTCGCCGCCTTCCAGGAGGCGCGTGGGCTGCGGATCGGCATCCTGCGACGCGCGCGCGACCGTGTTCTCGCAAGAGCCGAGCGGATCGTCGTCCCGAGTGAGGCGCTGCGAAAGCTCGTCCTCGCTTGGGGCGTTCCGGCGGAGAAGCTCACGCTGATTCGGAACCCCGTCACCATGCCGGCCGGGCTCGGGAGCCGCGAGGAGCTGCGCCGCCGCCACGGGTTCTACGGGCCGACGCTCGTATTTGCCGGGAGGCTCGTGCCGCAGAAATCGATCGACGTCGCCCTCGAGGCCATTCGACGCAACCCCGACGTGAAGCTCTTGATTGCAGGCGAAGGGCCATACCGAGATCGCCTGGTTCACGAGGCACGAGAGCTCGGCGTCGAGGGACGCGCTACGTTCCTAGGGCCGAGGCCGCGCCGGACAGTCTTCGAGCTCCTGCGTGCGGCTGACGCGGCGCTGCTGCCCTCAAGCTGGGAGAACTTCCCGCACATGGCCGTCGAGGCGCTCGCCGTCGGGACGCCGGTGATCGCGACCGACGCGGGCGGTGTGACCGAGATCCTGGGCGACGGGTGGAACGGGCTGCTCGTACCGATCCGAGATCCCGCCGCCCTGGCCGCGGCGATTCGCCGTTATCTCGACGACCCCGCCCTGCAAGAGCGACTGCGGGGAGCGACGGTTGATTCGGTCGCGCAGTTCGAGCCGGAGCGGATCTATGCGCAGCTCGAGCAGGTGCTCGTCCGCGCCGGACGCGAACGATGAAGCCGCGCGTCCTCCTGGTCGGCCGCACGCGCTACCGGCTGCCGCTGAACGAAAGCTTGCGGCGGAAATTCGACGCGCTCGCCGAAGAGGTCCAGCCGCGCGTGCTCGCGAGCTCAGCAGACAGATCGCGTGGAGACGAGACCTTCACGCTCGTGCGACGCTTGCCGGTGCTCGACGGCGCGGCTTTCTGGGCACTCTTACCCGCGCGCATCGCGCGCGAGCTCCGCCGACGTCCGACCGACGCCATCCTGGCCCAGAGCCCGTATGACGGGGCGGCCGCGCTGCTCGGGCGTGCCCTCGCCCGCTCGCGTGCGCGCATCATCGTCGACGTCCACGGAGACTGGCGAACGGCGACACGCCTTTACGGCTCGCCCCTACGCCGCCTGCTGTCTCCGTTAGGAGACCGCCTTTCGCTCGCCGCCCTCCGCCGAGCGGATGCCGTGCGCAGCGTATCCGGGTACACCGAAGGGCTCGTGCGCGAGGTCGGGATCGAACCCGCCGGAGTCTTCCCTGCGTTCATGGACCTCGACCCGTTCCTTGCCGACCCCGTCGCGCCGCTGCCGGAACAGCCCCAGGCCCTCTTCGTTGGGGTGCTCGAGCTATACAAGGGAATCGACGTCCTTGCGGAGGCGTGGCGCCTCGCCGTTAGCCGCGTTCCCAAGGCGCGGCTAAAGATCGTCGGCACCGGCTCGCGTGCCTCCATCGTCGAGTCCCTCGTCGGCGACCGGGTCTCCTGGGCCCGTACGCTCACAAGCGATGAAGTCGCCAGGGCGCTCGACGAGTCGACCGCTCTCGTGCTGCCTTCGCGCTCCGAGGGGATGGGCCGGGTCGTGCTCGAGGCCCACTGCCGCGGACGCGCGGTGATCGGCTCGCGCGTCGGCGGGATCCCGGATCTCGTCCATGACGGGGAGAACGGCCTGCTGGTCGACCCCGACGACGCGGCCGGGCTCGCGGACACGCTGGAACGGGTGCTAGCGGACCCCACGCTCGCCTCGCGCCTCGGGGCCTCCGGGCGGGAAGGGGTCAGCGAGGCTCTCGGTCCCACCAAGGAGTACGCGGCGCGGCTCCGTTAGCTGCTCGACGGCACGCTCCTAAACTCTGAGCCGTGAGGGCGACACGCGCGAAGCAGGCGCTAAAGAACGCCGTCTACCGCGCCGTCGGCGAGACCGTGTCCGGCTTCGGCGCGGTCAACGGCGCAAAGGATCGCACTCTGCGTGTGTTGATGTACCACAAGGTCAACGACGTCGCCGGCAACCCGGTCACCGTGCCCATCGGCGTGTTCGAGGAGCAGATGGCCGAGCTGCGCGAGCTCGGCTATCCAGTCGTCGGCCTCGACGCCGTGCTGGCCCACTACATGGACGGCGCGGAGCTCCCCCCGGGTGCCACGCTAATCACCTTCGACGACGGCTACCGCGATATCCTCCAGCACGCGCTCCCGGTACTGCAGCGCCACAGTTACCCGGCCGTCCTCTTCGCGCCGCTCGGCTTCGTAGGCGAGCCGCGGCCGCTGCCGCACGAGAAGCGCTTCGCCGCGAAGGGGATCGTCAACCGCACGCTCGACTGGGGCGAGCTGCGGGAGCTCGAAGCCGGCGGAGTTCGGATCGAATGCCACGGGATCAGCCACCGCGCGCTGGCCGAGCTCGCCGTCGACGAAGCAACCCGCGAGATCGCGCTAGCCAAGCTGCGGCTCGAGGAGCGCCTCGGCCGGGAGGTGAAGGCGTTCGCGTACGCCAAGGGCTCCGAGGCCCACTTCGGCCCGGTGCACGTCAGCCTCGTCCGCCAGGCCGGCTACGAGCTCGGCTTCACCTCGGTCTCGGGCCCGAACGGACCGCGAAGCGACCGCTTTCGCCTGCACCGGTACAACGTCGAGCCCTACTCGGAGCGCACGTTTGAGCTGGTTCTCGCCGGCGCCTGCGACCTGATCGGCCTTAAGGACACCGTGCCGGGAACCTACGCTCGCCGGGCGCTGAACGCCACCCTCGGCACGTCATCGGAATGAGCGAGTTCACCGCGGCCAGCTTCGAGCCGACCGACCGCGAGCAGGTTTTCTCGCTCATGCGCGGCGTCGGGCGCTCGCATATCGATGACGCTGAGTTCGACTGGTGGTTCGAGCGCAGCCCGTCGGCGCCGGGGCTGATCTCGCTCGCACATGCGGAGGGCCGGGTCGTCGGGATGGCGGCCATGAGCTTCTTTCGGATGCTGATCGGCGGCCGCGAGCAGGTCGCGGCCGTGCCGGTTCACGTCGCAACCGAGGCCGGGTATCGGCGGCACGGGGTCTTCTCGGCACTCGAGCTGCGGAACGAGGAGATGGCCGCGGCGGCCGGGGCGCCGCTCACGATCACCTTCCCGAATGCCCTGTCGCACCGGATCTTCGTGCGCGACCTCGGCTGGCGGGATCTGCCCGGCCGGCGGGTGTGGGCCCGGCCCCTGCGGGCGGGGTCGGTACTCCGCTATCTCGCCGGGCGAGCGACGGGCTCGGGCGGCCTGATGACGCCTGGGACCGAGACACGCTCGTACGGAGCGGTGCGCGTCGAGCCGGTCGAGCGCTTCGGCCCGGCGGCGGCCGAGCTCTGGCGCAGCTCCGCCGCGGGCAACGAGCTCGTCCGCGACGAGGCGTTCTTGAACTGGCGCTACGTCGAAACCCCGCGAGACTACCGCCGCTTCGCCGCCTATCGCGGCTCGGAGCTCTCAGGGTTCGCGATCGTCGGGCACACGGTCAAGCACGGGATCTCGAGTGGGTTTCTGGCAGATCTCGTCGCTCCGGGAGGGGCCGTGTGCGTCGCCCTGCTGCGCCGCTGCGCAGCCGAGCTCGCGACGGGCACCGACGCGCTGATCGCGCTCGTCCCGCACGCTCAGAGACGCTCGTTCCTGCGGGCTGGGTTCATTCCGACGCACAGGCGGATCCGCTTCATCGGCAAGTCGCTCGGCGATCAGGCTCTGCCACTGCGGGACTGGCACTTCACCCTCGGCGACTTCGACTTCTTTTGAAGCTCGCCTTCATCACCCAGGAGCTCGACTCGCGACACCCGGCACTTGCCGCCACCACCGCGCAGGTGGCTGCTCTCGCCCGGCGGGTGGACGAGCTCGTCGTGCTCGCGGACTCGGTCGTTCCGGCCGCGCTCCCCGAGAACTGTCGCGCGCGCACGTTTCACGCGGGCACGCGTGCGGGTCGCGGCACACGCTTCGCCGCGGCTCTCGCCCGCGAGCTGCCGGGGCTGGACGGGGTCGTCGCGCACATGTGCCCGATCTACGCCGTGCTGGCTGCGCCGCTCATCCGTCCGCTGCGAATCCCGCTCGTGCTTTGGTTCGCACATTGGCGAGCGAGCCGCCTCCTGCGCATGGCCGAACGCACCTCGACGGCGGTCGTCAGTGTCGACCGGCGCTCCTTTCCCCTCCCCTCCGGCAAGCTGCTCGCGATCGGACACGGGATCGACCTCTCCGAGTTCGGGTGCCCCTCGAGGGACGGCGGCGAGAGGCTGCGCCTCCTCGCGCTGGGGCGCTACTCGCCGTCGAAGGGGCTCGACATCGTGCTTCGCGCCTTGGCGCAGGTCGATGCGCGGCTCACCGTCCACGGCCCGGCGCTCACCGAAAAGGAGCGGGAACACCGCGCCGAGCTCAAGGCGCTCGTCGGCGAGCTTGGCCTCTCGGAGCGCGTGCGACTCGAGGGCGCCGTCGCGCACTCGGAGGTGGCGGCCCTGCTGAGCGAAGCCGACGCGCTAGTGAACAACATGCGCGCGGGCGCCCCCGACAAGGTCGTCTACGAGGCCGCCGCGAGCTGCCTACCCGTGCTGGCCTCGAACCCGGTGTTCGACGACCTCTTGCCGCCGCGGCTTCGCTTCGCCCGCGACTCGGCCGCGCAGCTCGCCGAGCGACTGCGCGAGCTCGCCGAGCTCGACTCCGCCGCGCGAGCCGCGCTCGGCCGCGACCTGAGGCGCCGCGTCGAGGAGGCACACGCAGTGGACGGCTGGGCCGAGGGAGTGCTGCGCGCGGCGGGGCTCGCATGAGACGCGAGATCCTCCATCTGCAGAAGGTCGCCGGAATCGCCGGCTCCGAGACCTACCTCCTCTCCCTGCTCACGGGCCTACGCGAGCGAGGCTGGGACGCGAGGATGCTGATGCTCCACGCGAACGAGCCTGGAGCCTTCGAGTTCGCGGGGGAGCTCGGGCGGCGCGGGGTCCCGGTCGACGCGATCCGCCTGCGGGCCGACGTCGACCCACTGGCGTTCGTGCAGCTGGCCGCGCACCTGTGCCGCCGCCGGCCCGCTCTCTTGCACACCCATCTCGTCCACGCCGACGTCTACGGACAGCTCGCCGGCACAGCGGCCCGCGTGCCCGTCCGCTTCAGCACCAAGCACGGCTTCAACGAGTTCCGCGAGAACCGCGGCTTCGCGCTCGCCGACCGGCTGGTCGCGGGCCTCGCCGACGTCCACATCGCAGTCTCACGCGGCCTGGCGCGCTACCTCGCCGACACCGAGGGATTCGCCGAAGACGGCTTCGAGATCGTTCACTACGGGATCCGGGCCGGCGAGGCGCCGCCGCCCTACGACGGGCCGCCCCGGCTGCTCTGCGTCGGCAGGCTGATCCCGATCAAGGGCCACCTCGTGCTGCTCCGCGCGTTCGCAGCGGCCCTGGGGAAGGTCCCGGAGCTCGAGCTCCGCTTCGCGGGACGAGGCCCGCTGCACCCCGCGCTGCACTCGCTGGTCGCCGAGCTTGGGCTCGCGCAGCACGTGTGCCTACTCGGCCAAGTCGTGCCGATCCAGTCGGCGATCGAAAACGTCGGCGTCGTGGTCGTCCCGTCACTGGGGGAGGGCTTCGGGATGGTGGCGCTCGAGGCGATGGAACGCGGGCGGCCGGTGATCGCGTCGGCCATCGGCGGTCTTGTCGACATCGTTCGCGACCGCGTGACCGGCTTGCTCGTGCCGGCGGGGGAGGCGGAGCCGCTCGCCGACGCGATCGTCTCGCTCGTCACCGAGCCGGCCCGCGCGGCAAGGCTCGGCGCTGCGGGACGCGAACACGCGCTGGCGTGGTTCCAAGACGAGCGCTCGCTCGACCGGACGGAGCTGCTCTACCGCTCGGTCCTCGATGCGAGCAGGTCGCCCCTGCGAGCGCCGTGTGATCCGAGTCTCTGATCGCGGTTTCGTGACCCCCTCAGCTGCGGGACGCTGCGCAGAGGTACGTGAACCGGAAGCGCAGCAGCAGCGTCGCGAGTGGGCGAATCGGCTCCGCCGCGAGCAGCAACCTCCGGAGCGGCCGGGGCAGCGCGACGGTCTGCGGGACGAAGAACGGCCTCGCCTCGATGCGCGTCCAGCCGGCCGCGGCGAGCTCAGCGCGCACGAGCGCGAGGGGATACTGGCGCGGGTTCAGGTCGAAGACGAGCTTCTTCTCGGTGAAGCCGACGACCCGCCGGAAGAACGCCTCGCGGTCGTGCGCGTAGTAGAGCGCGCGAAAGAGAGTCGTCGCGGCGACCCTCGCGCCGGGCATGAAGCTCTCGAGGTCTCCGAGCTCGACCGACGCTCTCCCGTCCAGTCGCGCTTTGGCGGCGGCGACCATCGCCGGACTCGCATCGACGCCGAGATAGGAGAGCCCGTGTGGCAGCAGGAACTCGGCGAGACCACCGTCCCCGCAGGCGAGGTCGAGCACCGTGTCGCCGGCCGCGAGCGGCCGGCCCAGCGAGCGCACGAGCTCCGCGCGATGGGCGAGGTATGCGGTCGTATCGGCATACGCATCCTCGCTCCAGCGCTCGGCAGCGGCCGGTCCGAACCTCTCGCCGCTCACGCCGACGCCGTCGCTCGAGCCGCCAACCAGCGCGAGGCGAGC
>JAWVDY010000169.1:0-5606 GCA_033856995.1 Gaiellaceae bacterium
TCGGCCCATCGAGACGTCGCTGACGAGCGGCCCGCCATCCGAGGCCGGGATCGCGATCGCCAGCGGGTTCGTCCCCGCGAGCTTCGGCCCGCCGTCGGGGTGGCCGAGCCGCGCGGGCGAGGTCGCCGTCAGCGCCGCGACGAGACCCCCCTCGGCGAGCTTCCTCGCCCAGTAGCCGAGCATCCCGGTCGGGAAGCAGCGCTGCGCGACCACGACCCGCGCGTGCGGAGGCGGATCCGCGAGCTGGGCCTCGACGATCGCGGCGAGCGTCAGGTAGCCGAGCGCGCCGTTGCCGTCCCAGCGCTCGTAGCCGGGCTCCTGGACGAGGCGACGTGGCCGCGCCGAGGGATCGAGCTCGAACGGCCGCGTCGCCAGCCATTCGACGCGCGAGAAGCCGTGACCGCTCTTGCCGCGCCGCTCCGCGTCGACGAAGTGGTCCGCGAGCGTGCGCGCGTCGGCCTCGCCGTAGCCGAGACGCTCGAGCGTCTGGATCGCCTCGCGCTCGTCCATTCTTCACGAAATCCTTACGTACCCGAGCAGCCCGCGGCGGCGGCGCGACGTCTAAGTCTCTGCGTTTCAGTGGGGGCTCCCGACGAGGAGGCCCCGGGGTCCACTGGAACACGCGGAGGGCGCCTACGTGGCGCCCTTCGGCTTTCCCGGCTATAACGGGCCCGTGAGAACCGCCGTCGTTCTCGCTCTCGTCTTCGCGACGACCGCCGCCGCGGCCGGCAAGCCGCACGTCGAGCGCGCCCACGCGGGCTCCGTCGAGGCGGTGTTCTCGTACAGGTACGACGCCGCGAAGTTCCGCTTCACGAAGCAGCGGCTGACGATCAGCCGCCTCGGCAAGACGGAGCTCGCCGCGGTGCTCGGGCGCCCGCCCGCCGGCGGCCTGAACGCACAGCCGGCCGGCTACTTCTCGCACCGGCACTCGGTCTCGATCACCGACCTCGACGGCGACGGCGAGCCGGAGGTGCTGGTCGACCTCTACTGGGGCGGCGCGCATTGCTGCTGGTACACGCAGATCTACCGCTACCTGCCCGGAAGCGGCTACCGGCCGCTCGTCCACGTCTGGGGAGACTTCAGCTACGTCCTCGCCGATCTCGACCACAACGGGATGCAGGAGCTCGTCACGCGCGACGAGCGGTTCTCCTACGCGTTCGGGAGCTTCGCCGACTCGCGCTGGCCGGTCCACATCCTGCGCTACCGGCGCGGCGTGCTGACGGTCGAGACGCGCGCGTATCGCAACGAGATCGCGCGTGACGTCGCGGTGCTCTGGCGAGAGGCGATGAACCCGCACCGGCTGGCGAGCAATCAAGGGATCGTCGCCGCCTGGGCCGCGGACGAGTGCCTGCTCCGCCATGCCAAGGTGGCCTTCCGGGCCATCGACCGGCTCTCTCGCAGCGGACGCATCCACGGCGAGCGCACGCGCGTCCGGTTCGAGGCGCGCCTGCGCGGGTTCCTGCGGCGGACCGGGTATCTCGCTAGCTGAGAACCGGCAGGGACTTGACGATCCCGATGCCCTGCTCGCGCTTCGTCGCGGCGATCGCCTCCGCGAGCGCCGTGATCGCCTGAGCGGGCTCCGAGTCCGGGTCGCTCTCGACGATCGGCACGCCTGCGTCGCCGGATTCCCGCAGCCGCGAGTCGAGCGGGATGCGACCGAGCAGCGGCACCTCGAGCTCCTCGGCGAGCCGGTCGCCCCCGCCGCTGCCGAAGGCCTCGCCGCTCATGTTCTCGACCACGCCGAGCACGCGCATGTTCGTCTTTCGCGCCATGAGCGCGGCGCGCGCCGCCACCTCCTGCGCCAACGGCTGCGGCGTCGTCACGATCACGGCCTCCGCGCGCGGCAGCAGCTGGCCGAGCGAGATCGAGACGTCACCGGTGCCCGGCGGCATGTCCACGACCAGCGTGTCGAGCTCGCCCCAGTGGACGTCGGTGAGGAACTGCTCGAGCGCGCGGTGCAGCATCGGCCCTCGCCACATCACCGGCTCGTTGTCCTCCAGGAAGAAGCCGATCGACATCAGCTTCAGCTCGCCGCGCACGGGCGGCACGATCATCCGGTCGACCGCGACCGGCTTCTGGCGGATGCCGAGCAGGTGCGGAATCGAGTGGCCGTAGACGTCCGCATCCAAGATTCCCGTGCGCTGGCCAAGCAGGTCGAATGCGGCCGCGAGGTTGGCGCTCAGCGTCGACTTTCCGACGCCGCCCTTGCCGCTTGCGACGGCTACGACGCGGGTCGAGCGATCGAGCTGGATGCCCTTGCTCCGCTCGGTGACCGTCCCTCTGAGTCGCGCGGTCAGAGCGCCACGCTCCTCCGGCGTCATCACGCCGAACTCGAGCGAGGTGCTCCGCACGCCCTCGACCGGCCCGAGCGCCTTCGCGACCTGGTCCTCGAAGCTCGAGCGAAGCGGACAACCGGCGACGGTGAGCGCGATCCCGACGGTCACGTCACCGCCCTCGACCCGAACGTCGCGAACCATGTCGAGCTCGACCACGTTGCGCTTCAGCTCCGGGTCGATCACCTGCTCGAGCGCCTTCAGAATCTCCTCGCGGCGCGGCTCCATCTCGTTCGTGAGCGTACCTAGAGGCCTAGCCGCCGGCGCAGCCAGAGCCCGTTGCGGATCGCGTATCCGTTCCAGTCGTTGTTGAAGTACGCGAAGACCTCGTGCTCGGCGGCCCAGACCTCGAGCCGCTGCGCCCACTCCTCCAGTTCGCGCTCCGAGTAGTTGCCGCCGCGCCCACGCGAGCCGTGGTGGAACCGGACGAACGTCCAGTCGGCCGTGAGCTCGTGCGCCTGGAAGGGCCGCTGCGGCGTGTCGCCGATCACGAGCGCGACGCCGTGTCGGCGCAGGAGCTCGTAGACCGGCTCCGCGAACCACGTCTCGTGCCGGAACTCGAAGCAGTGCCGCCCGGGCGGAAGCTGCTCGAGCGCCTCGGCCAACCGGTCGTCGTCGCGACGGAAGTCGGGCGGAAGCTGCCACAGGACCGGACCGAGCTTCGGCGAGCCGACGAGCGGGCGAATCCGCTCGTAGAAGAGCTCGATGCTCGGCGCGAGGTCGCGCAACCGCTTGATGTGCGTGGCGTAGCGGCTCATCTTCACGGCGAAGACGAACCCGGCCGGGCTCTCGGCGACCCAGTTCGCGACCGCGCTCTCCTTGGGCAGCCGGTAGAAGGTCGAGTAGACCTCGACGGTGTCGAAGTGCTGCGCGTAGTAGTCGAGCCAACGCCGAGGCGGCAGGCGCGGCGGATAGAAGACGCCGTTGCGCCAGTGCTTGTAGTTCCAGCCCGAGCAGCCGATGCGGATCGGCTTCACCGCGAGAGCGCGGCGAAGAGCCGGTCGCGCACCTCGGGGGTCGCGGCCGCGACCAGGCGCGAGCGGCCCTCGAGGTCGAGCGGCGCCGCGCCGAACGGCGGCGCCTCGGGGAGGTCGATCGCGATCCCGCATTCGCGGACGAGCAGTTGCGCCGCGGCGATGTCGACCGACCGCGCCGCCTTCAGCGAGCAGACCGCGTCGACGCGGCCTGCGGCCAGGTGGCACAGCGAGAGCGCGAGCGAGCCCATGATGCGCAGCCGGTAGGCGAGGCCGACCATCGCCGCCGCCTGCTCCGCCACACTCGAGGTGAGCGTTGCCTCGAAGGAGAGGATCTCGATCTCGTCCTTCGGCCGGACCTCGCCGAGCGAGGCGTCGCTCAGCGTCGCGCCCTCGCCCTTTCGCGCGACCCACTCCTCGCCGGTGCCGAAGTCGTAGACGTAGCCGAAGACGACGTCGTCCATCGTCTCGCCTCCGGCGACCGCGATCGAGACGGAGAAGAAGGGGATTCCGCGCTTTGCGTTCAGCGAGCCGTCGATCGGGTCGACGACGATCCGCAGCGTGCCGTCGCCGACCACGCCGACCTCCTCGGAGACGATCGTCGTGCCCTCGATCCCGCTCAGCCGCTTCAGGATCACGCGCTCGGCGGCCGCGTCGACTGCGGTCGTCTCGTCGCCGCCCTCGCCGTCACCGACGACCGGCTCGCGCTCGACGCGTGTCGGCAGCTCGACGAGCACGCCGCGCACATCCTCGACGGCGCCGCGGCAGTGGGCCAGCCAGTCGGTCACAGCTCGAGGAAGAGCAGGCCGCTGACGAGCTTCGGATAGAAGTAGGTGCTCTTCTGCGGCATCGTCTCGCCGCGCTGTGCGACGGCGAAGACGTCCTCGATGCGGGTCGGCCGCATCAGGACCGCGACCTCGGCCTCCCCTTCGTCCACGGCGCGAACGGCCTCGTGCCAGTCGGGCGTGTAACTGATCCCGTCGTGGCCGAGGCGGTCGACGAGCTGGACGTCGAGCTCGTTGCCGTCGATCGCGAGCTCCGCCCCGCCGCCGCGGTAGAGGACCGCCGCGGCCTTGTCGGAAGGCACGCGGTGAAGCGCGTCGAGAGCGAGGGACGGCCCGAGCATGCCCTCTTCGGCCGGAAGCTTCTCTGCGGGCTCGCGCTCGAACACGCGGTGCGTCGGGAAGATCATCAGGCCCGGGTCTTCGAGGCTGACGAGCACGGCGAGCACGTAGGCGCTCTCGGGTGTGCCGGCCTCTTCGTGGTAGGCGAGCGCGGTCTCGTAGCGGTGGTGGCCGTCCGCGATCAGGAGCTCCCGCTCGGCGAACGCATCCGAGATCCCGTCCGGCGGGAGGCGCCAGAGCCGGGCACCTCCGACCTCGAGGTCCGGCGGGCGCTCGGGCCTCGCGGCCAGTGCAGGGCCTTCGTAGAGGAAGAAGAGCGGCTCGAGCTGTGCCTTGGTCTCCCGCAGCAGGCGTAGGCGCCCTTCCTTCGGCCCGCGGTGGGTGCGCTCGTGTGGAAGCACCACGCGCTTCTCGTACGGCTCGGCGCGCAGTGCCGCAACGAGTCCCTCACGGGTGCGCGCGACGCCGTCCGGGCCGGTGTAGTCCTGCGAGAGCCACCAGAAGCCCGGCTCCGGCTCCTGGCCGAGCGTGCCGTCGTCGCGCCACTCGCGCCAGAGCCGCCCGGCGTCGGCCTCGTGGGAAGGCAGCGTCAGGTGAACGACGTTGTGCGGGTTGCGGGCCGCGAGCTCCTCGCGTTCGGCGGCCGAGATCACGTCGTACGGCGGAGCGACGAGGGTCGGGAGCGGGCCGGCGCGCTCGTCGTAGCGGACGGCGCGAAACGGCTTCACCTCGGCCACGGGGCGGGAGCGTAGCATCCGTGTTCGGGCCTAGACTCGCGCTGTGAGCGCGATTGCATCTCTAGCCGAGGACCGGGTCGTCGAGGGCGTCTACGCGGTCGCGCGCAAGCAGCGTCTGCGCACCCGGGCGGGAGCCGCCTACCTCGCGCTCGAGCTCGTCGACCCGAGCGGCCGCATCTCGGCGCGGGTCTGGAACGACGTCGAGCTCCTGGACGCGCGCTTCGCGGAAGGCGACGCCGTGCGCGTGCTCGGGCGCGTCGAGCGCTTCCGCGACCGCCTGCAGCTCGACGTCCGCTCGATCGAGCCGCTCCCGGGCGAGGACGCGGCCGCGCTCGCCCCCGCGATGCGCCGGGACTCCGACGAGCTGGACGGCTTCCTCGAGTTCCTCGCAGGTGAGATCGCCCACCGGCAGCTGGCGGCCGCCGTGGCGTCCTTCCT
>JAWVDY010000170.1:0-2896 GCA_033856995.1 Gaiellaceae bacterium
TGTCCTCCTCGGCGAAGCGGCGGACGAAGAGCGCGGGCGCGTACAGGCGCAGCGTCTCCTCCACGAACCGCTGCACGGCCTCGGGGCCGCCCTGCCGGAGCTCCGCCTGCAGGTCCGGCCGCGCGGCCAGCACGTGCAGCGTGTAGCTCAGCGAGCCCGAGACGGTGCTGACCCCGGCCTCGAAGAGCGCCATCACGTTGCCGAAGATCGCGTCCTCGTCCCAGGGCGGGCGCAGCAGCTCCGGCGCGACCGCCCACAGCTTGCTGATCAGGTCGTCGCCCTCGCCCGAGCGGCGCTCGAGCACGTACGGCATCAGCAGGTCGCGCAGCTCCTGGGCGACGGTCTTCGCCTCCGCGATCACGCCCTCGTCGCCCGGGAACGTGAGCAGCTCGTGCCGCAGCCGCCCGAACGCCTTCGCCGGGCGGAAGTAGCGGTCGACGAAGTCCTCGTCGCTCGGCAGGCCCATCATCTGCATCGTCATCGGGAGCGTCACCAGCTCCCCGAGCTCGCCGGCGAGGTCGGCGTGGCCGCGCTCGCAGAAGCGGTCGATCGCGTCGTGGACGATCGGCCGCAGGGAGCGCTCGCGCCATTCCGTGATCTGCCGCGGCGAGAAGACGCGCATCCACCAGCGATGGAGCGCGTCGTGCTCCTCGCCGACCATGAACGGCATCTTCTTCGGGCCGCCCTCGAACTCGATGTAGGTCGCGAGGTCGACGCCGGGCGTGATCGCGATCTCGCTCGTCGCGTTCGCCGGCCACGTGTCCGGGTCGACCATCACCTCCTTGAAGGCCGCGTACGAGCCGACGAGCCAGGCCTGCCGCTCCTCGCTCCAGGCGATGTCCTGGCCGGGGTCGATCGACCCCGCGATCGCGAGCAGCTCCTCGTAGATCGGGTCGGACGTCTGCGGCGGCGCGCTCATCCCGCGAGCGCGGCCATGTCGACCGGGTACTGGAGGACGAGCACGTCCGCGCCCTCGTCGCCGGCGGTCACCGTGGCGGCGGGGTCGTCGGGCTCGACGTAGAGCAGCGAGTTCCGGGGCGCCTCGACCTCCTCGCCGCGCAGCGAGCCGCCGACGACCAGGTAGAACTGGCCGTCCGAGCCGTCGGTCGCCGGGCCGGTGGTCTCCTCGCCGGGCGCGAGCCGGAGGCGGAACGCGGCGAGGCCGTCCTCGTGCCGCTCGATCAGCGTCTCGCACTGCGAGCCCGACTCGAGCGGCGGCTGCTCGGGGACGGGCACGGCGATGTTCCTGCCCGCGCGCCCCTTCATCTCGCTCTTCGAGCCGGGCATCCACCAGAGCCCGGGGCGGCTCTTCGGGCGCAGCGTGAAGAAGTCGATCCCGCGCTCCTCGTCTGCGGGCACGATCGGGCCGTACGGCGTGTACGCGTCGGCGAAGTGGAAGGAGACGGGCGGCACGGGCCGCTTGCCGAGGCGGCCGTCGCCGCCGACGACGACCTGGAACTGCGGCACGCGGTGGAAGTGGGGGCGGATGTCGCACCCGGGCGCCGGCCGGTACTCGACGAGGAACGCGTCCGGGACGGTCTCGCTCTCGACGCCGCGGCTGCCGAAGTAGTGCGTGACGCGGCTCTGGCTGCCGTCCTCGAGCGTCAGCTCCTCGGTGACGGCGTGGTCGACCGTCTCGGGCGTCACGACCTGCATCGCACGCGCCAGTCTAGACCCTACGCGCGACTCCTCCTAACCGACCAGGCAGTCAAAACGTCGAACCGATCCGAGCGAGAGCCTTGCGCCAGTGCGCCGGTACGCCTGCTCCCGAGACGTGATATCAACGGTGACCGTCGGGTCAACTCCAGGGAGGCAAGATCTCATGCGTAGACGCACCGCAACCCTGCTCGTCGTCGCGCTCGCGGCGCTGCTGGCCGTCGCAGCCGCGCAGTCGCGCCCGCGCGCGAGCAGCACGATCGACATCGGCTACGTGGGCGACAAGAGCGGGCCGACGGTCGCCTCGCAGGCGCCGGGCATCCACGCGATGGCGGCGTACTTCAAGATGGTCAATGACGCCGGCGGCGTGAAGGGCAAGAAGATCAACCTGATCGAGCGCGACGACCAGTACAACCCGGCGATCGAGCTCCAGCAGGTCAAGCAGCTGGTCACCGACGACAAGGTTCCGCTGGTCGTCGGGCTCGGGCAGTCCTCGGGAGCCGCCTCCGTGATCCCGGTGCTGGCCCAGAATCAGACGGTCGGCTTCTTCACGCAGTCGAACATCCGTGAGGTGACCTCGCCGTTCCAGAAGTGGCTCTTCACCGGGAACTGCAACCTCGCCGACCAGGTCGACGCGGCGATCGGCTACGAGCTCGTGCGGCTGCACAAGAAGAACCTCAAGGGCGTCAAGGTCGGCATCGCCGCGATCGCGGTCGCCTCCGGCCAGGAGTGGACCGACCTCAGCAAGGCGGCGGTCGAGCGGAACGGGGGCACCACCGTCACCGAGTCGCTTCCCTCCGCGATCGTCAACGCCGACGTCCAGGTACAGGACCTGGCGAGCGAGAAGGTCGACTTCATCATGATGCACCACGCGGTCGCGGGCGGCATCGCAATGCTCAAGTCCCTGGCGAAGTACAACGTGAAGGTGCCGGTGCTCGGCTCGTACGGCGTCACGAACGACGCGGTCTTCACGCAGTCGCCCTTCGAGGCGGCGAAGAACTTCTACGGGATGAACTGCTTCACGCCGCCGAACATCGTCAAGACGGCCAAGGGCAAGCAGGCGACGGCGATGGGCAAGAAGTACGGCTACCCGGACAACGAGACGAGCCAGCTCAACTGGTCGCTCGGCTGGTCGCAGGGCCAGCTGATCACCGAGGCGCTGAAGAAGGTGAAGGGCGACTACACCGCCGACAACATCCGCAAGGCGCTGGAGTCGGTCAAGAACCTCGACACGGGCGGC
>JAWVDY010000171.1:0-4545 GCA_033856995.1 Gaiellaceae bacterium
CGGCCGGCGGGATCGGGCGCGAGGCGGCGGTGCTCTTCTCCGACGAGGGCGCGTCGGTGTGCGTCGGCGACGTCAGCGAGGAGCAGGGCGAGGCGGCCGCGGCCGCTTGCCGGGAGGCGTTCTTCCAGCAGGTCGACGTGACCGATCCCGCGAGCGTCGAGGCGATGTACGCGGCAGCGGCCGAGCGCTACGGCGGGGTCGACGTGCTCTACAACAACGCCGGAATCATGCCGCCGGACGACGCCTCGGTTCTCGAGACGGAGCCCGATGCCTGGGACCGCGTCCTCGACGTGAACGCGAAGGGCGTTTTCCTCTGCTGCCGGTACGGGATCCCGCGCCTGCTCGAGCGCGGCGGCGGCTCGGTGATCAACGTCGCCTCGTTCGTGGCGCTCGTCGGGGCGGCGACCTCGCAGATCGCGTACACGGCGTCGAAGGGCGCGGTGCTGTCGCTGACCCGGGAGCTCGCGGTCGAATTCGCCCGCCAGAGCGTGCGCGTGAACGCGCTGTGCCCCGGCCCGGTCGAGACGCCGCTCCTGCTTCGCCTCTTCGAGGACGATCCGGCGGCCTACGAGCGCCGGCGCGTCCACCTGCCGATGGGGCGGCTCGCCAACGCGAAGGAGATCGCACTCGGCGCGCTCTTTCTCGCCTCCGGCGAGTCGTCGTACGTCACGGGGACGACCTTCCTCGTCGACGGCGGGCTCACCGCGGCCTACGTGACGCCCGAGTAAGGCGGTGGCGCGCCAGCTCGCTGAGCGGATCCCGACGATCCCGGAGCCGGCGCGAGCCGTCGCGCGCAACGCCGTCTGGGCTTACGGCCGCGCGACCTCGGCACTCCGCCCGCTCCCGGACTTCCTCGTCCTCGGCGCGCAGAAGGCCGGGACGACCGCGCTCTATGCCTACCTCGGCCGCCACCCGCAGATCACGGGTCCGTCCTGGAAGGAGGTCAGCTACTTCGACCGTCACTACGCGCGTGGCGAGGGGTGGTACCGCGGCAATTTCCCGAACCGCGCGCGCACGCGCGGGAAGCTCGTCGGCGAGGCGAGCCCGAGCTACCTCTTCCATCCGCTCGCGCCGCAGCGCGTGAGGACGCTGGTCCCGGAGGTGCGCCTCGTGGCGCTCGTCCGCAATCCGGTCGACCGAGCGCTCTCGCACTACCACCACGAGGTGGCGCTCGGCCGCGAGCGGCTCTCGCTCGAGGACGCGCTGGACGCCGAGCCGGAGCGGCTGCGCGGCGAGGAGGACCGGCTGGTCGCCGACCCGAGCTACTTCAGCCGCGAGTGGTGGAGCCACACCTACAAGGCGCGGGGCCGCTATGCGGAGCAGCTCGAGCGTTGGCTCGACGTGTTCCCGCGTGACCGGCTGCTGATCCTGCCGAGCGAGGATCTCGGCGCGGACCCGGAAGCGGCTCACGCGCGGGTGCTCGAGTTCCTCGGGGCGCCGCCGCACCGGCTCGATTCGTACCCGCGGGTCTACGAGCGCGAGTACGAGCCGATGCAGCCGGAGACCCGTGAGCGGCTCGCCGCCGAGTTCGAGGAGCCGAACCGCCGCCTCTACGAACTACTCGACCGCGATCTCGGCTGGAGGTAGCGCTGGGCGGACGATCGTAAGCGCGAGCGTCGCGAAGCAGACCGCCGCGAGCAGCAGGTACGGGAGCCAGTCGCCGGCGAGCTCCGCAAGCCAGCCGCCGACCGCGGGGCCGACGACGTTGCCCGCCGCCCAGGCGCCGTTCATCGCACCGAAGACGAGCGCGGCGGCGATCCCGCGCTGCTCGGCCGCATCGGTGAGCAGCGCCATCCCGGGCGTGTAGAAGCCGCCGTACGCGACTCCGGCCACGACCACGAGCGCTGCGATCAGCGGGGCCGAGCCGGCCCAGGCGAACGCGAGCGAGACGAGGACGGACGCCGCGAGCGCGACCCGCACGGGGAGCAGGCGGCCGCGGCGGTCGGTGAAGCGGCCGAGCAGCGGGTTCAGCAGCGTCTCGACTCCTGCCGTTACGAGGAAGACCCCGCCGATCGCGACGCCGCCCCAGCCGTGCGCGTGGAGCTTCAGCGGCACGAGCACCGCGAGCACGCCGAACAGCAGCGCGGGGAGGACGAGCAGCCACATCCCTCCGAGGAGTCGACGGTCTCCGCGTCGCAGGAGCTCGATCGCGGCCTGCGGCTGTGCGGCGACGCCGGGGGTCGCTGCGACCCAGGCTGCGAGCGCGAGGCCCAGCACGCTCACGCCGATGAACGTCGCCCGCACGCTCGCCACCGTCGCGATCGCGCCGAGCACCGGCCCGAGCAGCGCACCGAAGACCGCGGCGCCCATCGTCGTCCCGATCAGCTCGCCGCGCCGCTCCCGGGGCGCAGCGGCGACGAGCCAGGCCAGCGCGCCCGACCACGAGAGGGCGCTGCCGACGCCCTGGAGCAGCCGAGCGGCGCCGAGCGTCCACACGCTGCCGGCGAGCGCGAACCCGAGGCTCGCCGCCGCCGTGAGCGCGACGCCGGCCAGCGCGGCCCGTTTCGGGCCGAACCGCGCCGCCACGAGACCGCTCGGCAGCGATGCGGCCAGCACGCCGGCCGCATAGGTCGCCGACAGCACTCCGGCCGCGCCCTTCGAGAGCCCGTATGTCGCCGCGAAGTGCGGCAGTAGCGGCGCGAGCGCGGCGAAGAACATGATGTCGAGCGCGACGATCGAGCTGAGGAGCACGACGCGGGAGCGCATTACCCGCGACGGTAGCAAGCGGGTTTGCGCCTCAGATCGTGCCGGTGAGCACGAAATCGACTAACCGCTATCGAGTTTAGGAGTCCCACGTCTCGAACAAGGTCGAACCGACTGGGCCACTGAGCGTGTGTCCCGCGCCGCCCGCGGACGCGTCGCAGTCGAGCCGAACAGTGTCGGGCTCCGGAGGAGGGGTCTCTGCGGTGAATCCAAAGCGTTTGCTTCTGCCTGTGCTCGCTGCCCTGGTGATCGTGGCGGCCGTCGCCTCGACCCTGGCGGCGGCGTCGGCACCTCCGAGGCGGGCGTTTCCGAACAGGACGGCGATCTCGCCGACGCCGGTCCACAGGCCGCGTCACGTCGACGTTCGCCTCGTCCGCAGGCTCCGCAGCACGGTGTTGCGCTGGCAGGCCGTCATCGGCACCCGGCGCCGCTCGTCGTTCTCGGCCGCGCGGCTCGAGACGCCGCACGCGCTTCGCTACTGGCGCAACCAGGTCAGGTACATCACCCGGCTCGCAGCGCATCCGCCGCACAAGGGCGGCTGGCTCTGCATTCATCACTACGAGGGCAGCTGGAGCGACTCCGGCGACCCGTACTGGGGCGGGCTGCAGATGGATCGCGGCTTCATGCGCACCTACGCGCCGCGTGTTCTGTTGCGCCGGGGCTGGGCGAACCGCTGGACGCCGCTCGAGCAGATGTGGGTCGCCGAGCGTGCGCACCGCAGCGGCCGCGGTTACTGGCCGTGGCCGAACACGGCTCGCTACTGCGGCTTGATGTAGGAGGGCTTGTCGGAAGAGCGCGCCCCGGCGACTCGGCGGTATCTCGTCAGCCCTCCTACTAGCCGTTCTGCCGCGCGCGTTAGACCTCGCCGAACGGGGAAAGCCTCCGCATGACCGAGATCACGAAGGATCAGATCCAGGCGCTGGTCGTGCGTGGCGAGCGGGAGGGCTGCATCAACCTCTCGCAGTTCAACGAGCTCGTCGCAGAGCACGAGCTCTCCGACGACGACGTCGAGCGCCTGTGCGCGGAGTTCGACGAGCGAGGGATCGAACTCACGGACGACTGCGGGCGCGTGGCCGACGACAGCACCTACGTCAACGGCAACCTCGCCGTCGCGACGACCGACGCGCTCCAGCTCTTCTTGAACGAGGCCGGCCGCTGGCCGCTGCTGACCAAGGAGGAGGAGGTCGAGCTCGCCAAGCTCGTCGAGCGCGGCGACGCCGAGGCAAAGGAGCGGATGATCAACTCGAACCTCCGCCTGGTCGTCTCAATCGCGAAGCGCTACCAGGGTCACGGGCTTTCGCTGCTCGATCTGATCCAGGAAGGGATCATCGGGCTGATCCGGGCCGTCGAGAAGTTCGACTGGCGCCGCGGCTTCAAGTTCTCGACCTACGCGACGTGGTGGATCCGCCAGGCTGTGCAGCGCGGCGTGGCGAACAAGTCACGGACGATCCGGCTGCCCGTGCACATCGCCGACCGCGAGCAGCGAATGGCGCGCGCCGAGCGCACGCTGGCCGCGAAGCTCGGCCGGCAGCCCACCGAGGAAGAGGTTGCGCAGCAGGCGAAGCTGCCGCTGAAGCAGGTGCGGGAGGTGCGGCAGGCGGCGCGGGCGATCACGAGCCTCGACCGCCCGATCGGCTCGGAGAACGAGGGAGCGCTCCGCGACCTCTTCGCCTCGGACGAGGCTCCTCCCGAGGAGGAGCTGACCGTCAGTCTCGAGCAGGACGTCCTGCATCGCGCGGTCGCGCAGCTGCCTGACCGCGAGCGGGAGGTCGTCAAGCGGCGCTACGGCCTCGACGGTGATCGAGACCCGGCCTCGCTCGAGGCGATCGGCCGTGAGCTCGG
>JAWVDY010000172.1:0-3614 GCA_033856995.1 Gaiellaceae bacterium
TTTTCTCCGCCCCCGTGAGCTGGGCCTTGACCTTGCTCACCTCGCCCATCGCCTGCAGGGCGCGGTCCACGCAGTCGCGCACCGCGCCCGCGTCGATGCCCTCGACGTCGCCGCGCTTCATCAGCACGCGTGCTCGAGCCAGGCGGTAGCCGACTTCGAGCGCCAGGTCGCCGAGGTCGTCAGGGTCGAGCGCCACCACGATCTTGTCGCCGTTGTACTCGCGCAGTGTCTGGAGCCTTGCCGGCACCTCGCCCTCCGTCGGAACCACCATCACCGCGAAGTCGGCGGAGCGGTGCGCGAGCGCGCGATCGAGCTCCTCGAGCGCGCGCGGCTTGGAGAGCTTGCGATCCTTGGCCTCGAACACGATGCGCCCGCGGGCGGGCCCGTTGCAGGCGTCGATCGAGACGACCACGTCGCCCGTCTTGCCGCCGGCGCCGGGCTGGTCCCCCACCGGGTCCGCGTCATCGCCCTGCCCGATGGCCAGAGCGTCGACGGCATCCGCCACACGCTCCTCGAAGCTGCGCCCCTTGGCCGTGCCACGCTCGCGCTCGGCATCGACCGCTTCGAGCTTCTCCTTCTCGTCGCGCAGCGCCTGCAGCTGCTTCTCGAGCTGCGCCATTTGACCGAGCAGCGCCTGCTGGGTGGCGTGCTGGCGCTGCTCCGCGCGCTCGATCGTGCGCGTGGTGGCGTTCTTGAACTCCGCCAGCGGGTTGGAGGCGTCGCCCGAGGTGAACGCACGAACCAGGTCCTCACGCGACTTGGACAGCATCTCGCCCATCAGCTCGCGGACCCTGTTCTGAACGGAGGCCGAGCTTCCGTCTGAGAAGAGCTTCTCGAGCTCCTTGGCCTGCTGGCCGTCGGGGCCGAAGACCTCATCGACCTTGCTACCGAAGTGCTCGGCGACCTTGCGCGCCTTGTCGGTGAACTCGACGTCGAGCTGGCGGGCAGCCCGCTCGAACTCGGTCTTCACGAACTCCGTGTTGGCGGCCGCCTGCTCCCGGTCGAGCACGCGAGCGCCGATCTCGATTGCGTCGGTTACCGCGCGGGCCGGGTCCTCACCCGCCTGCTCGCGCTCGCGGACCACGCGCACGGCGCATTCGTCGTCCAGGACGAGGGCGTCTACGACCAGCCGGTCCCCGGCGGTGCGGACGTTGGGCTGCCTGAGTGGAGTAGCGGCTTCCATGATCTGAGCAGTCGCACGTTAGGGCCCAGGCCTGACGGAAAGCCATTCCGGCGGGAAGACGCGGGGCAGCCGCCCCGGGAAGTCCGGCACCCGCTCCCGGGCGAGCCGCCCGGCCGCTCGGCCCTCGATCACGGGGCGCAGATCGTCGAGAGCCATCAGCAGGCGCACGCTCGTGGCCAGTTGATAGTCGGCGGCGTTCGGCTCCGGGCCTCCCACCACCCCCCGCTCGACCAGCGCGTCGACGCTGTCCAGCATCTGCGGCAGCGCGGCAAGGTCACGGCGCGCGGAGCGGTCGGTCGCTCGGTTGGCGTACGCCGCGAAGCGGGCGAACGGGGGTGCGATCGCCACGGCCAGCCCGATCGGGATGCCGGTGCGGGCCCCCTCGAAGAAGCTCGCGATCGTAGAGCGGTCGCGCTTCAGCGCCGCCCAGACGAGCCGACGCGCCGCGGGCTGGAGCACGAGGTCGCCCCAGAGCTCGGCCCGCTCCACCTCGCGCCGCCGCTCCGCGTCGCGCGGGAACAGAGGCGGGGCGGCGGGCTCCAGCACGTCCAGGGCGCGCGAGATCGTAAGCGTCCCCTGGAGGTGCTGGCCGCGGGTGACGATGGCCGGCACCGTGATGCCCTCGAAGCCGGCCGCGCGCAGCAGCAGCCTGTGCAGCCCGGGCGCGAGGTCGATGCGCTCGTACTCGACCCCCTTATGGCGCAACATCAGCTCGGCGGTGAGCGAGGGGTGGGACGCTGGGATCCCCAGCAGCAGGGCCTTCACGAACGGCGATCCTAGTGCCGGTAGCATGCCGCTCGCTAACAAGTGCGGACGGTGCGCGAAGGAGAAAGAACTTGGCTGTAGACGTGAGCAAGGTCTCTGAACTGGACGTGGAGCCCGGCACGCTGCCGGAGACGATGGCCGCCTGGGTGATCCGCCAGGAGCGCGAGGGCGAGCCCCGCGACGCCTTCCAGCTCGAGGAGATCGAGGTGCCGGAACCCGGCGCCTTCGAGGTGGTCGTGCGCGTGATGGCTGCGGGCGTGAACTACAACAACGTCTGGGCGGCGCTGGGCGAGCCGGTGGGCGTGTGGCGCTACGGCGACCACCCCGAATACGGCCATCACATCGGCGGCTCAGACGCCTCGGGCGTCGTGTGGAAGGTCGGCGCCGGCGTGACCCGCTGGAAGCCGGGCGACGAGGTGACGATCCACTGCAACCAGGCCTCCTACGAGGACCCCGAGGTGCACGGCCTCGACCCGATGGCCGCGCCCTCGCAGAAGATCTGGGGCTACGAGACCACCTGGGGCTCGTTCGCTCAGTTCACGAAGGTGCAGGCGCAGCAGCTGCTGCCAAAGGCCGAGAACCTCACCTGGGAGGAGGCCGCCTCCTACGGGCTCGTCTACTTCACCGCCTACCGCATGCTTATCAACCGCAGCAACCTCCAGGCCGGCCAGCGGGTGCTGATCTGGGGAGCCGCCGGCGGCCTCGGCGTGTTTGCCTCCCAGCTCTGCGCTTTGGCCGGCGCACTCGCTGTGGGGGTCGTCTCCTCGGCCGAGAAGGGCGAGCTCGTGAAGCAGCTCGGCGCGGTGGACGTGATCGACCGCAGCGAGTTCAAGGGCATGATGCGCACCGGCGACGAGTCCCCCGAGCAGGAAAAGGAGCGCTTCGGCATCTCGCGCCAGTTCGGAAAGCGGGTCAAGGAGATCCTCGGCGACGCCCCCGACATCGTGTTCGAGCACGTCGGACAAGCGACCTTCCCCACGTCGGTGTTCGTGGTCAAGCCGTTCGGCAAGGTCGTGATCTGCGCCGGGACGACGGGCTACAACCTCGACTTCGACGTGCGCTACCTGTGGATGCGCCAGAAGGAGATCCTCGGATCGCACTTCGCCAACGCGTGGGAGTGCAACCTGGCCAACAAGCTCATCGAGACCGGCCAGATCCGCCCCGTGCTGTGGAAGACGATGCCCTTCGAGGACGTCGCCAACGCCCATCAGCTGATGCAGGAGAACAAGCACCTCGGGAAGATCGCCATCCTCGTCGGCGCCGAGGCCGAGGGTGAGGGCAAGACGGCCGAGGGCCCCGGCGCGATCCGCGCCGAGGTCGGCAGCTGATGGCGGGGGTCGTCCACGTTCCCTGGTACGCCACGGGCTTCCGCGGCGACAAGCTCGAGGCGGCGCTGGCCGACATCGCCGCCGTGGCGATGCGCTACGGCGCGACGAGCTACGCCGTCTATCGCTTCCGCGACGACCGCTACAAGTTCGTCCAGACCGCGGCGTTCGAGGAGAAGCGCGACTTCGAGCGCTACTGGATGGGCCCCGAGTTCACCGACTTCCGGGTGATCTCGTCGGGCACCTACCAGGTGCCGGTCGTGTACGGGTGGCCCGACCTGATCGCCGGCGGCTCGCTGCCGGCGGCCGAGGCCGTGACCGTCGGGACGTCCAACGGCGGC
>JAWVDY010000173.1:0-3162 GCA_033856995.1 Gaiellaceae bacterium
CACGCGCGAGCGGCCCGCCTCCAACAACCGCGGCATGCGCTCGAGCCGGCGAGGAGAGGAGTACGAGAAGCCGCCCGGTGCGCGACGAGGCGACCGCCGACGCGGCCCCCAGAAGGCCGCCCGCAAGAGCGACGAGGACGATGAAAGCAAGGCGGCGCAAGGGTTTCGAGAATAGAAGCGGAACGAGCACCGCACGCCGCTAGCGCCGGGAAGCCGGGACCGGGTACGGCGTCGCCCGGGAGCTCCCGGGTCAGCCCGGGAGGGGCTGACCCGGCCCGGCCCCACAACCGCGCGAACTCAGTACCCCAGAGCGAACTTTGCGTCTTCGCTCATCTTGTCCGGGCTCCACGGAGGCGAGAAGATCATCCGCGGCACCACCTCGTCGACCCCATCAAGCTCTCCGACGAACTCCTGCATCTGCTCGGAGACCTGCGGGCCGATCGGGCACGCCGGCGTGGTGAGGGTGAACGTGACGGTCACCTTCCCCCCCTCTATCTCCACGCCGTAGACCAGCCCGAGCTCGACGAAATCGAGCCCCAGCTCGGGATCGATCACGTTTGTGAGCGCCTCGGTGACGTCTTCCTCGGCGACGGAAGCCATGTCGCGAGTTTAGCTCCGGTGGTCCTCCGCGCTTCGAGTCGCGGTTGCGCGGGGATGTTCGCTAGCTTCTGCGCCATCGTCGCCTTCGACGAACAGCAGCGGGTGCTGAGATGCTCGGGAGACGAGGACCGCTCGACGCAGGGCCGGCGTCGTCGTCCGCTCACGCGGGCGATCCGCGCGCACGACGACGTGATCGTCGACCTGAGCGAACTCGGATTCGCCGACGCCTCGCTCATGCTCGACCTCGCCATGCTCGGCCGGCGGCTCAGCAAGCGCGGGCGGGCACTGGTCGTGCGTCGCCCCCAGCCGCACATCCGCACGCTGATCGAGCTCGTCGGGCTCGATCGGATCGAGGGCGTCCGGATCGTCGGCACCGCGTCCGCCGCGGCCTGACCGGCGCGAGCATCTAGTCTGGACGGGCGATGATCGTCCCTCTGCTGCTGCTCTTCATCGTCGTGCCGATCGCGGAGCTGTACGTGATCATCCAGGTCGGCGAGGCGATCGGAGCGCTTCCGACGATCGCGATCCTGATCGGCGACTCGCTCCTGGGCACGTGGCTGCTGCGCTCGCAGGGCCGGGCCACATGGCGCCGCTTCAACGCCGCCCTCGCCGCCGGGCGCCCGCCGGCGCGCGAAGTGCTCGACGGCGCGCTCGTGATCTTCGGCGGCGCCTTCCTCATAACGCCCGGCTTCATCACCGACGTCATCGGCGTCGTGCTCCTCCTGCCCCCCTCCCGTGCCGTGGTGAGACGTGCACTGGTGCGCAACTTCACGAACCGCACGGTCGTGCGCGCCTTCGGCGCCGCAGGCCCACGTCCGCAGCCGCGGCCGCAGTACGACGTCGAGGGGACCGGGATCGAGCTGGATCCCCCGCGCCGCGGGCGCCGGTGATCTCGCCGGGCGACGAGGAGGTCCGGCAGGCGACCGGGTCCGGCTTCGGCGAAGCGGTCTCGTTCTCGTGGGCCGACCCGGCCGGCGAGCTGTTCGGCAGCGCGCGCGTCGGGCTGACCGCCGGGCCGCCGGCGGTGGCCAGCGGACTCGGCATGCTCTTCCGCGGGGCGCAGGCAGCCGCTGCCGCCGCTGCGTCCGGCGACGTGGGCGAGGAGTTCGCGTGGGCCAGCGCGGCCGCTGGGCCGGTCACGCTCGAGACGATCGAGCCTCTGCACCGGTGGCAGGCCTCGCTGAAGACCGAGGAGGGCGGCTTCGACCTCGTCTTCGAGGCCGCGGGGCCGGGCGTGGAGCTGACCGCCGAGGACTCCGCGGTGGCCAGCTTCGCCGGCCTCGAGGGCTATGAGCACCCTTGCACGGTGCGCGGCACCGCATGGGTGGGCGGCGAGCGGCTCGAGGTCGACGGCTTGGGCCAGCGCGGGAGGCAGTGGGGCAGCGTCACATGGAAGAAGATCGAGCTCGCGCGCAGCGTCTCGGCGTGGTTCGAGCCGGGGCGAACGGTCATGCTGGCGGCACTGCGCCCGGCCGGCGGAGCCGGCCATGCCGACGAGGCGCTCACCGCGCACCTGATCGAACCGGGCTCGGACGGCGAGGACACGGAGCCGGCAGTGGTCGAGATCGCCGAGCCGAGGCTGTCGACCGTGTACGACGGCGAGGGCCGCCAGAAGCGGGCCGGCATGGAGCTCTGGCGCGACGAGGACGACGGCTTCGCACGCCGGATCGCCGGTGAGGCGGTCTGCGGCACCTCGCTCGAGCTCGGGCGCCTGACGCTCGACGCGGCGTTCTTCCGCTGGCGCATGGAGGGCCGCGTCGGGGTCGGGCGCTACGACGTGCTGCGCCGCGCGTGAGCGCGATCGAAGCGGTCATCTGCGACTGGGGCGGCGTGCTCACCTCTCCGCTGGTGGAGTCGTTCCGGGCGTTCCAGGAGGCATCGGGCATGCCGCTCGAGGCGCTGGGCCGCGCGATGGCCGCCAGCGCCGAGCGCGAGGGCGCCCACCCGCTGTTCGAGCTCGAGACGGGTCGCCTCAGCGAACGCGAGTTCCTGGCCGGGCTCGAGCGCGGGCTGCGTGCGGAGCTCGGCCGTGAAGTCGACATGAGCGGCTTTGCCGACTCGTACTTCGCCGGGCTGCGGCCGAACGAGGACATGATCGACTACGCCCGGCGGTTGCGCGAGCGTGGGATCCGGATGGCGATCCTCACCAACAACGTGCGCGAGTGGGACTCGCGCTGGCGCGCGATGCTTCCGGTGGACGACATCTTCGAGCTCGTGGTCGACTCGGCCCACGTGGGCATGCGCAAGCCCGAACCCGGCATCTACGAGCTGGTGCTCGAGCGCCTCGCCCTCCCGGCCGGGTCCGCGCTGCTCGTGGACGACATCGAGGCGAACTGCGTAGCCGCACGCGAGCTCGGCATCAGCGCCGTGTGGTTCCGCGACACCGAGCAGGCGATCGCCGAGGTGGAGGCCGCGCTCGGCGATTGACCGGCATCACCCGCGGGTAGCAGTACCCCGTGGAAACCCTGCACTCGATCGTCCACGACTCCTCCGACGGCTCCGCCCTCGTCTTCGACTTCGTGGTCGGACGCGACCGTGTGGGCTGGCTTCGGCACCAGTTCG
>JAWVDY010000174.1:0-3142 GCA_033856995.1 Gaiellaceae bacterium
GCGTCACGCGCGTGCGCGAGGCGGCGCGCGCGCTGCATCCCGGCGCCTCCCCCGGAGATCTGGAGCCGGTTCGCGAGCGTTTCTTCGCGTCGCTGGCGGCCGACTTCAACACCTCTGCGGCCGTGGCCGCGGTGTTCGACTGGGTGCGGGAGGCGAATCGCCGCGCCGAGCCCACGGGCGACGAGCACCTGCGCGAGATGCTCGACGTGCTGGGCCTGGCGAACCTGTTGGACGCTGACGCCGGGGCGGGGCCCGACGCCCGAGCACAGGAGCTGCTGGCCCGCCGGGAGGCGGCGCGGGCCGCCCGCGATTTCGCCGCCGCGGACGCGCTGCGCGACGAGCTCGCCGGGCTGGGCTGGCAGGTCCGCGACGGCCCGGCCGGCCCGGAGCTCGTGCCCGGCCGGTGATCGTCTATGGCCGCAACGCGGTGCGCGAGGCCCTGCGCGGGCCGCGGGCGGTCGCTCGCGTGTGGGCCCTGGCGCGGGCTGCGCGCGAGCCATGGCTCGAGGCCGCGACCGTCACGGTGTGCGGCACGGCTGCGGAGCTTGCGTCCCTGTGCGGCTCGGAGGACCACCAGGGGGTGTGCGCGGACGTCGCGGAGTTCTCCTACGCGGACGCGCCGGCGCTGCTCGATCGCCCTGATCCGTTGATCGTGGCGCTCGACCAGGTGCAGGATCCCCAGAATCTCGGAGCGATCGCGCGCACGGCGGAGTGCGCCGGCGCGACCGGCCTCGTCATCGGCGAGCGGCGTTCGGCCGAGGTGACCGCGGCGGTCTGCAAGGCCTCGGCGGGCGCCGTGGAGCACCTGCCCGTGGCGCGGGTGCGCAACCTCTCCGACTTCCTGGGCGAAGCCAAGGCGCAGGGTTGCTGGTGCCACGGCGCGGCCGCGGACGCACCCACCGCGCCACACGCGGTGGACCTGACCGGTTCGGCGGTGCTCGTGTTGGGGTCCGAGGGGAAGGGCCTGCGGCCGCGCGTAGTCGCCTCGTGCGACACGCTGATCGCCCTTCCGCTGCTCGGCCGCATCGAGTCGCTCAACGTCGGCGCCGCAGCGGCCGCCCTGCTCTACGAGGCCGTGCGCCAGCGCGCCCCGGCCGCAGGGACTTGACAGCGGCCGTCGGGCCCGTCAAGCTCGCGGACTACATAAGGATGAACCTGAGCTTCAGGCTGCGGGTTGATCCGGGAGGAGACAGGTGCGCGCCAGGGGAGGTACGCGCCACGCGGCAAGATCCGGACCGTCTAGAACGGCCGGGCTCAGGAAAGGCTGCTCGTGGCCCGATTCTCCCAAAACCCGAACTCTGAACCTAAGGTCGAGGATGTGTTCTTGATCGCCCTCGCCAAGCAGGGCGATCGCAACGCCTACGACCGCCTGGTGCGGCGTTACCACGGCTTCGTGCGGCTGAAGGCCTCCTCGTACTTCCTCGCCGGCGGCGACGCCGACGATCTCATCCAGGAGGGCCTCGTCGGCCTGTACAAGGCCGTCCGCGACTACCGCAGCGATCGCGAGTCGAGCTTCCGCAACTTCGCCGAGCTCTGCATCACGCGGCAGATCATCACCGCGGTCAAGACCGCGACGCGCAACAAGCACACGCCGCTGAACCAGTCCGTCTCGTTCTCGGCGCCGCCCGCCGGCGCCGGCGGCGACGGCGAGCCGACGCTCGAGGACGTCATCCCGGGCTCGACCGTCCACGACCCCGTCAACCAGGTCATCTCGAGCGAGGAGCTGCATTCGCTTGTCGGCTGCCTGTCGACGGCGCTGTCGGAGCTCGAGTCGCGGGTGCTGGCGCTGTATCTAGACGGTCGCCCGTACGAGGAGGTGGCGACCCGGCTGGGCTGCGACGCGAAGACGGTCGACAACGCGCTGCAGCGCGTCAAGCGCAAGGTCGGCACGCACCTCACCGCCCGCGCCGTCCTGAACTGAGCCCCGCGGGCGCCAGGAGCTAGAGTCGGCGCCATGTCCGCGTTCGGCATCGTCCTCGTCGTCATCTGCGTGCTGATCCTCGCGATGGGGGTCGGCGGCTTCCTCGCGATGTCGCGGCGCACGCGCTCCCGCGACGAGGAGCTGCTCGACCAGCTGCGCCGCGCCGAGCGCGAGCTCGCGCAGGCCCACGCGACCGACAAGGGCTGGGATCGCGCGACGCTCGAGTCGGCGGCGCGCAGCGCGGCGACGGCGCGCTTCGGCGCGAAGCAGGATCGCGACGTCAAGCTCGTGCAGGTCATCGACAAGCCGGGAACCGACGCCGACCAGGCCGTCTTCCGCGTCGAGACCGACGACGGCGAGCACACGATCACGCTCGGGCGTACGGGCGGGGTCTGGGGCCCAGCCTGACGCGAGCTCAGGCTCGGGCGAGGGCGAGCGCCGCCGCGGCGGCGCTCGCGAGGTCCGTCAGCCGATCTTCTTGAGGTCGATGACGAAGATCAGCGTCTCGTTCGGCGCGATCCCCGGCCGTCCGGCGGAGCCGTAGGCGAGATCGGGCGGGATCACGAGCATCCGCCGGCCGCCCACGCGCATGCCCGCGACGCCCTGGTCCCAGCCGCTGATGACCATCTGCGCGCCGAGCTGGAACTGAAACGGCGCGCCGTTGTCCCACGAGGCGTCGAACTGCTGGCCGGTCGAGTACGAGACGCCGACGTACTGCACGGTCACGCCGTCGCCCGTCTGCGCCTTCTTGCCCTTGCCCTTGACGATGTCGCGGCTGTAGAGCGTCGTCGGCGGGTCGCCGCCGGGCTTCGCGATCGTCGGCTTCTTCTTGAGGTCCTTGGAGATCTTCAGGTCCTGGACCGTCGGACCGGTGGCGGCAGGCTGCGTCGCGGTCGTGGCCGGCGGCGCCGTCGCCGGCGTCACGCTGTTGTCGACCGCGGGCTTCTTGTCGCCGCAGGCGCCGGTGCCCAGCGCGGCGGCCACGAGCAGCGCCGCGGTTGCGGTGCGGGTCGCCACAGGCTCAGCTCACCTTCACGAGGTCGACGACGAAGACGAGCGTCTCGTTCGGTGCGATCGGGCCCATGCCGCGCTCGCCGTAGCCCAGCGACGGCGGGATGACGAGCGTGCGACGCCCGCCCTCCTTCATGCCGGTCACGCCGTAGTCCCAGCCCTGGATGACCCGGCCGGCGCCGAGCGGGAAGTCGAACGGCTGGCCGCGAT
>JAWVDY010000175.1:0-8285 GCA_033856995.1 Gaiellaceae bacterium
GCTGGAGCCGCTGCTCGAGGGCATCCGGATCGCCAACCGCGCGGACGCGGAGCTCGCCAGCCGGCTGGAGGTCGTCTTCGCGGGAGCGCTGACCGAGGACGAGCACCGCCTGCTCGACGCACCGGACCTCGCCGACGTCGTCCGCTACGTCGGTTGGCTCCAGCGGCCACGAGCGCTCGAGCTCCAACGCGGGGCCGACACGCTGCTCGTGATCACCGAGGGCACAGGCCGGCGGAGCGTCGCCACCGGCAAGGTGTTCGAGTACCTCGCCGCCGGTCGCCCGATCCTCGTCCTCGGAGAGGAAACCGAGGCCGCCCGGATCGTGGCGGAGACGGCCTCCGGATCCGCAGTCTCGGCGGGCGATCCCCACGCGATCGCCGACGCACTGAGGCGCGTCATCGCCGAGCCGCCGCAACTGCCTCCGGCGAACGCTGCGCGCGACTACGCGTACCCGGTGCTGGTCGAGCGCTTGGCGGGTCTGATCGACCGCGTCCGGCGGTGACATCCGCATCGGTTACCGTGGCCAGTGATGGAGCGTGACCGGCGGCGCGTGCTCGTGCTCGCGTACTACTTTCCGCCGATCGGGGGCGCAGGCGTCCAGCGGACGCTGAAGTTCGTCAAGTACCTCGCCGAGCTCGGGTGGGACGCCACCGTCGTCTCGACCCGCTCAAGGGTCTACGGCGCGCGCGACGAGTCGCTGCTCGCGGAGGTGCCGCGGACGACCCGGGTCACACGGACGGTTGCGTTCCCACTCGCGCGCTACCTCTCCTATGCGCTCTATCGCCTGCGACTGATGCGCCTCCGTTCATACGTGCTGTGGCCCGACGGCGGACTGGGATGGATGCCGTTCGCGTTTCTCGCGGGATTGCGAGCGGTCCGCCGCGACCGACCCGAAGTGCTCTTCTCGACCTCTGCGCCCTATGGCGGCCACCTCGTCGCGCTGCTGCTCGCGCGGATGACCGGGTTGCCATGGGTCGCTGACTTCCGTGATGAGTGGGCGGCGAACCCCTACCTGGCGGATCAGCCGCGTCTTCTGAAGGCGCTATCGGCGCGGGCAGAACGCGCCATCACTCGGAATGCGACGAAAGTGCTCGTAGCAGCCGACTACTTCAGGCTCGGCGGCGCGCCTCACGGTGATCCGCGGCGAACCGAAATCGTGAACGGGGTGGACGAGGCCGATTTCGCGCAGATCTCCACAGGCCCGGCCCCAGACCGTTTCGTACTTGCGCATGTGGGCTCGGTCTACGAGATCCGCGACCCGAGCCCGGCGCTGCGCTTGCTGGCCCGCCTAGCCGAGGACGGCGTGGTCGACCGCGACCGAATCGAGGTGCGGCTCGTTGGAAATGTCTGGATCCCAGGCTTTGTTCCTCCGCCTGGCATCGAGGTCACGATGACCGGCTACGTCGATCATGCGCGTGCCATCCAGGAGATGGGGACGGCCAGTGTGCTGTTGCTCTACATCGCGCCCGGCGATCTAGCACCATCCGGAAAGCTCTTCGAGTACCTCGCTTCAGGACGACCCGTTTTGTGCCTGGCGCCTGAGGCGAATCTCGCGAGCCGGCTCGTGGTGGAGTGGGAGGCAGGATCCGTTGCCGATCCGCGGGACGAGGCAGCGATCGAGGAGGCTCTGCTGGGGCTCTGGCGGCGGTGGGAGGCAAACGGCCTTCCCGACCAAGACGACGTGCGCAGGCGGGCACTCGAGCGGTACTCGCGCAGATCGACGGCGGCGCAGCTGGCGACGGTGCTCGACGAGGCCCGCGGTGCCTGACCGCCTGCGCGTCCTCGTCGCCGGCTGGTTGAACTCGCCGCACGTGCGCGCCTGGGCCGAGCTCGTGGAGCGCGCGGGCCACGACGCCATGCTCGTGGGTCGCCTGGCACCCGGCTGGCCTGAGCTCGAGCTGCCTGTTGCCTCGCGCCGGCTCTCGGCGGCCTGGCCTCCGCCGCTGCGCGGGCTCGCCATGAGCCATGCCTTGGGTCGAGTCGCCCGCGCGTACGAGCCCGATCTCGTCCATGCGCACTACCTGCCCGAGTACGGCTGGATGGCCGCGCGGGAGCGCCTCGCGCCGCTCATCTGCTCGGCGTGGGGCTCGGATGTCCTCGCGGTGAACGGGATCAACCGCCCGCGGGCGAAGCGCGCGCTCCGGGCGTCCTCCCTCGTCTTCGCGGACTCCGAGCACCTGGGGCGCGAGGTGCGCCCCCTCGCCGGGGCAGACGTACCGGTCGAGGTCGTTCGCTGGGGGCTCGACCTGAAGGCGTTCGCGCCCGGCGACCGGGCGGCGGCGCGGGAGGCGCTCGGGGTGCCGGCGGACGGGCCGCTCGTGGCGAGCGTGCGCGGGCTGAAGCCCGTCTACAACCCCGAGCTGGTGCTCGAGGCGTTTGCCCAGGTACGCGCCCGCAGGCCCGATGTGCGGCTGCTGCTCAAGCATCCGCTGACCGAGACCCCGGCGTCCGTGTCTGCGGCGATCGAACGGCTCGGTCTCCGCGACGGGGTTGTCATCCTTGGGAACGTCCCGGAGGAACGGCTGCCAGACGTCTACCGCGCCGCCGACGTCGTCGTCTCCATCGCGTCGAGCGACAGCTCTCCGCGTTCCGTGTGGGAGGCACTTGCGTGCGCGCGCCCGGTCGTCGTCTCGGATCTGCCGTGGGCGCGCGACGAGCTCGCCGGAGGCCAGGCGCTGCTCGTGCCGCTGGAGGGCGGCCGGGTCGCCGAGGCCGTTCTCCGGATCCTCGACGAGGCCGGGCTCGCCGATCGGCTCGGGGTCGCCGGGCGGGCGCTTGCAGCGGCGGAGCTCGATCCCGACGCGTGCGCGGCGCGGGTGGACTCGCTCTACCGCTCGGTGGTGGAGACGTGAGCGAGCCTCGCCGTCACCTCGGCGCCGGTGCCGCGCTGTCGGTGGTCGCCCAGTCGGCGCCGCTCCTCGCGGGCGCGGTCCTCAGCGTCGTGCTGGCCCGCACGATCGGGCCCTCGGGGAACGGCCGTTACGTGCTGCTCCTGACGCTCGTGGGCCTCGCGTCGATGATCGTCTCGCTCGGCCTCCACGCCGGGATCACGTTCGAGGTCAGCCGCCGCCGCTGGTCGGTTGCGCGCGCCTACCGTACGAGCTTTCGGATCGCGCTCGTGCTCGGGCTCGTGGGCCTGATCGCCGGCTTCGGGTTCTTCTACCTCACGCGGCACACCGTCTTCGGCGGGATTCCCGGCTGGCTGGCGCTGCTCGCGTTGGCAAGCATTCCGCTGACGCTCGCATACGAGTACGCGGCCTCGATCCTGCTGGCCCGCGAGCGGTACGAGCGCTATACGTCGCTCCTGGCGGTCCACGCCGCGACGCTCGCGCTGATCGGCGCCGGTCTCGCGCTGCCGTTCGGCCTGAAGGGCGCGGTGGTCGGCATCCCTGCGTCGGCCCTGCTCGGAGTGCTCCTTGCGGCGAAGCTCCTCGCGGACGAGGCGTCGCGCGACACCACCCCGGACGGCGGCGAGCCGCTCTCGCGCGCGCTGCGCTTCGGGCTCCAGAGCTGGGGCGCCAACCTGCTGCAGCAGGTCAACTACCGCTTCGACGTCCTGATCCTCGGCGGCTTCGCGACGGCGGCGGACGTCGGCGTCTACTCGGTCGCCCTGACGCTGACGAGCATCGCGTGGATCCTGCCGCAGGCGCTGCAAACGGTGCTGTTCCCGCGTGCGGCGAGCCTGGACGAGTCGGCGGTGACCGGGGAAGTCACAGCTGACGAGTCCGACGACGCCGTCGCCAAGACCGTCCGACACGGCGTGCTCCTGACGCTCCCTGCAGGGTTGGCCGTCGCGGTTCTGCTCCTGATCGGCATCCCCGTCCTGTACGGACATCGCTTTCACCAGACGATCGGGCTCGGCTTCGTGCTCCTGCCAGGCGTCTTGCTGCTCGGCATCGGGAAGATCCTGGGCTCGGCCACGACCGGCCGTGGGCATCCGCGCTACGCGCTCTACATCGGCGTGATCTCGGTCCCGCTCACACTGGGGCTGTACCTCGGGTTGATCCCGTTCTTCGACGCCTGGGGTGCGTCGGCCGCCTCGTCGATCTCCTACGCGGGGAGCGCCGTGCTGACGCTCGTCTTCTTCCGGCGTGCGACGGGCATCGGGCTGCGCCGCGCGCTGCTGCCCACCCTCGACGACCTCAGCGACTACCGCCTGGCCGCTGGCCTTGTACGGAGCCGGTTTGCCCGCAGCCGCTGAGGGGACGCGCACGGTCCTCGTGCTCCCAGCCTGGTATCCGACCGCCAGGGAGCCGCTCTCCGGCCCGTTCGTGCGCGATCACGTCAGGGCCGCTGCGTCGTTCGGCCATCGGATGGTCGTGCTCGTGGACGAGGGGCCGAGCGCGGGCGTGCGCCGCCTCATCGAGCTCTCCGAGGACCGCGACGGCGAGCTGCGGGTCTTCCACCTCGCGTATCGGCCGAAGGCGGTGCGGCTCGCCGGCGTCCTCGCTGCCTTACGCGTTGCCTGGAGGCTCCGGCGCGAAGGAACGCCGGTAGACGTCCTCCACGCCCACATTCACCGGATGGGCTGGGTGGCCGTGCTGGCGGGCATGGTGCTTCGTCGGCCGGTCGTGATCAGCGAGAACTCGAGCGAATGGCCGCGCCGGTTGATGACTCCGGAGCGACTGCGCCGGGCGAAGTTCGCACTCGAGCACGCGGAGCTGGTCTGCCCGGTGAACCGCAGGCTGCAGCAGGCGATCGAGGACTACGGTGTCCAAGCGCGATTCCGGATTGTCCCGAACACGGTCGCCACCGACGTCTTCCACCCACCGGCGGGGTTTCGAGCCGGGCCGGCGACCCGTCTCGTCAACGTGGCGCGGCACGTGGAGGTCAAGGGCCTGGACATTCTGCTCCGCGCCTTCGCCTTCGTGGCCGGCAGGCGGCCGGAGCTGACCCTCGAGCTGATCGGCGACGGGCCTTTGACTCCGATGCTGAAGGAGCTCGCCGGTGAACTGGGAATGGCGGAACGCATCCAGTTCGCGGGCGCCGCGACGCCGGAGCGGATCGCGGAGCGGCTGCGGTCGTCGGACGTCTTCGTGCTGTCGAGCCACAGCGAGAACCTGCCGCTCGTGGTGCTAGAGGCGCTTTGTTGCGGCCTGCCGGTCGCGGCCACCGACGTCGGGGGGGTGCCCGAGGCCGTAGGTGACGACGGCGTCCTGGCGCCGAGCGGCGATGCCCAGGCGCTTGCCGGCGCGATCGACGACGTCCTCTCGCGTTTCGAGGGCTACGACCGGGCCTCGATCGCGCGTCGGGCAGCGGCACGCTGGTCGTTCGACGCCGTCGGCGGCGTCTGGGACGAGATCTACCGCTCGCTCTGACCGGGCGGCGGGGTGCCTGCACCGAGCAGCCACCGCGCGACGTCGCGGCGGCCGGCGCGCATCAGCCGCAGCGCGTGAGCGAATCTGCGCGCTCGAGGTAGTGGCGAAACAGGAAGCGTGCCGAGTCGTGCTTGGAGCCGCCGCAGCGGCCTGCCCGCCGCGATTACCGTCCCCGCGCGCGAGAATGCGAACAGCTGGTACTGGCGGGCCCCGGGGCGGTCGACGTCGTAGGCGCGGTAATCGACGAGCTCGAGGCCGTGCACCTCGGCGAGGGCGGCGACGTCGTGAGGCTCGACGGCCTCATCGACGATCTGGAGCAGATCGGGCTGGTGCTCGCGCAGCCAGCGGGTGTAGCCGGGATGCGGAGTCGTGAGGATCAGGCATCCCCTCGGACCGAGCATCGAGTCGATTCGAGCAAAGAGATCCGCGCGCTCCTGCGTCGGGACGTGCTCGAGGACGTCAAAAAGCGTGATCACGTCGAATCCGGTTCCGAGCTCGAGCTCCTGGAACTGTCCGGCGAGGAAGGTCGCCCGCGGCTCCAGGCGCGAGGCCAGATCGATCGCCGGGCCGCTGAGGTCGGTTCCGAGGACCTCGCCGTAGCGGCAGAGCTCGCTCGTGAGCACGCCTGCGCCGCAACCGATGTCCAGGATCCTCAGATCGCGTGAGCTGCCGAGCAGCCGGGCGAGCTCGACGCGAATCCGCAGATGACGGCCGTTGTCCCGGCGCCAGTCGTCGGCGCCGACCTGCACGGAGAAGTCGCGATAGAAGGCAGCCGTCTCTGCCCTCGACGGTTGCTCGCTCACGCAGGTCCCCGCCAGAGCCCGAGGTAGTGGCTGCGCAACGGTGGCAGCGTGCCGGCCAGGCGAGCAAACAGATCGTGCCGTCCTGCGAGTTGGGCGACGTCGAAGCTCGGGCCAATCCGCCGCAGTAGGGTCGGCTCGCCGAACAGGCGCCGCAGTTCGGCGACGTCGAGGCCGACCGTGGGAGTGCCGCGGCCGGACGCGTTCTCCTTGCGCATGTCGAACGAGACGACCCAGGCTCCGACACGCCGTAGCTCGCGCGCAGCGGCGAGCCTGACCTCGTCGTCGACGATCGACGAGAGACACGTGAACTGCATCACGACGTCGAACTCCGAGTCGTCAAACGGAAGCTCCGTGGCGCTGCCCACGTGGAGCTCGAGCGACGGGTACCGCTCGCGAGCCTGCGCGATGCGCTCCTCGACGAGGTCGATCCCGTGGCATTCGCCGGCGCCGTACTCGCCCAGCCGGTGCAGGAAGTACCCGCTGCCGCAACCGACGTCGAGTACGCGCGCGCCTTCGAGCTCGAGCCCGACCTCGGCGACCCCGCGCAGTAGGGCTCGCTCGAGCCCTTGCATGTAGGTGACGTAGCCTGGATTCTCCCAGCGGTACGGGCCGGCCGCGGCCGCGTCGCGCTGGCGGTATTCGACGCGGATTCGCTCCAGCTCGGAGTCGCTCACTAAGCGAAAATCCCCGGTCGCTCGTCGACCGTCACGAGCGGCTTCGGCAGGAAGGTGCTGTTCGGCCGCAGCCTCATCGGCGACAGGCTACTGCGTAGACCTCGAGGAGCTTGTCGATCGACCCCTGAAGCGAGAGGCGGGAGCGGTTCCGGTCGAACCACTCGGTGGTGGACTCGCGCAGCGCAGGGCCGGCCGCATGCACTCGGAGGATTGCATCGGCAAGCTCGCGCGGCTCGGCCGACGGTGCGAGGACTCCATTGACGCCGTCCTCCACCAGCTCCGCCGCGGCGTTGTCCGGCCCGTCCACGACGACGGTCGGCGTTCCGATCGCGGCAGCCTCGACTACGACGATGCCGTACCCCTCGCGCGCCGAGGGGAAGAGCAGGCACAAGGCGCGTCTCAGCGTCTCCTGCACTTGCTCGGCGGGGGCGAAGCCGGGCGCGGTCACGGCGGCCTCCAGGCCGTAGGAACCGATCTGCCGTACGAGGTCGTCCCGGTCAGGGCCGTCGCCGAAGATCACAGCGCGCAGCTCGGGGAGCCGCTCACGCGCGAGGGCCACGGCCGGAACGATTGCGGCGACGCGCTTCTCGGGGATGTGCCGGCCCGCGTAGACGATGACGGGCTCGGCCGGCTCCGAGGCGGCTCGACCGACGTCGTCGAGGTCGCGGAGGCCTTCCAAGAGCGTGATCTCCCCGCTGTAACCCAACGCCTTCAGCCGCTCGGAGTGGCGCCGTGAGAAACACAGCGCCGCATGCCGGCTGCGTGCCGCGAGCCGCTGCCCGAGCCAGCCGAGCCGCCCGGCGACAGGGCCGAGGTACTCCAGCCAGTATTCGCGCGTCCAGACCTCGAACCAGTCGACGACGAGGCCGAAGCCGCGGATGCTCCGGGCGGCGAGCACGGCGAGCAGCGAGAGATGAAGCGCGGGTGTCTGGACGACGTCGTACCGGTCGCCGTGCTTCGCGAGGTGGCGGAAGACGCCGAGCGCGAACCGCAGCTGCGTGCCGATGCTGCGCCTACCACCGGCGTAGATGCTCAGGTCGCCTGCGACCGCGACGACGCCGACTCGCGGCGCGTCAGGATCCGAGCCCGCTTCCCATTGCCGGAGCGTGAGGTAGGTGACCTCGTGGCCGGACGTGGCGACGCGCTCCGCCACCGCGCGGTACCACCGCTCCGCGCCGCCGACGCTATACGGGTAGAGACAGTCGAAGACGAGGCAGATGCGCATTGCTCAAGGTTTGCAGGCCCACGGGCTTTGAGGCGAGTAAAGCCCCAATCGGGCCGGGTAGGCTCCGGTTGCATGGCCCAGCAGGCAACGGCACCGGCCTCCAATCCCTCCCATGCGCTGCGAAAGCTGCGTTCCATGGCGATCGTTCCAGCCTTCAACGAGGAGGGCTCGCTAGGCGCCGTGCTCGATGAGATCCGCGCTTTCGAGCCCGAGCTCGAGGTCGTCGTCATCGACGACGCGTCGACCGACGGGACCGCCCAGGTGG
>JAWVDY010000176.1:0-5788 GCA_033856995.1 Gaiellaceae bacterium
GCAAGGAAACCCTGGTCGAGCACGGCTTCCGGCTGCCTTCCGCGCTCGACAACCGGCCGCTGCGCTTCGACGAGTTCCTGGGGAAGGTGCAGCAGCTCGTGTTCATGTCGGCCACGCCCGGGTCGTATGAGCTGCGTCATTCGACACGGATCGCCGAGCAGCTGATCCGGCCGACCGGCATCGTCGACCCCGAGGTCGAGCTGCGCCCCACGAAGAACCAGATCGACGACCTCCTGAACGAGATCCGCCGCCGCGAGGAGGTGGGCGAGCGAGTTCTCGTGACGACGCTGACGAAGAAGATGGCCGAGGATCTGACCGACTACCTGCTCGAGTCCGGGGTCAAGGCGCGCTACCTGCACTCCGAGATCGACACGCTCGAGCGGATCCAGATCATCCGCGAGCTCCGCCTCGGAGAGTACGACGTGCTCGTCGGCGTCAACCTGCTGCGCGAGGGCCTCGACCTGCCGGAGGTCTCGCTCGTCGCGATCCTCGACGCGGACAAGGAGGGCTTCCTCCGCGGCCAGACGGCGCTGATCCAGACGATCGGCCGCGCGGCGCGGCACATCAACGGCAAGGTGCTGATGTACGCCGACAAGCACACCGAGGCGGTCAAGTTCGCGCTCGACGAGACCGACCGCCGCCGCGCCAAGCAGCTCGCGTACAACGAGGAGCACGGGATCACGCCGGAGTCGATCGTCAAGGGCGTCTCCGACATCGCCGAGTTCCTCGCGCTCGAGTCCCCGACCGTGCCCGGCCGCCGGCGCAAGGGCCGCAAGGAGGTCGAGGGCATGGCGCCCGCTGAGCTGGAGAAGCTTGTGATCCAGCTCGAGGAGGAGATGTTCGCGGCCGCCGAGGAGCTGCGCTTCGAGTACGCCGCCAAGCTGCGCGACGAGATCAAGGATCTCCGGCGTGAGCTCCGAGCCGCTGCTGAGGCCCCCGCGTAAGATCCTCGCGTGTTCGGGGCGATCATCCAGGTTCTGATCTCCGGCTTCGTGATCGGCGCGCTCGCGCGCTGGGCGGTGCCGGGGCCAGATCCGATGTCGGTGCCGATGACGATCCTGCTCGGCGTGTTCGGGTCGTTCCTCGGCGGCGGCATCGCCGCGGCGATCTTCGGAGCGCAGCAGGACTCCGGCAGTGTCTTCGCGATCCTGATCGGCTCGATCGTCGCGTCGATGGTGCTGCTCATCGGCTACCGGCGCTTCGTCCAGCACCGCCCGATCACCGGGCCGGACGCCCACCGGCCGCCGCCGGAGCGCCCGCACCTCGGCACGCTCCTCGGCGCGCCCGGCCAGCGCGTCCCCGCGCAGCCCGACATCCCGGAGCAGCTCAGGAAGCTCGACGAGGCGCACCGGCAAGGCGTGCTGACGGACGAGGAGTACGAGGCCAAGAAGGCCGCCCTGCTCGCGCGGCGCTGAAGGTTTAGGCAGCACGAAGGCCGGATACGACTGCCGCCATGCATTGGGTTTGGTTGATCATCGTCGGCGCGATCGTCGGCGCTCTAGGCAGGCTCTTCCACCCCGGACGCGACCCGATGGGCTGGATCCTCACGATCCTGATCGGGATCGCCTCGCTGGTGATCGCCGGCGCGATCTTCTCGAGCACCGTGCTCGAGTTCGTCGTCGGCATCATCGTCGCGGTGATCCTCGTCGCCATCGTCGGCCGCTTCTTCGGGGAGGGCCGGGCCCGCACCGTCTAGCCCGGCTCGGCGGCCAGCGGGGTGTGTCCGCGCGGAAAGCGCCGTCGCGCCGTGAGTCCCCAGTCGTCCTCGCGCCAGACGTAGGTCTGGACGAGGAGCGACTCGGTGCTCGCCTCGTAGAGGTGCAGGCCCCGCGCTTCGCCACGCCTGTTCGGCCGCGGCTGCCCGAGGCCGGGCGCGACCGAGACCGTCACGCCGCGGAGGCCGTTCCGCTCGACCTCGAACTCGTGGCGCTCGCTGACGGCAGCCTGATGGATGTGCCCGGCGAGGATCAGCTCCGCGCCCGCGTCGACGAGGCCCGCGAGCACCTCGGACCGGCGGGAGACCGGTTTCTTGCGCGACCGCCACGGCGCCCCGATCAGGTGATGGTGGAGCGCGACGACGCGAAGTGCTCCGGCGGGCGCTTCGGCTAACAGCTCGGCAGCCCGTGCGATCTGTGTCTTCCGGACCCCGCCGGACTGGTGGCGCCAGGGGCGCACCGAGTTGAGGCCGACGACGACCAGGTCGTCGGAGCGGAAGACCGGCTCGACGGTCTCCCATTGCCGCTCGAACTCGATCCACGGCTTGGTGAAGCGCGCGGGGAAGGTGTACGGGATGTCGTGGTTTCCTGGGATCACGAGCAGCGGCCGGCCGAGCCCGCGCAGGAAGTCGGCGACCCGCTCGTGCTGGTCGCGGCGCCCGCGGTGGGTGAGGTCGCCGGTGACGGCGATCAGCTTGGGCGAAAACCGCTCGATCAGCGGTTCGAGGCTGCGCTCAACGTCAGGTCTCTCCACGCTTCCGGCATGAAGGTCGGAGATGTGGAGGAGGCGGATCGACAACGCCGAAGCAGGCTATACACTCAAATCATGGCCGATGAATCCACCGAGATATTCGACGACCTCTACCTCGGCCTGCGCGCCGGCGGCGCCCTTCGCAAGCAGCGCCGCGGCGAGCCGCTGACAACTGAGGATCACGAGGCCATCGGTCGCTGGGAGCGTCTCTCCTCCTGGCGAAAGGCCGCGGCAATCGGTGCCTTCGGTATCGGTACTTTCGGTTTGGGTCTGACCCTCGGCGGCCTGATCTTCGGCCGCTGGCGCAAGGCCTAGCTCAGCTTTCCTTCGCAAACAGGACGGCGGGGACTTCCTCGTCCGCCGGGTCCTTGTCGCGCACGATCACGTCGAGCAGGGTCACGAGCACGGCGACGAGCGGGGTCGCCAGCAGCACGTAGAAGCCGCCGAAGAGGAGACCGACCGCGGTGACGCCGATCAGCACGAGCATCGGCGAGAGCCCCGTGACGTGGCCCATCACCCGAGGGATCACGACGTAATCCTCGATCTGCCGCACGACGAGTACCGCGATCCCGGCCGCGAGCGCAACGTGCCACGAGGCGGTGAGGCCGACCCCCACGGCCACGACGCCCGCAGCGAGCGGCCCGATCACCGGGATCATCTCGACGACCCCGGCGAACATCCCGAGCAGCAGCCAGAACGGCACGCCGATCGCCCAGAACGTGAGTGAGAGCACGACCGCGACGAACGCGACGAGGAGCAGCTGGCCGCGCACGAACGCCCCGAGCTTCGCGTCGATCAGCTCCCACGTGTCGCGGAGCACGCGTCTGTGCTTTCGCGGCACCATCGAGCTGACGAAGCCGATCGCCTTCTCGCGCTCGAAGATCCAGTAGGCCGCGGTCGCGAAGACGAAGAAGATCCCGACGAGCGCCTCGAGCGCCTTCGTCCCGACGCTGATCGAGGCGTGCAGCACCTTGCCGGCCGACGGCAGCTTGCGCAGGCGCTTCTGTAGCCCGACGAAGAACTCGTGCTTGAGGCCCGTGGAGTGCTTCGCCTTCTGCTTGAGCTCCTGCTGCGAGGTCGGCACGCCGCCGATCGCCTGGTTGACCTGGTCGACCGCGCGCGGCACGACCAGCCATAGCAGCAGCGCGATCGCGGCCAGTAGCGCCAGGTAGTGGAGCAGCACGCCGATTGGCCGCGGGATGCGCCATTCCGCGAGCCGGTCCACGCCCGGCCGCATCGCGGCGGAGATGATCAGGCCGAGAAAGACGAGCGCGATCACGATCTTCAACTTCCAGAGAGCGAGCGCGCAGACGATCACGGCGACCGCGACGAGCGTCGCGACGAAGGCGCGGCGGGCAGTGTCTGTCATAGCTCTGGCGATTCTCCCACGTTGCGAAAGCTGCAAACGCAGGACTGCAGGAGCAGTCGCCGAAGCGGTCAGAACATGCTCGAGCAGGACGAGGAGGTCTGCTACGACGCGCGCCGGCACGGCGTCGTTCTCGCGCGCCCGCTCGCACAGGCGGCGGTGCTCGCACTCTCCGGCGCGATCTTTCTCGCTCAGCCGTGGCCGCTTCCGGTCCCGGGCGCCTTCCTGATCGTGCTGGCCGCGACCGTGTGCCTGCGCGCGGTGTGGCGCTGGGAGCGCACGCACCTCGTCGTCACCACCGAGAAGCTCTGCCTGATCGACGGCACGCTGCGCCGGCGTGCGGCCGCGGTCCGGCTCCGTGCGGTCGAGAACCTCGAACTCGAGCAGACAGTCACGGGCCGGCTGCTCGGGTACGGCACGCTGGTGGCAGGCCCGCTCGAGATCCAGCACGTGCCGCACCCACGGAGCGTCTACCGGCTCGTCGAGCGCCTGGCCGGCTGATGACGGCGCCTCCGATCGAGGTGCGGGGGCTGACGAAACGCTACGGCTCGACGGTCGCGGTCGACGACCTCAGCTTCTCGATTCCCGACGCCAAGATCACCGGTTTCCTCGGGCCGAACGGAGCAGGCAAGACGACGACGCTGCGGGCGCTGCTCGGGCTGGTGCACCCGACACAGGGCGAGGCGCGCGTCGACGGCGTGCGCTACCTCCAGCTGCAGGATCCACTGCAAGCGGTGGGGGCGGTTCTCGAGGCCGACAGCTTCCATCCGGGGCGCTCGGGGCGGAACCACCTGCGCGTGCTCGCGGCCGCCGCGGGGGTGCCGGTGGCGCGGGTCGACGAGGTGCTGGAGGAGGTCGAGCTGACTCCGGCGGCGCGTCGTCGGGTCGGGGGCTACTCGCTCGGCATGCGCCAGCGCCTGAGCGTTGCCGGGGCGCTGCTCGGCCTGCCGTCGCTGCTCGTGCTCGACGAGCCGGCGAACGGGCTCGACCCTGAGGGCATCCGCTGGCTGCGCGACTTCCTGCGCCGGTTCTCGGCCGGCGGGGGCACGGTCTTCATCTCCAGCCACGTGCTCGCCGAAGTTGCGCAGATCGTCGACGAGGTCGTGATCATCCACCGTGGCCGGCTCGTCGCGCAGGAGCCGCTCGATGCGCTGACGGCGCGTGCAGCGGGCGGCACGGTCGTGCGCTCGCCCGACGCGGAGCGGCTGCGCGAGCGGTTGGCTGCGGCCGGGATCGAAGCTACGGGCTCGGCGGCCGGGGAGCTCCGGGCGGCGGCGGCGCCGGAACGAGTCGGCGAGGTCGCCGCGGCGGCGGGTGTCGTCCTGCACGAGCTGCGCGGCGAGGGCGCGAGCCTGGAGGAAGCGTTTCTCGAGCTGACCGCGGGCGAGGCGCCGTGACGCGGCTGCTGCACGCCGAGCTGCTGAAGCTCGCGACGACCCGGCTCGTCCTCTGGCTTGCGCTCCTGATGCTCGGGCTCGAGCTGCTCCTGATCTCGCTGACGGCGAGCCAGGACTCGGTCGGCGACGTGATTCAGGAGAGCACCCAGCGCAGCCTTGTGACCTTCGCCGCGGTCTCTGCCTTGATCTCGCTGATCCTGGGCATCGTGTCGGCCACCGGGGAATACGAGCACGGGACGGTGAGTCAGACGTTTCTCGTTGCGCCGGCTCGCGAGCGGGTCGTCTTCGCCAAGCTCGTCGCCGCCGCGCTCGTCGGTGCCGGGCTGGCGCTCGTCGCGGACGCCGTGGCGTACGGCCTGACCGCGCTCTGGCTCTCGGGTCGCTCGATCCCGTCGCACCTTGCGACGCGCGACACGCTGACCGTCATGCTCGGCACGATCCTGGCAGCGGCGCTCGCCGGGGCGCTCGGCGTCGGCTACGGCTCGCTCGCGCGGCGGCAGACGGCCGCGATCGTGGTCGCGCTGATCTGGCTCCTGATCGGCGAGCCGTTGCTGGCCAT
>JAWVDY010000177.1:0-2892 GCA_033856995.1 Gaiellaceae bacterium
GAGCTACCGGCCGGATCCCACGAGCGCCGAGCAGCTCGCCGCGCTCGCCGCCGTGACGGGCGGGCGCGTGTTCCAGGAAGGCGAGCTCGCGCCGACGGCCGCCGCGATCCGCGACGCGCTCGGGAGCGGCCCGACGCAGGTCGTGGGCCGCACGCAGCACGACGATCCGGTCGGGCCGTACGTTGCCTTCGCTGCGCTCCTGCCGCTCGCGTTCCTCTTCAGTCCGCGAGCCGGGCGAGGACGACGCCGAGCACCGGCACCGCCAGTGTCAGCGCAAAGCTGATCCACCCGACGACGGCGAGCTTGCGGTACGACGCACGCGAGCCGGCGCGCATCTCGTCCGCGACGCGCGGCCCGAGGACGAAGTTGTGCACGTACGACACCGTGACGAGACAAACCGCGAGCGCGACCTTCGCGAGCAGCACCCAGTGGAAGCCCGTCCCGCTCTTCCATTCGCGCGTCGCGAGCGGCACGCCCGTCACGCCGAGCACGAACAACGCGCCGTAGCCGATCGGCCGCCACCGCTGACCCAGGAGCTTCATCGCGCGCGCGCGCGACTCGCCTTCGAGCGTGCGGACGACTGGGACGCCGACGAACACGAGCGCGACCGTCCCACCGATCCAGACGGCGGCCGCGAGCAGATGCACCGCGACGAGGACGGTCTCCACGGCGCGAGGCTACAGTCTCGCCGGATGAGGACTGTCCTCTCGGCGGACTGGGTGCTCCCCGTGGAGGGCCCGCCGATCGCGAACGGCGCGGTCGCGATCGAGGGCGATCGCATCGCCGACGTCGGGACCGTGGACGAGCTCGGCGAGGGAACGCGGCATCCCGAATCGGTGATCATCCCCGGCTTCGTGAACGCGCACTCGCACCTCGAGTACGCGGTCTACGCAGGTTTCGGCGACGGGCTCGGGTTCGTTCCGTGGATCGAGCTTCACGTCGAGCGCAAGGCGCGGCTGTCGCTCGAGCAGATGGAGGACGTTGCTCGTGCCGGAGCGGCCGATTGTCTGCGCTCCGCAATCACGACCGTCGGCGACGCGAGCTTCAAGGGGGCGACCGCGACGGCGTGCGACGAGCTCGGCTTGCGCGCCATCGTGTACGTCGAGGTCTTCGGTGCGTCGACCGAGCAGATCGAATCGCGTTTCGGGACGATCCGCGACCGCATCGCCGGCTCGCTGTCCGATCGCGTCCGGCTCGGCATCTCCCCGCACTCGGCTTACCTCGCATCGCTCGAGCTGTGGGAAGAAGCCGTCGCGCTCGGCCTGCCGATGGCGACGCACTTCGCGGAAAGCACCGCCGAGGCCGAGTACGTCAACCACCGCACCGGCACCTTCAAGCCACCGCTCGACGCCGGCCCGAACTCGATCCGGCTCCTCGCCGAGCACGGTCTCCTCTCCAACCGGCTCGTCGCGGCGCACTGCGTCCACGTCGACGCCGAGGAGATCCGGCTCCTCGCCGAGCACGACGTCGCCGTCGCGCACTGCCCGCGCTCGAACGCGATCCTCGGCTGCGGCATCGCGCCGCTCCGGGAACTCCGGGAGGCGGGCATCCGCGTCGCGCTCGGCACCGACAGCCCCGCCTCGACGCCCTCCTTCGACATGTTCGAGGAGCTGCGGACGGCGCTCTACGCGGCACGCGCCCGGGAAGAGGACCCGGAGGCCCTCTCCGCGGCAGAGGCGCTGGAGCTCGCGACGCTGGGCGGCGCGAGGGCGCTCGGAATCGAGGCCGAGGTGGGCTCCCTGGCCCCGGGGAAGCGCGCCGACCTCGCGGTCCTCTCCTTCGAATCGTCACCATTCGTACCATGGGAAGATCCAGCGGCCGCCGTCGTCCTCGGCGGCTCGCCGGAGCGGGTCCTGCTCACCGTCGTCGACGGTGAGGTGCGATACGAGAAAGGAGGTACCGAGTGGCACGAGCTGATCGCCGCCGCGCAGCGCGCGAGGCACACCGCGCTCCAAAGCGCGCCAGCGTCGCGGGTAACGCACGCATAAGCGAGGACGACATGTTCTTCCCGAAGATTCGCGCCCACGCCAAGTGGGTCTTCGTGCTGCTCGCGATCGTGTTCGCCGGCAGCTTCGTCTTCCTCGGCGTCGGCTCCGGCTCGTCCGGCCTCGGCGACCTCCTCAGCGGGAACTTCAGCAACGTCTTCGGAGGCACCTCCGCGGGCAGTGCCGTGAGCAAGGCCGAGAAGCGTGTGAAGAACAACCCGAAGGACGTTCAGGCGCAGAAGGATCTCGCCACCGCGCTCCAGACCGACAACCAGTTCGACCGTGCGATCGCGACCCTCGAGACGGTCCGCAGGCTCGCGCCGAAGGACACCGAGGCGCTGACGCAGCTCGCCGGCCTCTACCTCCGGAAGGCCGACCTCGCGCGGAGCCAGGCGCAGGCGATTCAGACCGACCAGGGCGTGGCTTCCGCGAGCCAGATCTTCGGCATCGACTCGACGTCCAAGCTCGGGCAGGCCTTCCAGGGATCCGCCGACCCGATCACGGGCTACGACCCGATCAACCGCGGCATCGAGTCCCTCATCAACACGAAGGCCGGCGTCGCGTACGCGGACATGTCGGCGGCCTACAAGAAGGCGGTCACCGTGTACAAGGCGATCGCGGCCCAGAGCCCGAACGACCCGAGCGTCCAGTTCCAGCTCGCGCAGGCGGGCGAGGCGGCCAGCGACACGGCCACCGCGATCGCCGCGTACAAGGCCTTCCTGAAGCTCGCCCCGGACGACCCGACGGCCCCCGCGATCCGCGCCCGGCTGAAGCAGCTCCAGGCGCCGCAGGTGCAGCCCTCGGTCGCCACAGGCGGTTAGACTCCCGCCAACCACGCGACCCGGGGGGCAACGATGAACTTCGACATCAAGACCGAGCAGCTCAGTGACGACGCCTACGTCATCTC
>JAWVDY010000178.1:0-2601 GCA_033856995.1 Gaiellaceae bacterium
ATCTCGTGGGCGAAACGGCGAATCTCCGGGAGCGGACGCGGGCCATACGGCAGCCGTGCGGCGTCACCGAGGTAGAGGAAGTCCTCGTTCGGGAGCGTGACGAGGCACTCGTGCAGGACGGTCAGCCCGCCCACGCCCGAGTCGAACACGCCGATGGGCCGGGGGTCCACCGGGGGATTGTAGAAGTCTCTACCCTGTCGTCCTTGAGAAGGCGGGTCTTGTTGGTGGTGTGCGCAGTGGCGGTTGCCTTGTGCGCGACCGGCCGCGCGTCGGCTTCGACACAGGAGCTGACGCTGCACATGGACGACGGCGTCCGCCTCGCGGCGACGCTCTACGAGCCGAGCGCAGCACCGCCCCCGGCGGGCTACCCCGCGCTCGTCCTCTTCCACGGCCTCGGCGGCAAGCGGCAGGATCTGGCCGCGATCGCTCAGCGCTTCTCGGGGTCGTTCGCGGTGCTCGCCTTCGACCAGCGCGGCCATGGCGAGTCTGGCGGGCTCGTCTCGATCGACGGCCCGCGGGAGATCGCCGACACGCGCGCCGTGTTCAACCAGCTCGCGGCGCGGCCGGAGATCGACAAGACGAAGATCGGCGCCTGGGGGCTCTCGCTCGGCGGCGCCGCCGTGCTGCGCTCGCTCGTCGAGGGCGTGCCGTGGGCGGCGGTCGAGACGGTCGAGACCTGGACCGATCTCTACAGCGCGCTCGCGCCGCAGAACCTGGCCAAGTCGGGCGCGATCTTCCAGTTCCTGAGCTCGGTGCCACCCGAGAAGCTCGACCCGTCCGTGGTCGCGATCCGCGACGACGCGCTCGCGAGCCGCAACCTCTCGCAGCTGCGCGCCTGGGCCGACGTGCGCTCGAGCCGGAAGCTGCTCTCGACCGTCAAGACGCCGGTGTTCATGTTCCAGGGGCGCCGCGACTTCGCCTTCGACATCGCGCAGGCCAAGGCCGGCTACGCGCTCCTGAAGGGGCCGAAACGGCTCTACGTCGGCGATTTCGGGCACGCGCCCTCCACCTTCCCGGGACCCGACCTCAACCAGGTGACCTCGCTCGGGCTGAAGTGGTTCTCCCGCTACCTGCTCGGCGTCTCGGCGACGATCGCGCCGGTCACGCTCGCGCCGAGCCCATGGCGCGGAAAGGTCCGGACCTCCACGAAGCTCCCCGCGACGCGTCGCCTGACCGTCGCCCTGCCGGGTAGCGACCGCCTCGCCGGCGCGGGGCGCGCGCAGCGGACGAGCGGGCGCTTCACGGGACGAGCCGAGACGTTCGGCTCCGCGTCCGTGCGGGTCGCCACGCGACTCTCGGGCGGCTGGTCGCGCCTCGTGGCCGTGCTGACCGCACAGCCGCGCAAGGGCTCCGAGGTGATCGTGAGCGAGGGCGGCGTCAACACCTCCGGCCTGTCCGGCGAGCGGACGCTGACGATCCGCCTGATCGACACGGCGACGCCGATCCCCAAGGGCGCGCGCCTGCAGCTGACCCTCGCGTCGAGCTCCCTCGCCCAGAACCCGGCGAACCTGCTCTACCTGAACCTGCCGATGCCCCACTCGGCGCGGATCGCCATCGGCGCGGCCCGCCTGACCCTGCCGATTCTGCGAAAGCCGATCTCTCGGTGAAACCGCTCGCGCCGGCTGCGCTGGCGGCCGCCGCGCTCGCCCCCTCGGCCGGCGGCGTCTCGGGCGGCATGATGGGCATTGCCCGCGCGGCCACGCCGTCGAGACCGGCCCGTCGAATTGCTTCCCGATCAGGAAGGCCAAGATGATCCGCTACCGAAAAGAACCTCTGGGTGCTGTTCGGCCCGCTATTTCCGAAGCCGGTTTGAGTGTTAACTAGTCAGGTGAACTCGTCGTCTGAGCCCACCTTGGGCCGCCCAGGGGGTTTCCAGAAAGAAGGGGCTACATGAAGAAGTCATCCCGCCTGGCACTGCTGGTGTGTGCCAGTTTCGTCGCTCTCGCCTTCGCGGGATCGGCGCTTGCCAAGTACGACCCGTCGCTGACGATCGAGCAGTCGAGCTACAAGCTCGGCGCCGGCACGACCGTCGACGTCTTCATCGCGATCAGCGAGGACGCCGATCCGACCGCGAAGCTGACGATCTTCTCGCCGGCCGGCTACAGCGCGAACCTCACTGCCGCGCCGGGCACGAAGATCGGGTCTGTCATCGCGATCGTGAAGGCCAAGGCACTTGGCGGCGCACGTCTCCCGCTCGCGGGCGACGTGCTTGTCGCGAATCCGGCCGACCCGGCGATCCAGGCCGCGGCGACGAGGTGCACCGGCAAGGTCACGCACTCGACGATCTGGGTGCTCAACACGAAGCTCCAGGGTCAGACCGTCGCGATTCCGGTCTTCGTCGACCAGGTCGGACCGCTCGTGACGCAGCAGGTCTGCCTGCCTTCGCCCGACGTTCCGGAAGCCTCGGGCGGCGCGAAGTTCGGCGCCCAGCTCGTGCTTGCGGACTTCACCGTCAAAGGCGTCTTCACGAACGCCAGCGCGACCAACGGGTACGAGTGGGCGGGGATCTACACGCCCTACGTGGCTGGATCCGGCAATCCCAACCCGGCCGGGACCGTCGAGTGGCGGACCTACGTCGGGCTGCCTTCGAGCCTGACGCTG
>JAWVDY010000179.1:0-23326 GCA_033856995.1 Gaiellaceae bacterium
CGTATTGCGCCAGGAGCACGAGCAAGTGGTCGAGTACCGGCACCCCGGTCGCGACCGCCGCCTCTCCACGGCCCGCGACGTCGACCCGCGCATGCACCCTCCCCGCCTCTTCGGCCAGGCCGAGCCGGCGAGCCACTAGGCCTCGATTCGCTCGATCTGCGCGCCCAGCGACCGGAGGCGCTCGTCGATCCGCTCGTAGCCGCGGTCGATCTCGCCGATGTTGCCGATCGTCGACGTGCCTTCGGCGCAGAGAGCGGCAAGCAGCATTGCCATCCCGGCCCTGATGTCGGGGCTCGACATCTGCTGGCCGTAGAGCTTCGCCGGCCCGGTCACGACCGCGCGGTGCGGATCGCAGAGGACGATCCGCGCACCCATCGAGACGAGCTTGTCGACGAAGAACAGGCGGCTCTCGAACATCTTCTCGAAAATCAGCACCGTTCCCTGCGCCTGCGTCGCGACGATCAGCGCGATCGAGGTCAGGTCGGCGGGGAACGCGGGCCAGGGGCCGTCCTCGACCTTCGGGATCTGCCCGCCGAGGTCGTCCTGGATCGCCAGTCCCTGGCCGGGCGGCACGCGCAGGTTCGTGCCCGCGACCTCGACCTTGACGCCCAGCCGCTCGAAGGTCGGCAGGATCGACGCCAGGTCCTTCGGTTCGACCCCTTCGATCGTGACGTCGCCGCCCGTGACCGCGGCGAGGCCGATGAAGCTTCCGACCTCGATGTGCTCCGGGCCGATCCGCCACTCGCCGCCTCCGAGGGCGTCGACACCCCGAATGCGCAGGACGTTCGACTCGATCCCCTCGATCTCGGCGCCCACCGAGACGAGGAAGCGGCAGAGATCCTGGATATGCGGCTCGCAGGCCGCGTTGCCGATCACGGTTTCGCCTGGCGTCAGCGACGCCGCCATGACGGCGTTCTCGGTCGCCATCACGCTCGCCTCGTCCAGGAAGATGTGCTTGCCGCGCAGCCCGTCGGTCCGCAGCTCGAAGCGCTCGCCGATCTCGACCTCTGCGCCGAGCTCGGCGAAGGCGTGGATGTGCGGGTCGAGCCGGCGCCGCCCGATCACGTCGCCGCCCGGAGGCGGGACGCTCGCGCGGCCGCGGCGGGCGAGCAGCGGGCCCGCAAGCAGGAACGAGGCGCGGATGCGGCTCGCGAGCTCGTGGTCGAGCTCGTGCGAGGAGAGCCCTGCAGCGTGGACGCGGACCTCGTTCTCGCCCGTCCACTCCGCGTCGGCTCCGAGCGCGGCGATCAGCGCGATCATCGTCTCGACATCGCGGATGCGAGGAACGTTGTGCAGCACGACCGGCTCGCTCGTCAACAGGCACGCGGCCAGGATCGGCAGCGCGCCGTTCTTGTTGCCGGCGGCGGTCACCCGGCCGCTCAGGGGGCGCCCGCCCTCGATTACGAAGGACTCGGCGAGCGCGTCTGTGACGGCGGTCTGGGCCATGCCGAGGGGCTATCGTAGCCCTCCGTGGAAGCGACTCGTACACAGGCCTGGCAGACGCTGAATCGCTACACCAAGAGCGAGGCGCTGCTGCGCCACGCGCTGGCCGTCGAGGCGGCGGTCGGCGCCTACGCACGCCGCTTCGGCGAGGACGAGGAGCTGTGGCGCGCGACGGCGCTGCTGCACGACTTCGACTACGAGATGCACCCCACGCTCGACAAGCATCCGCAGGACGGCGCGCCGATCCTGCGCGAGGAGGGCTGGCCCGACGAGGTCGTCGACGGCGTCCTCTCGCACGCCTCGCACCTCGGGCTGCCACGCGACACACCGCTGAAGAAGACGCTCTTCGCGTGCGACGAGCTGGCGGGCTTCGTCCACGCCTGCGGGCTTGTGCGCCCGGACGGGATCGCAACACTCGAGCCGAAGTCGGTCAAGAAGAAGCTGAAGCAGGCGTCCTTCGCTGCGGGCGTGAACCGCCAGGACGTGTACGAGGGTGCCGAGGAGCTCGGCGTCGAGCTCGACGAGCACATCGCGTTCGTGATCGAGGCGATGCGGCCGATCGCGGGCGAGCTCGGGCTACGGCAGAGCGCCGACTAGCCGCTCGACGTCCTCGTCGCTCGTCCACCAGCCACACGAGGCCCTGATCCAGCCGAGGCCGGGGACGTCGCGCACGACAACTCCCTGCTCGTAGAGCCGGCGCACGAGCTCCGCAGTTTCGCCGTCCACGCGGAAGCTGACGAGCGTGCCCTGCGCCGGCGCTGTCACGACGTCGACGAGCTCCGAGAGCAGGTCGCGGCAGCGGGCCGTGATCTCGGCTGACCGCTCGAAGCGCCAGATGGGCGCGGCGTCGAGGGCCGCGTCGAGACCGGCGAGCGACGGCACCGGGGTCCAGTTCGAGTCGTACCGCGCGGCCCCGTCCCGCGGCGTGAACGCGCCGGTCGGCTCGTACGCCTGCTGCGAGAGGTAGCTCGGCGCGACGACCGGCAGCAAGTCGGGCTCGCGCACGACGAGGCCGCCGGTCGCATCGGGCCCGCAGAGCCACTTCTGGCACGAGAACGCGTAGTAGTCGACCGTCGTGGCGTCGAACGGGATCGCGCCTGCCGACTGCGCTCCGTCGACGAGGACGGGCAGGCCCGTCGCCTCCTTCAGCGCCTCGACCGGAAAGCGGTTGCCGCTCATCCAGCAGACGGTCGAGAGCGCGAGCAGCCGCGTCTTCGGCGTGACTTCTCGGAGGAGCGCGTCGAGCGATTCCTCCGGCGACAGCTCGCGCACCTCGGCGACACGGACCCGAGCCGGGGAGACGGCGAGCGCGCCGAGCAGGCCGAAGTGCTCACCGTCCGTGGTCACGACCTCGTCGTCTGGGCCCAGGTTGAGCCCCGCGAGCACGATGTTGCAGCCGTTCGTGGTCGAGGTCGCCAGCGAGAGCAGCTCCGCCGGTACGCCGACGGCGGCCGCGAGCTTCTCGCGCACCCGATCTCGCAGCTGGAGAGCCCGCTCGAAGTACGCGCCGCCGCCGCGGCCGCCTTCGAGGTCGGCACGCTCCTGCACGACCATTGCGTCGGTCGTCGCACGCGCCAGCGGGCCGTTCGTCCCCGCGTTCAGATACGCGTACCGTTCGAAGACCGGGAACTGGGCCCGCGCCTCGTCGAACGTCATCCGATTCTCACCTCCACCGGCGCATGGTCGGAGAGCAGCTTGCCGTGTACCCGCCGGCGCTTGTCGGGCCAACGCTGTGCGTGACCGGACGGTGCGCCACGCACGAGCACCTGGTCGAGCCACGAGATCGGCTTCGTAAAGCCCCAGTCCGGCGACCCGAGCTGCTCGAGCGTGACTGAGTGCTCGCGGATGACGTTGAAGTCCCCGGCCAGCGCGAGCACGTCATCGGGCGCTGCGAATCCGTCGGCGAAGACCGCAGCGCGCATCAGCTCGGCGTCGGGGATGCGCCAGTCGGGAACGCTCGACCCGTGCAGGTTCGCCACCGTCACTTCGGCGGTTCGGACGGCGTGACAGACGCGCCGCTCCTTCCCCCACTTCAGCTGAAGGCGCGCGTCGAGCCCGAGCTCGCGGGCGACGCGGCGGCGAAAGCTCGGCGGGTTGAGGACGATGGAATCGGAGGCGAGCGGCCTCAGCTCCCGGCCGAGCAGGATCGCGTTCGCCTGCCCGGTGAACGCCGAGCGGAAGAGCCCGTGATCGAGCTCGGTGATCACGCGGCCGAGCTCCGCGCTCCCGAGCAGCGGTCGCGCCGCCACGGCGCCGAACGCCTGCATGCCGCTCCACTCGCCAATGCGCCGCAGGGCCCAGACCGGCACCTCCTGCAGGCAGAGCACGTCCGGACGGTCCTCGCTCGCGAGTCGCACCATCTCCTCGAGGTGGCCGGCCCGCTCCGGCGGGCTCGTGTTCCCGTGGAAGACGTTCCAGGTGCGGACGAGCAGGCTCAAGGGCGGGCGGTAGTCTAGGCGGGTGCTGGGCAAGCGCCGCTTCGCCGAGCTGATCTCCCGGCAGCTCGACCTCTTCGTCCGCGACGAGCTCGACCTGCTCCAGGCCTGCGACGCCGCCGAGCGGGCGTACGACGGTGCCGAGCGCGACGAGGCCGAGGAGCGCTACGGCGAGTACCAGGACCTCGTCGAGACGGGAACCGAGATCCTCGCCGACCTCCGCGATCACTTCGCCACCACGCTCGACGAAGAGGAGGCGGACGAGTACGTCGAGGCGTTCAACCGCGCGGTCGCGAAGCGGCTGCCGCGCTTCGCGCTCGAGATCGAGAACCGCTAGCTCTCTAGCCCAACCGCGCCGCGAAGCCGCCGACGATCGCGCCGTAGGCGACGTGGGTGAGCAGCGTCCAGATCACCGTCCGCCGCCCGTAGTTCATCAGCAGGAAACCGGGCGCCTCGAGCAGCGGCGTCTCTTCGGAATCCGACCAGGGAGTCCCCATCCGCGGGTGGATCGCAGGCAGCAGCACCGTCATCAGCGCGCCGCCGGCGAGAGCGGCGTGGACGAGCCCGAGCGCCGCGCCGAAGAACCAGCCCGCGTGCCCGACCGCGCGGAAGATCGCGTAGTAGCCGAGCGCGAAGACGATGCCGTTCGAGAAGTGGATCGCGTACCCGAGCACGCTCGCGCGCCCCCTCCGATCGGTGAAGACGGTCCCGAGGAGCAGCGGGATGTCCATCCGCGTCCAGCCGACCTCCTGCGCCAGGCGCAGCGTGCTCGTGAGCACGATCGTGCCGACGACGCCGCCGGCGAGGGCGCCCCAGATCGTCATGCGGCGTTCGCCTCGGCGTCGGCGATCGAGACGGCCGCGTTCACCAGGGCCAGGTGCGTCAGTGCCTGCGGAAAGTTCCCGAGGAACTCGCGCGTGCTCGGATCGATCTCCTCCGAGTAGAGCCCGACGTCGTTGGCGAGCCCGACGAGCTCCTCCATCAACGCGTTGGCGTCGTCGAGGCGCCCGCTCCGCGCGTACGCGTCGACCAGCCAGAAGGAGCAGGTCAGGAACGCACCCTCGTCGCCCGCAAGCCCGTCTTCCCCCAGGTAGCGGTAGACGAACGGGCCCTTGCGCAGAGTGCGCTCGACCGCGGCGATCGTGCCCCGCATCCGCTCGCCGCGCGGATCCTGGTACCCGAGGCAGGGCAACGTGAGCAGGGACGCGTCGACCTCACGCAGGTCCGGCGCGCGCACGTAGCTGTGGAGCTCCTCGTCCCAGCCTTCCTCTTCGACGAATGACTGCAGCTCGTCGGCCTCGGTGCGCCACCGCTCGGTTCGGTCGGGGATCAACCCTTTCGCCGCGAGCTCGCAGGCGCGGTCGAGCGCCACCCAGCAGAGCGCCTTCGACTGCGTGTAGTGGGTCGTCTCGTCACGCACCTCCCAGATCCCATTGTCACGTTCGCGCCAGTGGGCAGCGACGTAGTCGGCAATGCGGGCGACCTCCTTCCCGGTGTCGCCGTCGAGGCGCCCGACCGTCGTCGCGTACTGCCAGATCGCGTCGAGCACGGCGCCGTAGAGGTCGAGCTGGACCTGGTCTCGAGCGCCGTTGCCGACCCTGACCGGAGCAGAGCCACGGTATCCGGACAGCTCTGGTAGCTCGTGCTCCGCCGTCTCGACGGAGCCGTCGACGCGATAGAGAATCTGGAGCCGCGGCTGCGTCAGTCGCGAGGCGTGCATCAGCCACCAGAAGAACGAATGAGCCTCGTCGTGGAAGCCGAGCCGGAGCATCGCGTCGAGCGTCCAGCTCGCGTCCCGTAGCCAGGTGAAGCGATAGTCCCAGTTGCGGGCGCCGCCGATCCACTCGGGCAGCGAGGTCGTCGGCGCTGCCACGATCGCTCCCGACGGGGAAAACGTCAGGAGCTTCAGGACGAGCACACTGCGCACGACTGCCTCGCTCCACGCGCCCTCGTACTCGGCCCCTCCCGCCCACTCCGGCCAGAACCGCAGCGTGCGGTCGAGGCGCCGCTCGGAGTCGTCGCGGCCGGGAAGCACCGCGGGCTCCTTGCTCGTGGCCGCGAGCGAGAGCAGAGCGCTCGAGCCTTCGCGCACGGTGAATTCGTCCGAGACCGTGCCGTTGTGCTGAGCTCCCTCACCTGCCTCGCTGAGGCCGAGCACGATCGCGTCGGCGCCGGCTCGCGCGAACCAGCGGCCGTCTCGGCACTCGATGCGCGTGCCCGCGCGGCCGTAGCCGAAGCGCGGCTCCAGCGCCCAGCGCAGCGAGACGGTGCCCGACAGCCCTTCTACCTTGCGGACGAGCTCGCGCATCGGCGAGATCCGCCTGCTGTCGGTGAGGGTCATTGCGTCGGTGACGCGCACGCTCCCGCCCGCGGTTGTGAAGACGGTTTCGAGGACGTTCGAGCTTTCGCGGTAGCGGCGCTCGGCCTTGAATCGCTCCATTGGCTCGAGCCGGAAGGAGCCGCCGCGCTCGGCGTCGAGGATTCGCGCGAAGACGCTCGGCGAGTCGACGTTGGGGAGGCAGAGCCAGTCGACCGAGCCGTCGCGCGCGACGAGCGCGGCGGTACGGCCGTCGCCGATCAGGGCGTACTCGCGGATCGGGGCGTAGCCGTCGACGCGTTCCACGCGTCGGATTCTGCCCTGGCCGATCGGCCGAACGTCGCCACGGTGGACAAGCCGGCGCACCATCGGCACGAACCCGTCACTCACCCGCGCGCCGAAGCCGGGTACCGTCGACCGCGAGGGAGGTGGGTAAGCAGCCCCACCCTGGGTGGGGGTATGAGCCTTCGGGGTGGTCGTCAGCGGTGGCCGAAGTGGTGTGCGGGCGGGAGGGAGCCGAAGACGTCGGCGTCGTCGGCGCAGCGGCGCGCCAGGGGGCCAAGGGATTCGAGCTCCCGCACGAGGACGTTCTGGTTTCGGCCCAGGCACTCGAATCGGCCCCGCGCGAGCAGCAGCGGCTCGGCTCGAACGACCGCGCGGAACCGCTCGTACACCGCCGGCGGGACGATCAGGTTCACCTGACCGAACTCGTCCTCGAGGAGCATGAACACGACGCCGTTGGCCGTCGCAGGTCGTTGTCGCGCGACAGCCATGCCGGCCACCGCCACGACGCTGCCGGCACGCGCCTCGGCGAGATCCCGGCTCGAGAGCGTGTTGTCGGGCAGGTGCGGCCGCAGCAGGGTCAGCGGGTGGACGCCGACCGAGAGGCTCGTCGTGCGGTAGTCGGCGAGCATTCGCTCCCAAGGCGTCTGCTCGCGCAGCGCCGGCGTCTCCGCCGTCGGGTCGAGCGGCAACGCGAGCTGGCTCTCCTCCCCGCCGCTCCCTGGCACTGTCTGCGCGCGCGGAGCGAAGCCGAGCTCCCAGAGCAGCGCTCGGCGGCCGCCGCCGAGCTTGTCGCACGCGCCCGACGCGACAAGCGCCTCCAGGCGCGCCCGGTCGAGCGCGGTTCGCTGCGCCAGCTCCCGGACTCCCGAGAACGGGCCGCCCCGGTCCCGTTCCGCCTCGATCACCTCCGCCTCCTCGTCGCCGAGCGAGCGCACGTACGACAACCCGACCCGGACGGCCTCGCCTTCGAGCGCACAGCGCGCCAGGCTCAGGTTCACGTCCGGCGAACGCACCTCTACCCCGCGCCGCTGAGCGTCGCGCACGAGCGAGGCGGGCGGATAGAACCCCATCGGCTGCGCGTTCAGGAGCGCGCACAGGAACTCGGCGGGATGGTGATGCCGCAGCCACGCCGACTGGTACGCGAGCAGCGCGAACGCGGCCGCGTGCGACTTCGGGAAGCCGAAGCCGGAGAAGCCGACGAGCTTGTCGAAGACCGCGTTCGCGACCTCCTGGCGGACATCCCGTGCGACCGCGCCCTCGACGAAGCGGCTCCGGAACGCCTCGATCGCCTCAAGCGAGCGCTTCCGGCTCATCGCGCGGCGCAGCCCTTCGGCCTCGCCGATCGAGAAGCCGGCCAGCGCCGTCGCGACCGCGAGCACCTGATCCTGGAACACGATCACCCCCAGCGTCTCGCGCAGCGGCTCCTCCAGCAGTTGGTGATCGCTCGGCGGCACGAACTCGGGGTTCTCGCGCAGCTTCTGACGGTTCTCGATGAACGGGTGGACTGCGCCGCCCTGGATCGGCCCTGGCCGCACGAGCGCCACCTGGATCGTCAGGTCGTCGAGATTCTCCGGCCGCGTCCGCAAGAGCGACTGCATCTGCGCGCGGCTCTCGATCTGGAAGACGCCGACCGTGTCCGCCCGCTGGATGTCGCCGTAGACCTCTAGGTCCTGAAGCGGGATGCGCGACAGGTCGATCGTCTCGCCGCTCGCCGCCGCGATCTGCTCGACACAGTCCTCCACTGCCGAGAGCATCCCGAGGCCGAGCAGGTCGATCTTCAGGAATCCCGCATCGGCACACGAGTCCTTGTCCCACTGGCAGAGCTGCCTCCCCGCCATCGCCGCCGGCTGCACCGGGACGAGCTCGACGAGGGGCCGCGTCGAGATCACCATTCCGCCCGGATGCTGCGAGACGTGCCGGGGAAGGCCGCCGATCTCGCAGCAGAGCTTGGCGAACGCGCGCCAGCGTGGAGAAGAGCGCTTCGCCTCGGCGTCCGGCAGCTTCGCCAGCTCCTCGCCGACGCGGTACGGATTGCCGTCGGTGAGCCGCGCGAGCCGCTCGAGCTCGCCGAACGGCAGGCCGAGCGCCTTGCCGACGTCACGGATCGCGCCTCGCGCGTGGTAGGTCGAGAAGCTCGCGACGAGCGCCGAGTGCTCGTGGCCGTACTTCTCGCAGACGGCGACGATCAGCTTCTCGCGGATGTCGCGCGGGAAGTCGAGGTCGATGTCGGGAACCGAGACGAGCTCCCGGTTGAGGAAGCGGCCGAGCGAGAGGCCCGCATGGACCGGGTCGACATGGGAGAGCCCGGTCAGATAGCAGACGATCGAGCCGACCGAGCTGCCACGGCCGCGGCCGGGTGGAAGGACGTTGCGGGCGGGCGAGCCGCCGCGCACCTCGAGGGCGCACTCGCGGGCCAGCTCGAGCGCCTCCCAGTGCAGCAGGAAGAACCCGGCCAGCCCGAGCTCGCCGATCAACTGCAGCTCCTCGTCGAGCCGCTGCCGCGCACGTCGCTTGTGGCCGTTCGCATTGCCGTAGCGCTCGGTGAAGGCGCCGTCGCAGACGCGCGCGAGCTGCCGGATCGCCGGCTCGCCCGTATCGGAGAAGTCGGGATAGCGGTAGCCGAGATCCTCGGTCAGGTCGAACTCGAGCCTGGCCGCGAGCTCGCCCGCGCGCTGGACGGCGTCGCGGTCGAGCGGGAAACGTTCCTCGAGCTCGGTCGGCGGTGCGAGCACGCTCTCGCGGTTGCCGCGCCGCTCCGCCTCGCAGCCGTCGAGCGACGTGCGGCAACGAATCGCGACGAGCGCGTCCTGCAGCCCGACACGGCGCGGGTGATGCGCGTGGACGTCGCCCGTCGCGACCGTCTCGACGCCGAGGGACTCGGCGAGGTCGCGCAGCGCCGCGAGCCGGCGCGTGTCGCCTCGCTCGTATGGCCGCTGGAGCTCGACGAAGAAGCGCTCCCGCCCGAACGCCTGCGCGAGCGCAGCCGCGCCGTTCGGATCGCGGAGCGCCAACCCGTGTCGCGCGCAGCCGGAGAGACAGACGAGCCCGTCGTTCAGCTCGGCGAGCAGCGCAGTATCGAGCGACGGCGGCATCAGCTCATTGCCGTCACGCGTGCGGGCGTGCGCGGCTGTCAGGAGCCGGCAGAGGTTCGCGTAGCCGCGCGCGGTCTCGACGAGGAGCGTCACGTGAGAGCCGTCGAGCAACGTGACCTCAGCGCCGGTGATCGGCCGCACGCCGAGGGCCTTCGCCGCGTACGCGAACTCGAGCGAGCCGTAGACGCCGTCGTGATCGGTCAACGCCAGCGCGTCGTAGCCGAGCTCCGCCGCGCGGGTCGCGAGCTCCTCGGGCAGTGAGGCGCCGTCGAGGAACGAATAGGCTGAATGGGCATGGAGCTCGACGTGCACGCCCCGGTTCTCCTAGCCCCGGGCGAAGGCGAAGTCGTGACCGACCGGCCCGAGCGGACACTGCGGATCCTGGCCGACCTCGACGACCTGATCGTGACGTGGTTCCGCTACGAGCCCGGCGAGCAGGGGCCCGACCCGCACATCCATCGACACCACACCGACGCCTTCTACGTGCTCGAGGGCGAGATCGAGGTCTCGTTCGGCCCAGAGCTCACGACGGTCGAGGCTCGGTCCGGAATGATCGCGGCCGCGCCGCCCAGCGTCGTCCACGCGTACCGGAACGCGAGCGACGACACCGCGGTCTTCATCAACCTCCACGTGCCGTCGACGGGATTCGGCGACTACATCCGTGGGCGCAACCCGGCGTTCGACCAGCACGAGCCGCCGGCCGACGGAGGCCGACCGTTTGTGGATGCCGTTTTCTGCGGAGCGGACGACGCCGAGCTGATCGAGCACGACACGAGCGCGCTGCGGATCCTCTGCGACCTCCCGCAGCTCTCGGCCCTCGACCTCACCTTCTCGCCGGAGTTCGAGGGCGTCAACCCGCACGTCCACGAGGAGCACGTCGACTCGTTCTACGTCCTCGAGGGCGAGATCGAGTTCCTCGGCGGCGACGAGCCCCGTCGCGGCGGGCCGGGAACATTCTTCGCCGCCCCGCGCGGCACGTTGCACGGGTTCCGCAACCCCGGCCCCGGACCGCTTCGGGTGTTCAACCTGCATACACCGCCGGGCGGCTTCGTCGATCGCGTCCGCGCCAACGCGTAAGCGCCTCACGTCCCCCGCTGGCTGAACCAGCGGCCCACCTCCTCGTCGAGGAACACGACCGCGCGCTCGCCGCCCGCGAGCACGACGTCGAAGTACCGCCGGCTGACCGGCTCCTCGGTCCACCAGCGGTCGACGACGCGCCACTCCTCTCGCACCACAGCAACAGGTATGCGATTGATCCGATTGGGCAAGCCGTCCACGTGAGCCTCCACGAGCGCACGCTGAGGCGCGTTTATTCGTCGCGCGGAACCAGCAGCGCCCGTTGCTCGGGCAGGCGTGACCATGGCGCGACCTCGACGACGGTGCAGACAGATCCCGATCCGGCTCCGGCCCGGACCTGGCGCAGGCCTTCGCTCAGATGGGCTCGCAGCTCGTCTCCCTCGGGACGGACGAGCTCGAGCTGACGGCCGACGGACTCCGCGAGCACGAGCGCCTCGAGCCGCAGCATCACGACAGGCGCAGGCAGCTCCGCGAGCTTGGGCGCGAGCGCCGTACGCAGGCGGGCGGGATCGGCGGTGGCGTCGCGAAGCGTCAGCGTCCGCCGCCACGAGCCGCCGCCGACCAGGCGTCCTGCGAGCGCAACCTTGCGCAGGGCCCGCCCGCCGCGCTCCGGCCGCGCGAGCATCCGGTCGAGCAGAACGCCGAGCGAGCGCCTGAGCGTCAGCTCGTTGCCGACCGCCTCCGGGAACTCGAGCGTCTCGAACAGCTCGGCCGCAGGCCTGCGCCCGCGCACACGGCTCTTCGTGCCACCCCTCGCCAGGCTCCAGGCGCGCCGGCCGTCCGGCCCCAGACGTTCGGCCACTGCGCCACCCGGAAGCCCGGCAAGCTCACCAAGCCTCTTCACTCCCAGCTCCTCGAGCTCCTCACGCCTGCGCGCGTCGACCGGCAGAAGCTTCACCGGCAGCGGCGCGAGGAACTCCCGCGTCCGCTCGTCGGAGACCACCAGCGCCTGCCCCGAGCGCGCCACGTTCGCCGCGGCCAGCGCCGCGAAGCGCCGGGTCGCCGCGCCGACACGCGCGTCCCAGCCCGCACCCACTGCCTTCAGCGCCCGCTTGAGCGCCGGCTCGAGCCCGCCGTAGAGCCGCTCCACGCCGCGCGTCTCGAAGTACGCACACCCAGGCACAGCCGATTCGACGGAAAAGCCCGCGTCCTCGAGCCGCCGCACGATCGCCTCCCAGCCTTCCTCGGCCGCCGCGGGATCGGGATCGACGAGCTGGAGCGACGGGCACATCCCCAACGCCTCCCCCAGCCGCATGCCCGGCTGCACTCCGGCCGCCTCGGCAGCCGCGGTCACCGGCCCGAGGAGCGCCTCGGCCCCCGGCTCCGGCGCAAGCGCGGCCGGCTCGAGCTGCAGCCGCGGCCGCTCGCGCAGCGCGGTACGAAGCTCGAACCCGGGGATGACGAGGCAAGCGATCATACGAACGTATGTTCTACACGAACACGAGTTCGCTGTCAAGCGAGCTTGACATCCGTACCCAGGTACAGCCCTAGACTGGCTCAATCATGCGGATTGACGCCGCCTACCTCGCGCGCGGCGGCCGCGACCCGGAGCTCGGGCCGCTGCTGCACGTCACCAACGGGGAGAGCGCGGGCGACACCCTGCGGCAGACGACGCTCGGCGGCGCGGTGCTCTCGTGGCAGGACGTCCTGCACGAGGGTCCCGTGCCCGCGGTTGGGCCGGCCGAGCTGCGCAGAGTGCGCGCACGCTTCCTGAGCGAGTGCGGCTGGGGCTCGGAGCGGTCGCTGCTCGAGTCGCTCGAGCGGCGCGACCGGCTCTTCGAGCAGGCGCTCGCGGCGGGCCGGCAGGTCGTCCTCTGGTTCGAGCACGACCTCTACGATCAGCTGCAGCTGCTCCAGGCGCTCGCGCTCTCCGACGCAGGCCTGGAGCTGATCCAGGCAGACGAGCACCTCGGCGCGCTGTCGCCGGACGGCCTGGAGGCGCTCTGGCCGACCCGGGCGCGGGTCACGCCGCCGATGCTCGAGCTCGCGCGCGAGACTTGGGACGCGTTCTGCGCACCGGTGCCGACTGCGATCGCCGCACTCGCCTCGGGCGAAACCTCGCCCCTCCCGTTCCTCGGCCCTGCGCTGATACGGCTGCTCGAGGAGCTACCCGACACCGAAAGCGGCCTCTCGCGCACCGAGCGCCAGCTGCTCGAGCCGCTGCTCGAGCGCCCGCGCCGCCCGCCGGAGCTCTTCGTCGCGAGCCAGGCCGGGGAGGACGCCGTCTTCGCGGGCGATGCCTGGGTCTGGAAGCGGCTGTTCGAGCTGCAGCCGCTCGTCGAGGAGGTCCCTCCCCCGCCGCCGCTCGGAGACGCGCGGGCCTTCGCGGCGACACCGGTCGTCCTGACGAAGCTTGGCCGCGAGGTGCTGGCCGGAAACGCCGACTTCGTCGAGGTCGCCGGGCTCGACCGCTGGCTCGGCGGCACGCACCTGGGGCGCGGGGCGCGACTGGCGCTGGGACCGGGCGGCCCGCGCGCTCCGCGGCTAGGCGACAACCTCGGCAGCTGGGCCGACCATCCGCGTAAAGCGCGGCACGACGTCGAGCACGCTCTCCTGCGCGACCCAGGCGATGTCCTCCTCGAGGCCGGGCGGGCCGTACGTGCGCGCGTTGATCCCGTCGATCGCACTCGGGAAGCGCTCGGCCACGAGCTCCGCCGCGATCGCCGCGTCCGTTCGCTCGCCGCCGACCAGGCGCACGATCCGCCCTGCGCAGTACGCGTCGTCGATCGCGAACGCGCCCACGTTGCCGGCGCACAGCACGGTCACGTCCTCCCCACGCTCGCGCGCGTAGGCGGCGACCGCGTCGAGGTTCAGCAGCGCGCCGAGCACGACCTCGTCGCAGGCCTCGGCGGCGGCGACAATCGAGCGCGTGCCGTTCGTGGTCGAGAGGATCAGCGTCGCGGCGCGCGGCTCGCGGAACTCGCGCGGCGAGGCGCCCGCGTCGAAGCCTTCGATGCGACCGGCCTCCTGCTCGCCGCCGGTGATCGCCTCGTCTCCAAGCTCCTCGCGCAGCGCGCGTGCGTCCTCGATCTCCGCACAGCAGAGGACGCGCCGGTAGCCGGAGGCGAGGGCCTGCGCGACCGTCGAAGTGGCCCGCATCAGGTCGACCACGATCCCGAGCGGCGCCGCGGCGGCCTCAGCAGGCGTGAAAGCGACGTGACAGCGCATGGCCGCACTACGCTACTCGAGGTTTTTTCGCCATGGCTTACTGCTACCGACACCCAAACCGAGAGACGTTCGTCTCGTGCTCCGAGTGCGGCCGCCCGATCTGCGCCGAGTGCATGACGCCGGCACCAGTCGGTCAGCGCTGCCCCGAGCACTCCGGGAAGCCGCAGGGCGCGAAGCGGATCACCTCCGGCGTGCGGCGCAGCGCGTTCGAGGGGACCGGCGCGCTCGTCACCAAGTCGCTGCTCGCGATCAACGTCGCCGTGTACCTCGTCACCGCATTCCAGGGCGCCGGCCTGAACGCGCCCGGCGGCAGGATCTTCGACAAGTGGGAGCTCTACGGACCGTCCGTGGCACAAGGCGACTGGTGGCGCCTCTTCACAAGTGCCTTCCTGCACGCGAACCTGATCCACATCGCGTTCAACATGTACTTCCTCTGGTTCGTCGGCTCGGCGGTCGAGCAGGCGCTAGGACGCGGGCGGTTCATCCTCCTCTACGTCGTCTCGGCCCTCGCCGGGTCGGCGGGCGCGCTCGTCTGGACACCGACGTCTCCGACGGTCGGCGCCTCGGGGGCGCTGTTCGGGCTGCTCGGCGCGGCCCTGATCCTCGAGCGGCAGCGCAACTACGTGCTCGGCGGCTCGGCGATGGGGCTGATCCTGATTAACCTGATCCTCAGCTTCGCGATCGCGAACATCTCGATCGGCGGCCACATCGGCGGCCTGATCGGCGGCGTCCTTTGCACGCTCGTCTTCTCGAAGTTCGGCCGCAGCCACGCCGCGTACAGCCGCGTCGGGCTCTGGGGGATCGCCGGCGTGTTCGGCGTGGGGCTGCTCAGCATCGCGGTCGCGTACTGGCGCGTCCGCGGCTACGCCTGATTCAGCCGGATCGCTCGATCGAGTAGACGCGGTCGAGCTTGTCGTGGAAGGCATGGTCGGCGCCTCGGCCGCCGTCGAGCCGGTCGGCGAAGCCGTCCCACGCGAAGATCTGGTCGTTGCCGGACCCGCCGAAGATCGCGTCGCGGCCCTGGTCGCCCTGGAGCTTGTCGTCGCCGGTCCCGCCGAAGAGCTGGTCGCTGCCGTTGCCGCCGTTCAGGATGTCGCGGCCCGGGCCGCCCTTCAGCACGTCGTTGCCGCCCGCGCCGTCGAGCACGTCGTTGCCGCCGAGGCCGCAGATCACGTCATGCCTAGGCGTGCCGAACAGCAGATCGGGGCCGGGCGTGCCGACGATCGTGCACGCGCCTGCGGGAGCGGTTGCGTGGGCTCCGCGGACGAGGAAGAGCGAGACGGTCAGGAACATCGCGGCCGTCGCCTTGATCCGGTTCTCCTGAGGGTTCACGGGAGCGGCACCTCCGAAATCGAGTGGCGCGCCGCATCGCCTGTGGTCGATCTCCAGTGAGATCGGCGCCGCCCCCGTGACCGTCCATCCCTCGGCCTGGTGATCGCTCCTCTACGCGGGCCGGTTCGTGATGTGCACGTAGATCTTCCCGCCGCCGCAGTCGTTCCGGAGCGCAACCTGGCCGGAGCGTCCTTCGCCCTTCCACGAGATCTCCGAGTCGTTCGGGGCTTCGACCTCCTCGAAGAGGATCTTGTAGCCGGCGGCCTTGAGCTCCTTCAGGTACTCGTCGTGCGCCTCCTTGACGTCGCCTTTCCAGTAGCCCTCGACAAGCTCCGTCGGGCCCTCGGACGATTGCTTCGTGAGCGTCGTGTTCTCGACCATCGGGAAGCTCGGCGGGAGCTTCGGCGTGGCGGTGAGTGGTGAGCCGCTGCAGGCCGCGATTGCCTGGGGGTTCTTCGCCCGATCGGACTCCTTCTTCTTGCTGCCACCGCAGCCGGCCGCGAGCAGCACGGTGGTGGCGAGCAGCGAGAGCAGTGCAACCTGCCTCATTGCGTCCTTTCCAGGATCCCCCGCGGGACTCTAAACCGCTCAGCCGCCGCCCGCGACGGCGTGGACGCCGGACTCCGCGAGGGCAGCCTGGGCGGCGGCCAGACGGGCGAGCGGCACCCGGTACGGCGAGCAGCTGACGTAGTCGAGCCCGAGCCGGTGGCAGAAGGCGACCGAGTCGGGCTCGCCCCCGTGCTCGCCGCAGATGCCGAGCTTGATGTCTTCCTTCACGCTGCGGCCGCGCTCCACCGCGATCCGCATCAGGTCGCCGACGCCGCTCTGGTCGAGCGTCTCGAACGGGTTCCGCTCGAGCACGCCGTCCTCGAGGTAGCGCGTCAGGAACTTCCCCTCGGCGTCGTCGCGCGAGAAACCGAGCGCCGTCTGCGTCAGGTCGTTCGTGCCGAACGAGAAGAAGTCGGCATGCTCGGCGATCTCGTCGGCGCGGATGCACGCGCGCGGGAGCTCGATCATCGTCCCGACGAGGTACTCGACGGAGTCGCTCTCCTCGGCGGCGGTCTCGACCGTCAGCGCCCGCAGGCGGCGGAGCTCCTCGGCGAAGCCGACGAGCGGGTGCATGATCTCGACGAGCGGGGCGGCGCCCGTCCGCTCCTCGACGGCTGCAGCGGCGCGGATGATCGCGCGCACCTGCATCTCGTAGATCTCGGGCCAGAGCAGGCCGAGCCTGCAGCCGCGGGTGCCGAGCATCGGGTTCGACTCCTGCAGCGACTTGATCCGCTCGCGCATCCGCTCGTCCTGCGCCTCCTCGGGCGGCGGCAGGAACTCGTGCAGCGGCGGGTCGAGCAGGCGGATCGTGACCGGCAGGCCCGCCATCGCCTCGAAGATCCCCTCGAAGTCGGACTGTTGGTGCGGGAGCAGCTTGTCGAGCGCGGCACGCCGCTCGTCCTCGCCCCCGGCCATGATCATCTCGCGCACGACCGGGAGCCGGTCGTCGGCCATGAACATGTGCTCGGTGCGGCAGAGGCCGATTCCCTCGGCGCCGAACTCGCGCGCCTTTGCGGCGTCGTCAGGCGTGTCGGCGTTCGCGCGCACTTTCAGGCGCCGCAGCTCGTCGGCCCAGCCGAGGATCGTCTCGAAGTCCTCGTTGATCTGCGGCGGGACGAGCTCGACTGCACCGATGATCACGCGCCCCGTGCCGCCGTCGATCGTGATCGTGTCGCCCTCGGAGAGACTGTTGCCACCGATCGTGAGCGTGCGCTTGTCGACGTCGATCGTCAGGTCCTCGCAGCCGGCGACGCAGGGCTTGCCCATCCCGCGGGCGACGACGGCCGCGTGGGAGGTCATCCCGCCGTGCGCGGTGAGGATCCCGGCCGCCTCGATCAGGCCGTGGATGTCGTCGGGCGTCGTCTCCCAGCGGACGAGGATCACGCTCTCGCCCGCCTCGCCGCGCTCGGCGGCGGAGTCGGCGTCGAGCACGACGGCCCCGGAGGCGGCGCCCGGCGAGGCGTTGAGCCCGCGCGCCGCCACCTCGAGCTGCGCGCTCGGGTCGATCATCGGGTGCAGGAGCTGGTCGAGCTGGGCGGGGTCGATGCGCGCGACGGCGTCCTCGCGGGCGATCAGCCCTTCGTCCACCATCGAGACCGCGGCCTTGAGCGCCGCCGCAGCCGTGCGCTTCGCCGAGCGCGTCTGCAACAGGTAGAGCCGGCCGTCCTCGACGGTGAACTCGATGTCCTGCACGTCCTTGTAGTGCTCCTCGAGCCGGCGCATCGTCGCGATCAGCTGCTCGAACGCCTCGGGCAGGCGCTGCTCCATCACGGCCAAAGGCTCGGGCGTGCGGATCCCGGCGACGACGTCCTCGCCCTGCGCGTCGGCGAGGTACTCGCCGTAGAGCCCGCTCTCGCCGGTCGAGGGGTCGCGGGTGAAGGCGACGCCGGTGCCCGAACCGTCGCCCTTGTTGCCGAAGACCATCTGGACGATGTTCACCGCCGTGCCGAGGTCGTCCGGGATCCGGTGCGCACGGCGGTAGACCTGCGCGCGCGGAGTGTCCCACGACTGGAAGACCGCGCGGACGGCGCGGGCGAGCTGTTCGCGCGCGTCCTGCGGGAACGCGACTCCGGTGTCCTCCTCGTAGATCTGCTTGAAGGTGGCGACGAGCTCGCGCAGGTCGTCCGCGTCGAGGTCGACGTCTTGCTGGACGCCCTTCGCGGTCTTCAAGTCGCCGAGCGCCTGCTCGAAGCGGTGTGCGTCGACGCCCTCGACGACCTCGCCGTACATCTGGATCAGGCGCCGGTACGAGTCGTACGCGAAACGCGCGTTTCCGGTGCTGCGCGCGAGCCCCTCGACCGCATCGTCGTTCAGGCCGAGGTTGAGGATCGTGTCCATCATCCCGGGCATCGAGACAGCGGCGCCCGAGCGAACCGACACGAGCAGCGGGTCCTGCGAGTCGCCGAAGCGCTTGCCCGTCTTCTGCTCGAGCGCGTCCAGGTGCTCGTCGATCTCGGCCGGAAGACCGTCCGGAAGCTGCCTCCCGTTCACCATGTAGGCGCGGCAGGCGTCGGTCGTGATCGTGAACCCGGCCGGAACCGGGACGCCGAGCAGCGTCATCTCCGCGAGGCCGATCCCCTTGCCGCCGAGAAGCTCGCGCCCGCCCTCGGAGGGCTCGTCGAAGTCGTAGACAAAGCGCCCGTTCCCTCGCATTGCGAACCGATCTTCCCACAGGGGCGTACGGGCACACCCGGTGGGTACGCTTGCGGCATGAAGCTCGAGGGCGTCCACCACGTCACCGCGATCACCGGCGACGCGCCGAAGAACGTCGACTTCTACGCCCGTGTCCTGGGCCTGCGACTCGTCAAGAAGAGCGTCAACCAGGACGACCCGACCGTCTACCACCTCTTCTACGGCGACGAGGAGGGCGCGCCGGGCAACGACATCACGTTCTTCGAGTACCCGGGCGCGCGTCGCGGCAAGGCCGGCGCCGGGATGGTGCACACGGTCGGCTGGCGCGTCGGGTCGCCGGATGCGCTCGACTTCTGGGAGAACCGGCTCGCGGACGAGGGCATCGCCGCCGAGCGCTGCGCCGACGGGAGCCTCGCGTTTCGGGACCCCGAGGGATTGCGACACGCGTTGTCGGTCGTCGAGACCTCGGACGAGCCGCTGACCGCCGACCACCCGGAGGTTCCTCGCGAGCACGCCCTGCAGGGCTTCAACGGCGTCCGCGCGTACGCGCACGATGTCGAGCAGAGCCGCCCGTTCCTCGAACAGACGCTCGAGTTCGACCCGGCCGGAGAGACGACCTGGGAGGCGCGCGGCGAGCACCGCGGCGGCTTCTACGTCTACGACCAGTCCGACGAGCGCGGCGTCCCGGGTGCGGGCACCGTCCATCACGTCGCCTGGGCCTCGCCGATGGACGAGCACGAGGCCTGGCAGCAGCGGGTCGCCGAGAGCGGCGCCTCCCCCACGCCGGTGATCGACCGCTTCTACTTCAAGTCGATCTACTTCCGCGAGCCGAGCGGCGTGCTGTTCGAGATCGCGACGATCGGGCCGGGCTTCACCGCCGACGAGCCGCTGGAGACGCTCGGCGAGCGGCTCTCGCTGCCCCCGAACTACGAGAATCTCCGCGACCGGCTCGAGCAGGTGCTGACACCGCTGCCCGACCTGCGCACGCTTCGCGCCGGGAGGTGATCGCCCACCTCGAGCGGCCCGCGGCGGGCGAGCCGGAGGGCCTGCTCGTCCTCTTCCACGGCCGCGGCGCCGGCGAGCACGACCTCTTCCCACTGCTCGACGTGCTCGACCCGGAGCGGCGCCTGCTCGGGGTCACACCCCGCGGCCCGCTCTCGCTGCCGCCCGGCGGTGCGCACTGGTACGTCGTGCGCGAGATCGGCTACCCGGACCCGGCGACGTTCTTCCCGACCTACGAGTCCGTGGGGGCGTGGCTCGACGGCGTGGCCGAGGAGACGGGCATCGGGCCCGAGCGCACGGTCCTCGGCGGGTTCTCGCAGGGCGCCGTGATGACCTACGCGCTCGGCCTCGGGAGCGGCCGCCCTCGCCCCGCGGCGCTCGTGGCGCTGAGCGGCTTCATCCCGACCGTTCCCGGGTTCGAGCTCGACCTCGAGCCGCCGCTGCCCCGGGTCGCGATCGGCCACGGGACGTACGACCCGGTGATCTCGGTCGAATGGAGCCGTCGTGCCCGCCGGCAGCTCGAGGCCGCCGCTGCCGAGCTGCTCTACCGCGAGTACCCGCTCCCCCACGCGGTCGAGCCGGGGTTCCTGACGGAGCTCTCGCCGTGGCTCTACGCCACCGGCGGTCTGTAGCCCGGCCTGCGCCGCGCACGGAAGTCCGCGAGCCACGCGACCGCGCGCAGGCCCATCCAGATCGGGGTCAGGAGCACGTAGAAGACGACGATCGCGGCGCCGAGGATCGACCACCACAGCAACCAGCGCCAGATCGGCACGGGCGGCTTCGGCCTCACGGCACGGGCGCTTGCGTGCGGGCGCCGGTTTCGACCTGCCGCTGCTCGACGAGCCGGATCACCCTCGCAGCGGTCTCCTCGATCGAGAGGTCGGAGATCTCGATCACCGGGCAGCCGAGCCGCCGGTGTAGCGCCTCCGCCTCCTCAAGCTCGGCGTAGATCTCGAGCAGCTCGGCGTATGCCCGCTGGTTGCCGCCGAGCCGGCGGGCGCGCTGCCTGCGGATCTCGCGGAGCTGCTCGGCGTCGATCGTGAGGCCGACGATCTTCGCCGGGTCGATCTCGAAGAGCGCCGACGGCGGCGCGATCCCCTTCACGACCGGCACGTTCGCCGTCTTGTAGCCGAGGTAGCCGAGGTACATCGAGAGCGGCGTCTTCGACGTGCGCGAGACGCCGACGACCACGATGTCTGCCTCGTGCAGCCCGGCGCCGACGCCGTCGTCGAACTTGACCGCGAACTCGATCGCGGCCATGCGCTTGAAGTAGGTCGAGTCGAGCGGCGGCCGCGCGCCGGGCTTCATCTTCGCCGCGACCCCCGCGACCCGCGCGACCGCGTCGATCGGATGGCCGAGGATGTCGCAGTAGTGGAGCTTGTAGCGGCGGCAGAGCGCGCGGGCCGCATCGCGCAGCTCCGGGTGGACGAGCGTGTAGATGATCACCGCCGAGCGGCCTTTGGCGCGGTTCAGCGCGAGGTGCAGGTCGTCGACGGTCTCGACGCGTGGGTGGCGGATCTCCTCGAACGTCTGGTCCGGGAACTGTGCCTCGAGCGCGTGCACGAGCCGCACGGCGGTCTCTCCCGTGGAGTCGGAGATCACGTGGAGCTCTACGGGCGGCCGGTTCACGCGAGGGAGGGTACTCAGCGCGGGATCTGCGAGAAGTCGCCCAGCCGGCCGAGGGCGTCGCGCACGTCGAGCAGCAGGCGCAGGCGGTTCGCCCTGACGGCCTCGTCCTCGTCCATCACGTGCACGTCCTCGAAGAACCGTTCCATCAGTGGGGCGAGCGTCGCTCCGGAGGCAAGCGCCTCGCGCACGTCGCCGTCGACCTCGACCTGCGCGAGCCCATCCGCGAGGGCGCGCTCGGCGTCGTCCTTCAGCAGCGCTCGGTCGACCTCGGCCGCGGCGCCGTCGGCCGTGCGACCCGCCAGCCGGTGCGCGCGCTCATAAGCCGTGTAGACGCCGTCGAACTCGGGCGAGTCGCGTTGCTCGTAGAGCGCCTCCGCGAGCCGTGCGACGCCGCCGAGGTCAGCGGCGGCAGAGGCGCGCGCCGCCCGCACGAACTCGACGGGAACGTCGAGGAGCCCTTCGAGCCGCTCCTCGACGAACTCCCGCACCTCGTCCGGCAGCAGCGAGCGCGACACCGCGAGCCCGCCCTCGACAGCGAGCCGGTCGAGCCCGATCGCCGCCCGCCGCAGCCCGTAGGGATCGCGCGAGCCAGACGGCTTGTGGCCGAGCGAGAACGACGTGGTCAGCGCGTCGAGCTTGTCCGCCGCCGCCAGCACCTTCCCGGTCTCGGTCTGCGGCAGCGGACCGCCCGCGGAATCCGGCAGGTACTGCTCCTCGATCGCGGCGCTCACGGCCTCCGGGTAGCCGGCCAGCCGCGCGTATTCGGCGCCGATGTAGCCCTCGAGGTCGGGAAACTCGCGCACGAGCTCGGAGGCCTGATCGGCCTTCGCGAGCCGCGCAGCCTCCACCGTCGCATCGCCGCCGCCCAGCTCGCCCACGAGGCGGTGCAACCGGTCGCTCTTGTCCGCGAACGAGCCGGCGCCCTTGAAGTACGTGATCGCACTGAGACGCTCGGCCAGCGCGTCGATCCCAACACGGACGTCGCGGTCGAAGGTGAAGCTGGCATCGCCGAGACGTCCCTCGAGCACGGCCTCGTTACCCGCGCGCACGAGCTCCGGGTCGCCGCCGTTGGCGACGAACGCAAACCGGTTCGCGCCGAGCGGGAAGTAGCGCTGGTGCGACTGCATCGCAGTCACGACGACGCGCTCGGGGAGCTGGAGGAAGCGCTCGTCGAAGCTGCCCTCGAGCACCTGCACGCTCTCGACGAGGTGGACGACCTCGGCGAGGACTCCGGCGGGGTCGCTCCAGTTGCCGATCGCGTCGAGTCCTTCGACGATCTGCCGGTGGCGCTCGTCGGCGTCGGGCTCGACCTCGGCCTCGCGCAGACGCGCCGCGTACTCCTCGGCATGCGGGATCTCGACGGGGCCTTGACTGAACCGGTGACCGAAGCTCGTCTCGCCGGCCACCGTCTCCGAGTCGAGCTTCGCGAGCGTCCAGCGCACCGGCCGCGCGAAGCGGATCCCGCTGTCGTCCCAGCGCATCGACTTGGAGAACGAGAGCCCGCGGACGATTGCGTCCAACCGCTCGGGCACGACCTCGCGCAGCGGCCGCCCCGCCCGCTCCAGGCCGAGGAAGCCGTCGCGCTCGACGAGGTCGCCGGCCTCGACGCCGTGCTTCTTCGCGAAACCGGCCGCCGCCTTCTCGCGCAGCGCGACCGGCGGGCCCTTCAGCCACTCGTGAGGGGTCTGCTCTTCGATCGCGTCGAACTGGAGCGCCAGCCGCCGCGGGCCGACGAAGACGCGGTCAGGCGCCGAGCCGAGCTCGCGCTCCGCGAGCGCGGGCAACTGCTCCGCGGCCTCGCGGCAGGCCGAGGCCGGGAGCTCCTCGCAGCCGATCTCAAGCAGCAGCGACGCCATCGGCCTCCAGCTCGAGGTAGACCTCCGCAACCTCGCGGGCGAGGTTGCGGACGCGGCCGATGTAGGCGGCGCGCTCGGTCGCCGAGATCGCGCCGCGCGCGTCGAGCAGGTTGAACGTGTGCGAGGCCTTCAGCACGTGGTCGTAGGCCGGCAGCGGCAGCCGCCGCCCGAGCAGCACGCGGCACTCGTCCTCGTGCTCGCCGAAGCGGCGCGTGAGCACGTCCACCGGCGCGAGCTCGAAGTTGTAGGCCGACCACTGCCGCTCGCTCTCCAGGTAGACGTCGCCCCAGGTCACGCCCGGCGCCCACTCGAGCTCGAATGCGCTGCGCTTCCCCTGCAGGAACATGCACAGCCGCTCGAGGCCGTAGGTGATCTCGGCCGGGACGAGCTCGACGTCGAAGCCGCCGAGCTGCTGGAAGTACGTCCACTGGGTCACTTCCATCCCGTCGCACCAGACCTCCCAGCCGAGCCCCCAGGCGCCGAGCGTCGGCTGCTCCCAGTCGTCCTCGA
>JAWVDY010000180.1:0-6058 GCA_033856995.1 Gaiellaceae bacterium
GTGGGCGGCGGCGGGCTGATCTCCGGAATCGCGACCGCGGTAGCCGGGAAGGCGCGGGTCGTCGGCGTAGAGCCAGAGCTCTCGCCGGCCATGCACGACGCGCTCGCCGCGGGCGCTCCCGTCCCGGTCTCGCCGCGCTCGATCGCCGACGGCCTCGGCGCCCCGTTCGCGGGCGCGAATGCCTTCGAGATCGTCCGCGAGCGCGTCGAGCGGGTAGTGCTCGTGACCGAGGACGAGATCGAGGATGGAATGCGGTTCCTGTACGGCCGCGCGAAGCTCGCCTGCGAGCCTGCCGGCGCGGCCGCAACGGCGGCGCTGCTGGCCGGGAAAGTGCCGCTGGAACCAGGCGAGACCGTGGTCTCCGTGGTCTCGGGCGGCAACGTGGCCACCGATACCGCGGTTGCTATCCTGGCCGGACGATGAAGACCGAGATCCATCCTGAGTACGCCCTCGCGACCGTTCGCTGCGCCTGCGGCAACGAGTTCCAGACGCGCTCGACCAAGTCCGAGCTGCACGTCGAGGTGTGCTCGAACTGCCACCCGTTCTACACGGGCAAGCAGAAGCTGATGGACTCCGGCGGCCGCGTCGAGCGCTTCCAGCGCCGGCTCGAGAAGGCCGGCGGCCGCAAGGCCTAGAACAACATGAGCGCCCCGATCGGCGGGCAAGCCGTCCTCGAGGGCGTGATGATGCGCGGCCCCTCGAATTGGGCCGTCGCGGTCCGCAAGCCGAACGGCCAGATCGCCGAGGTCTGCCGGCCGATCGAGTCCGTGATGAAGCGGCACTGGGTCTTTCGGCTCCCGGTCGTCCGCGGCGTGATTGCACTCGGCGAGTCGCTCGCGATCGGTTTCCGCGCCCTCTCGATCTCGGCGCAGTACGCGGCCCAAGAGGAAGGCGCGGACGCGGAGGAGGTGGAGACGGAGCTCTCGCGCGGTGCGCTCTTCTTCGCCTTCGCCGTGGCAATCGCGTTCGCGGTCCTGCTTTTCAAGGTCACGCCGGCGCTGATCACCAACTGGCTCCCGATCCACACGACAGGTTGGTTCGTGATCGTCGAGGGCGCGATCCGCGTCTCGCTCTTCGTCGCCTACCTCGGCCTGATCTCGCTGCTCCCCGACCTCCGGCGGGTCTTCCAGTACCACGCGGCCGAGCACAAGGCGATCAACGCCTACGAGGCCGGCGAGGAGCTGGAGCCGCAGACCGTTCAGCGCTACAGCCTGATCCACCCGCGCTGCGGGACCGCCTTCCTGCTCTGGGTGATGGTGATCGCGATCTTCGTCTTCGCCTTCTTCGGCCGTCCCGCCTGGTACTGGCTGATCGCCACTCGGATCCTGCTGCTGCCGGTGATCGCCGGGATCGCGTACGAGCTGATCCGCTTCGCGGGAAAGCACACGAAGAACCGCGCGCTGATGACACTGCTCGCGCCCGGCCTCTGGCTCCAGCGGTTGACCACGCGCGAGCCCACGCTCGACCAGCTTGAAGTCTCGATCCGCGCTCTGCGGGAGGTGCTCGCGCTCGAAGCGCGCGACACCGGGCCTGCGGCGGACCGGGTCGAGATCATGGCCTAGGGGCCCGCGGCTGGTCGGCGACTAACCTTGCCCCATGCCTGACTTCCAGGATCTGGTCGACGAGCTCGAGCGCTCCTACCGCGAGGCGCAAGATCGGCTGAGCGACCCCGCCGTCTACAACGACCACCGCGAAGCGGCGGAGGTCGGGCGGCGCGTGAAGGAGCTCGAGGGGCCCGCGAAGCTCGCTCAGCAGTGGCGTGAGGTGCGCGACGACCTCGACGCTGCGAGCAACGACGGCGACCTGAAGGAGATGGTGCCGGAGCTCGAGCGGCGGCTCGCCGCGCTCGAGGAGGAGCTCAAGCTCGCCCTTGTCGAGACCGATCCCGCCGATCGCAAGGACGTGATCGTCGAGATCCGACAGGGCGTCGGAGGCGACGAGGCCGCGCACTGGGCGGCCGACCTCTACCGGATGCTCACGCGCTACGCGGAGCGCCGCGGGTACGGCGTCGAACAGCTCGGGGCGAGCGGCAACGAGTCCGGCGGGTTCAAGGAGGTCGTCTTCGCCGTCAAGGGCGACGGTGCCTACTCCGTCTACAAGTGGGAGGCCGGAACGCACCGCGTCCAGCGCGTGCCGGAGACCGAGTCGCAGGGGCGCACCCACACCTCGACGGCGACGGTCGCCGTCATGCCCGAGGCCGAGGAGGTCGAGGTCGAGCTCGACCCGAACGACCTCAAGATCGACGTCTACCGCTCGACCGGCCCAGGCGGGCAGAGCGTGAACACCACCGACTCGGCCGTCCGCATCACCCACGTCCCGACCGGGATCGTCGTGGCGATGCAGGACGAGAAGTCGCAGCTTCAGAACAAGACGAAGGCGCTGCGCGTCCTGCGCGCGAGACTCTTCGAGGCCGAGCGCGAGAAGCAGCAGGCAGAGCAGGCGGAGGCGCGGCGGACGCAGATCGGGTCCGGCCAGCGCGCCGAGAAGATCCGCACCTACAACTTCGCCGAGAACCGCGTGACCGATCACCGCGTACACCTGACCGTGCACCGGCTCGACAAGATCCTCGAGGGGGAGCTGGAGGAGTTCACCGAGGGGCTGGCTGCCGAGGAGCGGCGGCGAGCACTCGAATCGCCGGCGCCAGCGTGACGCTAGGTGACGCGCTCGCCCGCGCGACGGCCCGCCTCGTCGAGGCCGGGGTCGAGTCCGCGCGCCTGGAGTCCGAGCTCCTGCTGGCGAAGGCCTGCGACGACTGCGCCCGCGCGCTCCTCTACGCCGAGCTCGACCGCGAGCTGAACGCCGAGCAGGAGGCCGCGTTCGACGCCAACATCGTGCGGCGCGAACAGCGCGAGCCGCTCGCCTACATCCTCGGCGAGTGGGGCTTCAGGCGGCTGACGCTCAAGACCGACCGGCGCGCGTTGATCCCGCGTCCCGAGACGGAGATCGTGGTCGAGCGCGCGCTCGAGCACATCCGCGGCCTCGACGAGCCGAAGGTGCTCGACGTGGGCACCGGCACCGGCGCGATCGCGTTGGCGATCGCGGACGAAGTGCCGACGGCGCTAGTCACGGCGCTGGACGTCTCGCACGACGCCCTCGCGCTCGCGCGCGAGAACCTGGATCTGACCGGCATCAACGGGCGTGTGCGGCTCGTCGAGCACGACCTGACGAGCGGCCTTGGCGACGCGGAGTTCGATCTCGTCGTCTCGAACCCGCCCTACGTCGAGCCGGACGAGCTCCCGGGGCTGCAGCCGGAGGTGCGCGACTGGGAGCCCCACATCGCGCTCGTCGCCTCCGGCGCGACGGAGAAGCTCGCGCACGCGGCGACCGAGGCGCTGCGGCCCGGCGGGTGGCTCGTGCTGGAGACCGCGGCGAACGCGGGGGAGCGGGTCGAGCGCTTGCTCTCCGAGATCGGCTTCCACGACGTTACGATCACTCCGGATCTGGCCGGCAGGGACAGGGTTGCGGAGGGTCGGTGGCAGGGCTGAAGACACAAGACGGACGGACGCTCACCTACGCCCGCAAGGGCAGCGGGCCGCTGCTCGTCTGCCACCCGGGCGGGCCGGGGTTCTCGTCGAGCTACCTCGCCGACCTCGGCGGCCTCGACGAGGAGCTCGAGCTCGTGCTGCTCGACCCTCGCGGCACGGGCGGCTCCGATGCCGCCGGCGATCCTTCCGCGTACGCGATCGACGACTACGCCTCGGATCTCGAGGAGCTGCGCGAGCACCTCGGCGTCGAGCGGATGCTCCTGCTCGGTCACTCGCACGGCGGCGTCGCGGCGATTGCCTATGCGTCGAAGCATCCCGACCGCGTCGAACGCCTGATCCTGGCCAGCACGTTGCCGCGCCACGGCCCGGACCAGGAGGCCGCGATGCAGGCCGCGATCGAGGAACGCGCAGGCGAGCCATGGTACGAAGACGCTCTCGCGGCGCTGAAAACGGAGCTCGAAGGCACCTTCGTCGACGGCCGGGAGCTGATGGAGCTCGTGCAGCGCATGATGCCGCTCTACTTCGCCCGCTACGGCGCTGCCGAGCGCGCGTACATCGAGGCGCTGAACGGCGAGGAGCTCTGCGTCGATGCGACGAGGCTCTGGGAGAAGGAGATCTTCGAGCACTTCGATCTCCGGCCGCAGCTGCCGAGCCTGACGATGCCGACGCTCGTGATCACGGGCGAGCTGGACTTCATCACCGGCCCGTCCTGCGCGGCCGAGCTGACGGAGGGGATCCCGTCGCCCGAGACGGTCGTGCTCCCCGGAGCCGGCCACATGATCTTCGTCGAGGCGCCCGAGGAGTTCCGGGAGGGCGTGCTCTCGTTTCTCTCCGGAGCGCTCGCCTGATCGAGCAGGCTGTCGAGGCCATCCACGGCGGCCGGCCGGTGGTGCTTCCGACCGACACCGTCTATGGCCTCTGCGCCGACCCTCGCACCGAGGCTCCCTCGCGGGAGCTCTCCCGAATGAAGCAGCGGCCGCCCGAGCAGCCGCTGGCCCTGTTGGCGAAGAACGTGGCGAGCCTGCTCGAGCTCGTTCCCGAGCTGCGCACGCACGGCGCCGTGCTCGCTGCGCTGCTCCCCGGGCCGTACACGCTGATCCTCTCGAACCCGGCCAAGCGCTACCGCTGGCTGACCGGCTCGTCGCCGGAGACGATCGGCGTGCGCGTGCCCGAGCTCGACGGCCCGGGCGCCGACGTGCTCGAGCAGGTCGGCGCGGTCGTCGCCACGAGTGCCAACCTGCACGGCGGCCCCGACCCGCGGCGGCTCGAGGACGTTCCGGTCGAGATCCGGGCCGGGGCCGCGGCGATCGTCGACGGCGGCGACCTGCTGGGCACGCCGTCGACGGTGCTCGACCTGACCGGCTCGGAGCCCTCGGTCGTCCGCGAGGGCGCGGTTCCTGCCGCCGAGGCGCTCGAGCGCGCCGCAGCGGTGCTCGGCTAGCGCACGCAGCCCGTAAGCCGCGGCAGCGCCCTCAACGGCATGAACATGAGCCGGTTGCGCGGGTGCAGCGACTTGCCCCTCGTCCAGCTCGAGACGACCAGGGCGCGCGGGTCGATCGCAATGCCGACGCCTTCCAGCAGCATGTACCGGTGGACGCGCGTGTCCGCGAGTTAGGCGGCGCGCTCGCTCGAGAAGAGGAAGTAGCGACCCGCCACGCGGACCGAATTGTCGACGTAGTGGTACCCCCGCGCGGGAGTGAAGACGAGCTGTGGCTTGGCCCGTAGCGACCGCGCCCGCGGCGCGCGGCACCAGCCGCCTTGCGTCTCTCTCGCGCTTGCGGCCGTGTCGAGGACAAGCGCTGCAACGACCGGAGCGATCACGAGCCTCACGCACCAAGGGTACGGCGCCGGGCGGGTGAGTACCATCCAGGGAAGTGGCGATCGCACAGGAGACCGTGCAGCACCTCCGCACCGCCGGTCTTGCGGAGGTCGACCCGGCGATCGCCGACCTGCTCGGCCGCGAGCTCGAGCGGCAGCGCAACCAGATCGAGCTGATCGCCTCCGAGAACTTCACCTGGCCCTCCGTGCTCGAGGCCGTCGGCTCGGTGCCGACGAACAAGTACGCCGAGGGTTACCCGGGCCGCCGCTACTACGGTGGCTGCGAGATCGTCGACCACATTGAGCAGACCGCGATCGACCGTGCGAAGGAGCTCTTCGGCGCAGAGCACGCGAACGTGCAACCGCACGCGGGCGCCCAGACGAACATGGCCGTCTACATGGCCGCCCTGCAGCCCGGCGACACGATTCTCTCGCTCGAGCTCTCGCACGGCGGCCACCTGACGCACGGGCTCAAGGTCAACTTCTCGGGGCGGCTCTACACGATCGTCCACTACGGCGTCTCGCGCGAGACGAATCTCGTCGACTACGACGAGGTACTCGCGCTGGCGAAGCAGCACAAGCCGAAGCTGATCGTCTGCGGCGGCTCGGCCTATCCGCGCACCGTCGAAGCCGACAAGTTTCGCGAGATCGCAGACGAGGTCGGCGCCCTGCTGCTGTGCGACATGGCGCACTTCGCGGGCCTCGTCGCCGCGGAGCTGCATCCGAATCCCGTCCCCCACTGCGACTTCGTCACC
>JAWVDY010000181.1:0-3137 GCA_033856995.1 Gaiellaceae bacterium
CCGTCGCGCCGTCCGTCGCGCCCGGCACGCCGTGGCTCGGGCTGCTCCTGCCGTACACGCCGGTTCATCACCTGCTCGTCGCCGACCTGGAGCGGCCGCTCGTGCTGACGAGCGGGAACCGCTCCGACGAGCCGATCGCGTTCGAGGACGGTGAGGCGCGCGAGCGTCTGGCCGGAATCGCGGACGCGTTCCTCGCCCACGACCGTCCGATCCAGCGGCGCTGCGAAGACTCCGTCGTGCGCGCCGCCTTTCCCGTGCGCCGGTCGCGGGGGTACACGCCCACGGCGCTCCCCCTGCCGGTCGCCGCGACGAGGCCGGTCGTCGCGGCCGGCGCCGAGCTGAAGAGCACCTTCTGCGTCGCCCGCGGTGCCGAGGCGTTCCTCTCCGCGCACCTCGGCGACCTCGACTCCGAGCTCGCCTACCGCGCGTTCGCCACCGACCTCGAGCTCTTCCTGGCGATGCTCGGCGTCGAGCCCGAGGTGATCGCGTACGACCTGCACCCGGAGTACCTGGCGACGAAATGGGCGCTCGAGCAGGAGGCCGAGCTCGTCGGCGTGCAGCACCATCACGCCCACGCGGCCGCCTGTCTCGCCGAGCACGGCGAGGAGGGCCCCGCACTGGCGCTCGTCTTCGACGGCACCGGCTTCGGGACCGACGGCACGCTCTGGGGCGGCGAGCTCCTCCGCTGCGACCTCGCGTCGTTCGAGCGACTCGCACACCTCGACCCCGTGCCGCTCCCGGGTGGAGAAGCGGCGATCCGGCAGCCCTGGCGGACGGCGGCGATCCACCTCGAGCTCGCGGGCCGGCCGGTCCCGTTCGAGCGCTGGCCCCGGGTTCGCGGCGCGCTCGAGCTGAACGCGCCGCTCTCGTCCGGGATGGGCCGGCTCTTCGACGCCGTCGCCGCCGTGCTGGGCGTGCGCGAAGAGGTGACCTACGAGGGCCAGGCCGCGATCGAGCTCGAGCAGCTCGCCGAGGGCGCGGAGGCCGAGCGGTACCCGTGGCGCTTCGGCGACGGCCCCGAGCTCGTGGGTCGCGTAGCGGACGAGCTCGCGGCGGGCCGGTCGCGCCCGGAGCTCGCGGCGGCGTTCCACGAGACCGTGGCCGCGGCCGCCGCGGACGCCTGCGCCGAGGCCGGCGAGCCGCGCACGGTCGTCCTCTCGGGCGGGACGTTCCAGAACCTCCGGCTCCTCCGCTCGACCTCGGCGCGGCTCGAGCGGCACGGCTTCCGGGTCCTGACGCACCGCCGCGTCCCGCCGAACGATGGCGGGATCAGCTACGGCCAGGCTGCGATCGCGGCTACTCTGGCTCCTTGAGCGCGGCAACCTCGAGCGGCGTTTCCCCGACCCGCGCGGTCCAGACCGGCACGAGCCGGATCAACCAGATCGTGACGCTCGTCGCCGTGATCGTGCCGCCGCTCGCAACCCTCTCGGCGATGGGGCTCCTCTGGGGAGTCGCCTTCCACTGGCGCGACCTGCTCCTCTTGGCCGGCTTCTACGTCCTCTGCGCCTTCGGGACGACGATCGGCTTCCACCGCTACTTCACGCATCGCGGCTTCACGGCCCGCAAGCCCGTGGAGGCAGCGCTCGCGATCCTCGGCTGTATGACGATGCAGGGGCCGCTGACCCAGTGGGTCACCGATCACCGCAAGCATCACGCGCTGTCGGATCAGCCGGGCGATCCGCACTCGCCGCACGGCCACGGCGACGGATTTGGTGGCGCGCTGCGCGGCTTCGTGCACGCGCACGTCGGCTGGCTGTTCACGAACCTCGGCATGGAGCAGGGGCGGATCTACGGGAAGGATCTCTACGAGGACACACTCGTCCGCTGGATCGACCGTCTCTATCTCGTCTGGGTCATCCTGACGCTCGGGATTCCGTTCGAGGTCGGCTATCTCGTCGGCGGTACCTGGGAGCGCGGCCTCGAGGCGATGGTGTGGGGCGGCCTCCTCCGCATCTTCCTCTACCAGCACGCGACCTTCGCCGTGAACTCGATCTGCCACATGTTCGGCCGGCAGGACTTCCGCTCCCGCGACGAGGCGCGCAACAACTGGATCGTTGCGCTGCTCGTCTTCGGTGAGGGCTGGCACAACAACCATCACGCCTTTCCCTCCTCGGCGCGGCACGGCCTCCTGCGCGGCCAGTTCGACGTCTCATGGTGGGTGATCCGCGGGCTCGAGAAGCTCGGGCTCGTGTGGGACGTGCATACACCTGCCCAGCCGCAGCTGAGCCGCCGCCGGCAGAGCGCTGCCGCGCCCGACTAGCCCGCGACCACTACGGCGAGCCGCCGGGGGCCGTGCACGCCCTCGACGCGGTCGAGCTCGATGTCCGACGTCGCGGACGGGCCGGAGATCAGGGTGAGCGGCCGTCCTTCGCCCCGCACGAGCGGGCCGACGAGCCTGATCCCTTCGGGCAGAAGCTCGACGATCTGCTCGCGCGCGACGACGCACACGTGCAGGTCGGGGACGAGCGTCAAGGCGCGGCGCCCTTCGTCCGTTCCGGCCGAGAGCATGATCGTCCCGGTCTCCGCGACGGCGACGGTGCAGCCCGTGATCGCGCCGTCGAGGCTGTCGAGGCCCGCCACGTCGAGCGCCGACTCGTCGATGAGCTCGCAGCCCGCGGGGCGCCACTCGGTGCGCAGCCCGGGAGCGATCCCGACTCGGTGCGCACCGTGTGCAGCGAGGATCCGCTCGATTGCCGCCCCGACGGTGGACGCATCCACGCGCACGACCTCCGCGCGGTAGGCGGCCGCACGCGCGCAGAAGAGAGCAACGACGTCGTCCGCTGAGCGCTCTCCCGACACGCGGTAGTCGCGAGTCGGCTCGGGCGCCGGCTCGCGCGGAATCGCCGCGATGCGCGCCAGCACCTCGGTACGTGCGTCGCCTATCGCCCGGCCCACCATGAGCGAAAGCTCGTCCGCGCCACGGCCCGCAGGTCGCGCGAGCGTGTCCAGCCGCTGAGCGGTGGCGGGAGACGCCGCAGACGCCCGCCGCGAGCGAACGGCGCCTGCGCGATCCGCGCAGCCCGCTGGGCCAGTGCGAAACGGAGAGCGCTTCCGAACGTCCAGCCGACGATGCGCATCGTCAGCCGCTCCGCCGAGCGGCCGCGTGCGCGAACGGCCTCGGCGCGCAAGTGCAGCAG
>JAWVDY010000182.1:0-6693 GCA_033856995.1 Gaiellaceae bacterium
ATTGCTCTCGAGCACCTTGCCGTCCTGGATCACGACGAGCGGTTCGCCCTCCAGGATCGGCCGGGCTCGAGGGAAGCGGAACCCGACGAACGAGACGGTGACGACGAGCAGCGCGATCGTCCCCACCGCGAGCACCATCCCCGTCAGCGAGTAGTCGCTCTGGGTGACCCCCTGCTGCACCAGGTCACCGAGCACGACGAGCAGGATCAGGTCGTACGGCTCGAGTGAGTTCAGCTCGCGGCGGCCCACGATCCGGGTCAGCAGGAAGATCAGGAAGAACGCACCTGCCGCGCGGAAGACGATGTCCATCTACGGGTAGACCATCAGCGTCCGGTGGGCGGTCAGGATCTGCTTCGGGCCGTCGTCGAGCTCGACGTCTTGCCGCCTGCGCCCGACGGTTGTGGGATTCACCTGGAACTCGATCCAGTACGTGACGAGCTCGCCGGCCGGAATGTGCCCGAGGTCGAGCACGACGCGCCCGTTGCGGCTCGCCTCGTCGACGGGTTGCGGGTTGATGCTGTTCACCTGCATCCCGTCGATCCAGCCGGGGTCGAGGACGAGCGTCGCCTTCTTCAGCTCGGCGTGTGCCCGCACGGTGAACGAGACGGTGAACAGCAGGCCCCCGCGAATGCTCGAGGGCGCGTTGACGCTCAGCGTTGCGGCCGGCGCCGAGGCGGACGCGGCGCTCTGATGCTGCCCGAAGACGTTCGCGACCCCGAGGACGATCGGCACGCCGAGGAGCGCCAGCAGCCCGCGCCGAACCCATGGGTGCCACTGACGGCCCTTTAGGTCACGATGACGAGCGAGGACAATCTCATCGGGCCTATCTGCCATCCACGCAGATAAACGCGGCCGGGGTCGCATGGGATACGACGGGCCTGGGCAGCCTCATGCCGTCAAGCTCGAAGCGCATCGAGCGACACGCCGAGCACGTCGAGCACCCGACCCCACTCGGTCACCTCGCTGTCGCGGACGTAGGTGCCGCCCATCCGCTCGTAGAAGCCGCGCGCGTGCGGCTCGGCCTCCCATTCGAGACGCTGCGCTCCGAGTCGGCGCGCTTCCACGGCGACATGCTCGAAGAGCAAACGGCCGACGCCGCGACCGATCCACTGCGGCTCGACCCAGAGATCCTCGAGCCAGCCGACCTCGCCTCGCGGGACGAGGGACGCCCAGCCGATCGGCTCGCCCTGGGCCTCGGCGACGTACACGAGCCGCCGGCTGAGGCCCTCGGGCTCGAAGTCGCCGGTCTCGGCCCATTCCCGCACACGCTCGAGCTCGTAGCCCCAGTGGGCCTTCGCCGAGACCGCGATCTCGCGCAACCGCTCGAACTCCTCGCCCCGCCCTTCGCGGATCCCGATTGGATGTCTCTCCAGGTGGGTTTCGCCCATGGTCTTAGAGACGAGAAAGGCCCCGTTTCCGGGGCCTTTCGAGGTAGCGGGGGCAGGATTTGAACCTGCGACCTCCGGGTTATGAGCCCGGCGAGCTACCTGACTGCTCCACCCCGCGTCGCTGGTCGGCAGTTTACCACGCTGTTTTCGGCAGCCGTCACGCAGAAAGCCTGAGCAACTGGACGCATCCCTCGAGGACGCCGCTCGAGTCCGCCACCTGAGCGAGCAGCGCGAGAAGCTGCTTCCGCTCCTTGGCGTCGAGGCCCGCGAAGAGGCGATCCTCGACCCTGCTCGCGGCCTGCTTTGCAGCGCCCATCTTCGATCGACCCTCCTTCGAGAGCTCGACGATGTGCCTTCGCCGGTCGTCGGGGTCGCGGCGACGAACGATCAGCCCGTCAGCCTCGAGGTCGTTGAGCAGGCCGACCAGCTTGCTCGGATCGACTCCGATCGACTCGATCAGCGCCTGCTGGCTCGTCGGGCGGGCGTCCACCTCGAACAGCACTCCCATGTGGCGCGGCGTCAACCCCGTCGGCTTGAGCTCCTCGGTGAACCCGCGCTCAGCGGCGCGGCCCATCTTCACGAGCAGCAGCCCCGGGGTCGGCGTGTACGCCAAGCCCATCTTCGGTGTCTTCTCCGGGGTCCGGTCAGTGGTTGTCATGCCTAAACCCTAGCAAATAATAAATATTTGACAAGTCAGGATCGTATGTCATAGTAAACGAATGCTACTCGACAAGAATTTGCAAGGGAGATGATTTCCATGTCGCTACGAAGTCAAACGATGCCCAGCGACCGCCGCTGGATCGCGCTCGCGATCCTCGTGGCCGCGCAGTTCATGGTCGTGCTCGACGTCGCGATCGTGAACGTCGCGCTGCCGTCGATCAAGACCGACCTCCACTTCACGCAGGCGAGCCTGCAGTGGGTGATCACCGCCTACGCGCTCGTGTTCGGCGGCTTCCTGCTGCTCGGCGGTCGCATGGCCGACCTGCTCGGCCGCCGCCGGCTGTTCATCGCCGGTGTCGCGCTCTTCACCGTCAGCTCGCTGCTCGCGGGCTTCGCCTGGTCGGAGAGCTCACTGATCGCGTTTCGCGCGACCCAGGGGCTCGGCGGCGCGATGCTGGCCCCGGCCGCCCTCTCGATCCTGACGACGATGTTCGCCGAAGGACGCGAGCGGAACATCGCGCTCGGCGTCTGGGGCGCGGTCTCGGGCAGCGGTGCCGCCGCGGGGGTGCTCCTCGGCGGCCTGCTCACGAGCTGGCTCAACTGGTCCTGGATCTTCTTCATCAACGTGCCCGTCGGCCTCGGCGTCGTCGTGCTCACCCCGTTCCTGCTCCGCGAGAGCCGCGCGATGCTCGCGCACCGCCACTTCGACGTCGCTGGTGCCACATCCGTCACCGGCGGGCTGATGCTGCTCGTCTACGCGATGACGCGAGCGACGCAGATCGGCTGGGGAACCGCCGAGACGATCGGGCTCCTCGCGGGCGCCGCGGCGCTGATCGCCGCCTTCCTCGTGATCGAGCTGCGCTCGTCGGCGCCGCTCCTGCCGATGCGCATCTTCCGGCTTCGCACCCTCGCCGGCGCGAACGTGACCGCGTTCCTGCTCGGCACCTCGGTGTTCTCGCAGTTCTTCCTCGGGACGCTCTACATGCAGCAGGTGCTGCACTTCTCGGCGATCGAGACCGGCGTTGCCTACCTGCCCCTGACGCTGACGATCATCGTGCTCGCGAACGTCTCTCAGAGCGTGGTCACGCGAGTGGGCGTACGGCCCGTCCTCCCGGTCGGACTGGCGCTCGCTGCCGGAGCACTATTCCTGCTCACCCGGCTCCCCGCGGATGGCCATTACTTCTTCGACCTCTTCCCGGCCTTCCTCCTGAGCGCGGTCGGGCTCGCCTTCACGTTCATCCCGATGACGATCGCCGCGCTGACGGGGGTCGAGGCCGCCGACGCGGGGATCGCGTCCGGCCTGCTCAACACGAGCCAGCAGATCGGCGGCGCAGTCGGGCTCGCCGCGGCCTCGACGATCGCGACGACCTTCACGACCCGCTACGTGGTCGCGCACCCGGGCTCGTCCCCGCTCGGCGCCGCGGCCCTGACCCACGGCTTCCACATCGCGTTCTACGCGCTGACCGGCCTGGCCGCGCTCGCCGCGATCCTCGGCGCGGTGCTGATCGAGTCCCGCCCCACCGCTCCCGAAGCGGAAGCCGAATTCGACGCAATCCCGATCGAGGAGGCCGCCTGATGGCATTGCACGACATCGACCCGCTGCTGGAGAGAATTCGCACGCTCGTCGCCGAGACGCAGCAGCTCGAGGGCGACGGCGCCGACGAGACGGCGCTGTCGCAGCCGCGACACGAGATCGCCCAGCTGAAGTCCCTGCTCGCAAAGGTCGTCAGCCACGACCCGGCGCACGACTACCACGCCGCCGCCTGACGCCTCGGCAGCTAGCCTCGCTGCGATGCGCGTCGGCGTTGTCGACCTCGGTACCAACTCGACCCGGCTGCTCGTCGCGGACGTCCGCGACGAGCGGGTCGAGGAGATCACCCGCCGGACGGTGATCACGCGGCTCGGGGAAGGCGTCGACGAGCGGCGCAAGCTGCTCCCGCTGCCCGTCGCCCGGGTTCGCAACGTGCTGTCCGACTACCGCCGCGAGCTAGAAGGGCTGGGCGCCGAGCGCGTGCTCGCGATCGCGACGAGCGCGGTGCGCGACGCTGAGAACGGCGAGGCGTTCCTCGGTGAGGTCGAGTGGAGCTACGGCTTCACGACCCGCCTGCTGAGCGGCGAGGACGAGGCCGGCCTCACCCGTCGCGGCGTCGCCGGGGGGCGCTCGCTCGGCCCCCGGACGCTCGTGCTCGACATCGGCGGCGGCTCGACCGAGCTGATCACCGCCGACGAGCGGACGAGCATCGACATCGGCTCGGTGCGGCTGACCGAGCGGCACCTGCACTTCGACCCGCCCACGCGCAAGGAGCTCGAGGCCGCCGCCCGCGAGGTGCGCGAGCAGCTGCCGCCGCTCGAGGTCGACGACGCAATCGGCGTCGCCGGCACGGTCACGACACTCGCCGCGCTGGAGCTCGGCGGCTACGACCCCGAGCGCGTCCACGGCCACCGGCTCTCCCAGGACGGCGTCGAGGCGCAGCTGGAACGGCTCGCCTCCCTCCCACTCGCCGAGCGCCGCGAGCTCGCCGGACTCGAGCCCGAGCGTGCGCCGGTGATCGTCGGCGGCGCGATCGTCGTCCGCGAGGTGCTCGACCGCTACGGGCTCGACGGGCTCGAGGTCAGCGAGCGGGATCTCCTGCACGGAGCGGCGCTCGAGGCCGCAGCGCTGCCCGAGCGCGAAGAGGGCGACGCGCCGCCCGGCGCCTACACCTGCTGCTAGAGCTCGAGCGAGTCGAGCTCGGCCGGCGGCTCGTCCTCGGCCAGGCGCCGCTGGAGAACGCTGCGCGAGAGCACGCCGACGAGCGAGCCGTTGTCGACGACGGGCACGCGCTCGGCGTCCCACTCCTCCAGCAACCCGAACGCCTCGTCGAGCGGGAGGTCCGGGTCGATTGTCCAGTTCGCCGGCTCCGCGATCTCGCCGACCGCGGTCGTGCGCGGGTCGCGCCCGGCCGCGACGACCCGCTCGACGAGCGTCTTGCGCGTAACGACGCCGACGAAGCGGCCGCCGTCGCAGACGTAGACGGCGCGGACGTCGGGCTGCACGAGGTGACCGCCGGCCTCTTGCGCGGACGCGGCGGCTTCCAGCGTCTGCGGGTCGGGAATCATCGCCTCGCGGACACGGCTCACGGGTAGATCCCCCGTGCGCGCAACGCGCCCGCGACCTCGCGGATCCCGGCCACGAGCGCGGCGCTCCGCAGCGTCAGGTCGTGCGACTCGGACAACGACCACACGCGATCGCAGGCATCGCCGAGCTGCTCGGCCAGCTTCGCCCGAATCTCCCGCCGATCCCAGAACAGCCGCCCGAGGTCCTGCACCCACTCGAAGTACGAGACGGTCACGCCGCCCGCGTTCGTGAGCACGTCCGGGAGCACCGGGATCCCGCGGTCGGCAAGGATCGCGTCCGCCTCGAGCGAGGTCGGCCCGTTGGCGCCCTCGGCGACCATCCGGCACTGCAGTCGCGGCGCGTTCACGGCGCTCACCTGGTCCTCACGAGCGGCCAGGACGAGCACGTCGCACGCGAGCTCGAGCAGCTCCTCGTTCGTCACGCGCTCGCCCTCGGGCCAGTCGGCCAGCGAGCCGTGCTCCTCCGCGAAGCGCTGGAGCGCCGCGACGTCGAGCCCGCGATCGTCGTACACCCCGCCGGAGAGGTCGGAGACGGCGATCACGGTCGCGCCCTTCTCGTGCAGCTCCGAGGCCGCGATCCCGCCCACGTTGCCGAATCCCTGGACGACGCAGCGCTGCTCGACGAGGTGCCAGCCGAGCCGCCGGCATGCCTGCTCGATCACCATCACCACGCCGGCCCCGGTCGCCTCGTGCCGGAAGAGCGAGCCGCCGAGCGAGATCGGCTTGCCGGTCACGACCTCGGGCACCGCGTAGCCGATCTCCATCGAGTAGGTATCCATCATCCAGGCCATCGTCTGCTCGTTCGTGGCCATGTCGGGCGCGGGAATGTCCTTTTGCGGCCCGATGATCGGCAGCAGCTCCGAGGTGAAGCGGCGGGTCATCCTTCGCAGCTCGTCGAGCGAGAGCTCACGTGGGTTGCAGCGCACGCCGCCCTTGGCGCCGCCGTACGGGAGCCGCAGGAGCGCGCACTTCCAGGTCATCCACATCGCGAGCGCTGCGCACTCGCCCAGCGTTACCTCACCGTCGTAGCGGATGCCGCCCTTCGTCGGCCCGAGCACCGTCGAGTGCTGCACGCGGTAGCCGGGGAACACCGTCCAGCGCCCCGAGTCGAGCTTCACCGGGACGCTGACGACGAGCGAGCGCTCCGGGTACCGGAGCCGTTCGGCTACGAAGTCCTCGACGTCGGCGTACGGGAGTGCCTGCTCGAACTGCGCGAGCGCCGTCCGGTAGAGCGGCGTCTCCCATTCCAAGTGCCCTTGATCGGGCGAGACCTCCTGCACTTCGGCCACAACCGGAGTCTAGGAGGGTTTGACGGAACGCCGCACGCTCTCGGGGTGCGATGGCCGTTCCGAGGCAAGGACGCATGGAGCGCCGATAGCAGCGCTATCGGCGCGACTGAGGACGCCGCTTCGGGGCGGGCATCGCGGCCCCGAGGGCATCGCGGTGTTTCGTCAAACTCTCCTGCTAACAGGCTCGCCGTTCCCTTTCCGGCGGCGCGGGTACACGCGGGCAATGGCGAATCCGCTCT
>JAWVDY010000183.1:0-3542 GCA_033856995.1 Gaiellaceae bacterium
TCTCCAGGGCGCGGACACCGAGCTCTCGAAGCGCCTGATCGATTTCGCGAGTGGGCTCACTTACGCGTTGAACGGGGGCATGCAGCGCGTCGCCGACAAGGTGTTCCTGCTGACGCCGCGAAACGTCGAGGTCTCTGCCGAGCAGCGGGCCGCGCTGATCGAGCGCGGCGGCTTCTACAACCAGGCGTAGGAGAACACTTTGGCGCCCCGAAAGGCGGGGCTATGGTGCTCGACGCCGCAGGAGCGGTTGCGCGATTCATCCAGGTCTTCGCGGCCGTCTACGGGCTCACTCTGATCGTCTACGTGCTCACGTCGTGGGTGCAGCTGCCCTACTCGCTGAAGCCGGTGCAGCGCTTCCTCTACGACGTGTGCGAGCCGTACCTGCGCTTCTGGCGCCGGATCCTGCCGTTCCGGGCCGGGCCGATCGACTTCTCGCCGATGGTGGCGATCATCGCGCTCGGCATCGTCAGCCAGATCGTGGCCTCGATCTTGAATCGCTTCTAGGAGGAGGAGGAGAACATGCGCTACACACCGGTTGAGCTGAGGCACGTGCGACTCGGTCGCACGATGTTCGGTGGTTACAGGCGCCGTGAGGCGCACCAGTTGCTCGAGGACGTGGCGGACAGCTTCGAAGACGTCTGGCGCGACCGTGGCGAGCTGACCGACAAGCTCGAGGAGGTCGAGCGGCGCTACGACGAGCTGAAGCAGCGTGAGACGCTCCTCGCCTCGACCCTCGTCGCGGCGGAGCGCGCCGCCGGGGACGCGAAGGAAGCCGCCAGGCGCGAGGCCGAGCTGATCGTCGCGGAGGCCCACCAGGAGGCTCGGTCGGTCACCCGGACGGCCCAGGGCGAGCGCGAGCGGCTGTTTGCCGAGGCCCGCCGGGTCGAGACGCTCCTGCGCGCCGTCCTCGGCATGGTGGAGGAGGCGAAGCACGAGCTGCCGCTCGACTCCGTCGCCGAGCCGCGAACGGGTGACGAGGACGCTGCGGCGGCGCCCGACCCCGTCGACGGTCACTGGCCCAGGCGCGAGGACACGCGCGAGTTCCGGGCCGTGGTGCCCGACGAGCCCGAGCCGCAGTCCGGCGCGCACCTCGTGCCGTCCCTGCCTCCGGAGGCTCCGGTCGCAGAGGAGGCGGAGGACCACGGGCCGTGGGCCGGGCGGGACTTCGCCTGGGGGTAACCTTGGGCGCGTGAGCGCCTCGGCCCGGCTGCACGTGCGCGTCGCTCCCGGGGCCTCTCGCCCCGGCGTCGTCGGCCGGCACGGGCCGGCGTGGAAGCTGCGCGTCGCCGCCGCACCTGAGAACGGAAAGGCGAACGACGCCGTCGTCCGCCTGCTCGCCCGTGTCCTTGCGCTGCCGGCCCGCAGCGTCGTGATCGTTTCCGGGCACTCCTCGCGGGACAAGATCGTCGAGCTGGTCGGCATCGACAGCAGCGACAGCACCACCGCGGAGATCGAGCGGCGCCTCGCGAAGGCGAGCGGGCCAGGAAAGGACGGCGAGTGAGCAGCATCGAGACCGACGACTACCGCAGGCTCCTGCTCGAAGAGCGGGGCCGGTTGACCCACGCGGTCGACCATCTGCAGGACGACAACTCGGGCAGCATCGAGGACGAGCTGGGCGAGCTCTCTGCCGGCGGGGTCGACAACCACATGGCCGACACGGCGTCTGCCACGTACGACCGTGAGCTCGACGCCGGCCTCGAGGAGGGCGCCCAGCACACGCTCGAGGAGGTCGACGCTGCACTCGGCCGGATCGACGCCGGCACGTACGGGATCTGCGAAGCCTGCGGCAAGCCGATCGGCCCCGAGCGCCTGTCCGCGATTCCGTGGGCGCGCCTCTGCATCGACGACCAGCGACGGGCGGAGTGACCGAGCCGCAGCGGCCGGCGACCGACGTGCGCGTGGGCTCGTCGACGAACGGCCTGGCGCCCGTCTCGGTGGCCGAACGCTCGCTGGGTGCCGGAGCCTGGCAGTGGGGCGGCCTGACGACCGTCGCGCTCTCTGCGCTCCTCGCCGACCAGGTGACGAAGCACGTCGTCACGCGCACGCTCGGTCTCGACCAGGCCGAGCACGTCGTCGGTCCCCTCTCGATCCATCACGTCCAGAACTCGGGCATCGCCTTCGGGCTCTTCTCCAGCGCGACCGTCGGGGTCGCCGTGATCACCGCCGGCGCGGTGCTCTGGATGCTCGTCTTCTTCGCGCGCTCCGGCTCCCGGCACCCGGTTCTCCCGGCTGCGCTCGGCCTGCTGATCGGCGGGAGCGTCTCGAATCTCGTCGACCGCGTCCGCCTCGGGCACGTGACGGACTTCATCGACCTGCGCTACTGGCCCGCGTTCAACCTCGCCGACTCGTTCATCGTGGTCGGCGTCGCGATCCTGCTCGGCGCGCTCGTGGTCGCCGATCGCACGCCGCCGCCGCCCCGGCGGACGCTCGACGTCGCCGCGCGATGAAGCTCGTCGTCCCGGCCGACGCGGCGGGCGAACGACTCGACCGCTTCCTCTCCCTGCACCTCGGCTCGCGCGGTGCGGCCGAGCGCGCGGTCGAGGGAGGAGCGCTCGTCGACGGCGTCGCGCGGGCGAAGAGCTTCCGCCTGGAGGGCGGGGAGGCCGTCGAGCTCACGCCCGAGCAGCCGGCGGCCTCGCTCGCGCCCCCACCGGCGCCCCGTATCGTCTGGGAGGACGAGCACCTCCTCGTGGTCGAAAAGCCCGCAGGCCTGGTCGTGCATCCCGGCGCCGGCAACGCGAGCGGGACGCTCGTGCAGGCGCTGGCAGGCAGGATCGCCGGCGGGAGCGACGAGGAGCGGCCGGGGATCGTCCACCGGCTGGATCGCGACACGTCGGGGCTGCTCGTCGTCGCCCGGTCGTCCGAAGCTCACGCGCGGCTCCAGGAGCTCGTGCGCGAGCGAGCGCTGGAGCGCATCTACGTCGCTCTCGTGCGCGGCCGCCCTCGCTCGCGCACCGGACGGATCGAAGCCCCGATCGGACGCGACCGCAGCGAGCCGACCCGCATTTCGCTGGACACCGACTCGCCCCGCGAGGCGGTCACGCACTTCGAGGTCGAGCGCCTGTGGCCGGCTCATGCCCTGCTCCGCGTGCGGTTGGAGACCGGCCGGATGCACCAGATTCGTGTGCACCTCGGTGCGGTCGAGCTGCCCGTCGTCGGCGATCCCGTCTACGGCATCCGCGAGCCCGCGCTCGGGCGGCAGTTCCTCCACGCCGCCGAGCTCGCGTTCCCACACCCGTTCAGCGGCGAGCGGATCGAGACGCGCTCCGAGCTTCCCCCGGACCTCGCGGCGTACCTCGAGACGGTTTCGTAGTGCACCGTTCCGAAAGTCTCGCGCGCTCTGACGGCTGCAAAGCTGCGCCGGGCTGCGTCCTCAGTCGCTCCGACAGAACACCGCTATCGGGACTCCCTGCGTCCTTGCCCGACTTGCTTTTCGCGCGTCAGGATCATCACGGAACTTCCGGAACGGTGCACTAACCCGCGGCGCGCTTCTGGGCGTACTGGCGGCTGTCGGCGAGGCGCGTGAGCGCGTCCGGGTCTCG
>JAWVDY010000184.1:0-4317 GCA_033856995.1 Gaiellaceae bacterium
TCGACCGAAAACCGGGCGTGTGCGCGACGCTTGGCCTCGGCGGCGAGGTCAGCGGCCTGGTCGGGATGATCGAGCAGCCAGTTGATCCCGTCGGCCAGCGAACGAGCGTCGCCCGGCTCGCAGCGAACCCCGGTCTCGCCGGGGACGACCGTCTCCACCAGCCCGCCGACGCCGGTCGCCACCACCGGCACACCCACCGCCTGCGCCTCGATCACCGCGAGACACAGGCCCTCGAAGAACGACGGGAAGGCAAAGACCGCGAAGGACGCGAGCAGCTCGGGGACGTCGTCGCGCGGGCCGGTGAAGTGGACGTTCTCGCTCGCCCGCGCCTCGAGCCTGGCGCGGAGATCGCCGTCGCCGACGACCACGAACTGCGCCTCGGGCACGAGCCTCGCCGCCTCGAGCAGCGTCTCGTGGCCCTTCTGCGGAGCGAGTCGGCCGACGGTGCCGACGATCGGCCGGTTGCCGGAGAGTGCCGGCGTCGCCCCGGCAAAGCAGTCGACGTCTATCCCGAGCGGGACGACGTGGCTCGGCTCTCGACCGTCCGCCCTTCGGTCCCCTTCCGAGGTATAGATCACCTCGGGCCGTGCCGCCCAGCCGAGCCGCTGCCACAGGCGGCCTGCCGGGTTGTCCTGCCGCGGCAAGTCCGGAGTGTGATGGGTGACCAGCACGCGCGGCACCCGCGCGAGCCGGCCGGCGACCACGGCCTGGGGCCATACGTCGGTCACGTGGACGAGCCGTGGGCGCAGCGAGCGCAGGGCCCGTGCCAGGCGCCGCGAGGTCGGATCGGGCAACACGAGTGTCGCGACCCCTAGCCGCTCGAGCTCCTCGACTCCCGGGTGGATCAGCAGGCAGTCCTCCTCGATCGCCGAGGCGATCGCCGCCGCGTAGCGCTCGACCGCCCCGAACGCGGGCGCGCCGTGCAGGAGGACGATCAGCCGACGACCTCGTCGAGCACGTCTGCGAGCCGCCTTGCGGTGTCCTCCCAGCCGAACTGGCGAGCGCGATCGAGCCCGCGCCGGCGTAGGTCATCCGCCAGGCCCGGCTCCTCGAGCAGCCGCACGAGAGCATCGGCCTGCGCGTGTTCGTCGCCAGGTTCGCAGAGGAGACCGGCGTCTCCGACGACTTCGCGGGCGGCCGTCGAGGCGACCACCGGCGAGCCGCAGGCCATCGCCTCGAGCGGGTGGTAGCCGAACCCTTCGAAGAGCGACGCGTCGAGGTAGGCGGCCGCGCCACGGTAGAGGCCGACGAGCTCCTCGTCCGACACCCACCCGAGCGACCCGGTTCCCGGTGCCTCGCCCGCGACCACCAGCTGGACGGGCTGCTCCAGCCGCTCGTTCGCCAGCCTCACGGCCGCCACGACGGTCGCGCTGTTGTCGCGCGGATCGACGGACGCGAGGTGGAAGACGTATCTGCCGTCGCGGCCTCGGCCCGGCGTGAATCCCTCGTGCAGGCCCGGGTGGAGAACCCTCACCTCGCCGAGCTCCGGCATGGACGCACGCAGTTGCGCGGCGGTCGTCTCCGAGCCGGCGAGCACGCGCGCCGCGCGGCGCAGGCTTGGGCGCCAGAGCCGCTCGGTCAGCACATCGCTCGCCCGCTGGTACGGCCCCGCGCCTTGCCGCCGATTGAGCTCGATCCGGCTCAGCGGCAGCTCGAACAGCCACACGACGAATCGCCCGTGGCCTCCCAGCGGAAGCCTGTCGGTCCAGGTCAGGACCGCGTCAGCGCCCCCGGCCGCGCGCCGCAGCCCGACCTGCTCCCAGAACAGCGCAGGCCGGCGCCTCACCCGCACGGTGGGAACCTCCAGCTCGACGTCCTCCGCCACGTAGGCGACCAGCTCGGGTCGCCCCAGCGCAGCGAGGGCGCGCACCGTCTCCCGCTGAACCCGCGAGATGCCCTTGCCGCGTGGCGAGACCGAGGTCGCGTCGACTGCGACTCGACTCATCGGGAGGCCGCTCTCGCCAGCCGGCGCGCCGGCGGATAGCCGTAAAGAAGCTGGAGCGGCAACGCCAGAAGCACCGTCGAGAGCTCACGCCGCGTGGAGAGGCGCCGCTGCCACGCCGTGTTCGCCCGAATGCCGACGACCCCGGTATCGAAACGGCTGGCATGCCCCTCGATCATGTGGTGGCTCGGCAGCCGGACGGCAGTTCCGTCGACGAATGGAAGGGCGGCCTCGCGAGCGCCGACGAGGCCCGCGACGCGGCGGGTCTCGGCCACCGGGTCGCGGAGGAAGTCTTCGAAGCGAAGCCGCACGAACGCCGTCCGGCGGCGGGCCGCGAAAGCCTCCAGCTCGAGGTTCCAGAGCGTCCAGCGCGCGCCGAAGGCCAGCCCGCGCGTGCGGTGGTAGTGCGGGTCGACGCTCCACGAGTACGACGTCGGGCGCGGATCGCGGACGAGGTGCACGCCGCACAGCTCGATGCCGGTGACGCCGTCGAGGATGTGCGCGTAGGTCGGCGACTTGGACGAGTCGACGATCACCCGGCAGCCGGATTCAGCCGCGATTGCGCGGAACGCGCAGTCGCCGAGGGCGAGACCGCAGCCGCAACGATCCGCATTTGCCACCCGCTCGCCCAGCGAGTACACCTCGCCCGCAGCGAAGAGGCCGTCGATCTCTCCCAGGACGCGCGTCAGGAGGGTGCTCCCGCTGTGTGGAAGGCCGGCGACGTAGAGGACTCGCAGAGAGCCGTTCACGGCGTTCGGAGCCTGCGCCTGCGGGCCCGAAGCCGAGCCACGACGCTTGCCGGCAAGAAGCTCTTGACCGCGAGCGAGAGCCATCGCGGCGAAGCATGACGGGGATAGGCGCACAGGCCCTTTAGCGAGTAGCGCCGGGCCCGAAGCAGGTCAAGCCCTTCGTACGCGAACTCCGCCCCGAGGAGCAGCGCGTTCGAGCGCCCTTCGCGGCTCGGCAACCGATTCGCCAGACGCGCGTGCTCTCGCGCGAGTCGTGTGCCGTCGGCTCCGCTCGACTTGGCGAAGGGGTGGATCCGATAGGTCGAGAGCGGCAGCTCAAGCCGCAGGACGCGCTCGCGCGGGAAGCGGACGAAGAACTCGAAGTCGAAGAAGTAGTAGGCGTCCTCGTCAAAGGGCCCGAACGTCTCCCAGGCTTCCCGGCGCCAGAGCGTCGACGGCTGCACCACGTGGTTGTCGCAGGCGCGCTGCATCGCTGCGACGTCGAACTCGCGTGCCCGGAGGTAACCCGTACGACGGGATCGCTCGTCCGTGTAGTAGGCGTCGCCGTAGACGAGCAGCGAGGTCGGATCGCGCTCGAGCTCGTAGACCATCGCCTCCACCGCGCCCGGTAGGAGCGTGTCGTCCGAGTTGAGGAAGCCGAGCAACTCGCCGCTCGTCGCCGCGAAGCCACGATTGATCGCAGCCGGCTGGCCCCCGTTCTGCTGCCGAATCAACGTCAGCCGATCGGCGTACCGCTCAGCGATCTCGGCGCTTCCGTCGGTCGAGCCGTCCTCGACAAGGACGTACTCAAGCGGCTCGTACCCCTGCTCCAGCACCGAGCGAATCGTCTCTTCCAGGAACGCCGCCTGGTTGAAGGACGGCGTCACGATGCTGACCAGCGGGCGTCTCATCCCACGGCCAGCAGCCGCTCGTAGACCTCGAGATACCGGCGCACCTGCAGCTCGATCGAGTACTGCTCCTCGGCCGCCCTGCGGCAGCGCGGGCCGAAGCCGTCCGCGTCGTCGAGCACGGCCCGCAGCCCGCGCGCGAGATCGGCGGTGTCGCCGAAGCGGGCCTGGTACCCGGTGTCGCCGTGAGCGACCACGTCGGTCACTCCCCCGCGGTCGAACGAGACGCACGGCGTGCCGCAGGCGATGCTCTCGATCGCCGTCTGCGTGAGCGCGTCGGCAACCGTCGGCACCGCCAGCACGTCGGCAGCGGCGTACGCCTGCGCGAGCACGCGGTCGTCCTCGATCAAGCCGAGCGGGCGAGCGTCCACGCCTCGCGGTGGCTCGCCTCCGCCGGCGAGCGCGAGCAGCGGGGGCTCCGCCATGCCCGTGAGCGCCTGAACGAGCAGGTGCAACCCCTTTCGCGGCTCGTTCAGCTCCGTTGCCGAGAAGAGCACGACTTGCCGGTCTGTCGGGAGTCCGAGAGCGCGACGCGCATCGTTCTTCGGCAACGGCGTGAAAAGCTTCGTGTCGATCCCGTGCGGGATCCGGTGCACGTCGAAGCGAGAGAGGAGCGGGCTTGCGCGGACGAGCTCGAGCATCCAACGAGAGGGGACGATCAGCGTCAGCCGCGAGCGCGCATAGACCCGGCGCTTCAGGCGCCACAGCAGCGCGGTCGTGTCGCGACGAAGACGAGGGT
>JAWVDY010000185.1:0-3075 GCA_033856995.1 Gaiellaceae bacterium
CACCTCCGTCGGCGCGAATCCTGTCGCCATCGACCCAGAGGCGCACGACCGCCTCGTTGCGCTCACGAGCCACCTCCCGCACGCCCTCGCCAACCTGCTCGTCAACCAAGCGGGCGCAACGCGCGTCGAGGGCCACGAGCCGCTCGCGGCGGCCGGCGGCTCGCTGCGCGACATGACGCGAGTCGCGGGCGCGAACCCGCGCATCTGGGTCGACATCTTCGTCGAGAACGCCGCCTCGGTCCGCGAATCGCTGGCCGAGCACCGTCGCCAGGTCGAGCGGCTCGAGGCGGCACTCGAGGCGGGCGACGCCGGCTTCCTCGCGCGCTGGATCGGCGAGGCTGCAGGCAACCGCCGCCGGATGCTCGCCGATGCCTTCCCGGACCCCGGCGACCTGCACCAGCTTCGCGTCCACGTCCCCGACCGGCCGGGTGTTCTCGCCGGGATCACGCAAGCCCTCGGCGCGCAGCGGATCAACATCGAGGATTTCGAGCTCCACCACGTCTCGCCCGAACGCGGCGGCACGCTGACGCTCCTCGTCACGGGCGCGGGCGAGGCTGAGCGGGCCGCAGCGCTGCTCGAGTCGCAGGGTTATGGCGTCGTCGTCTCGCCGGTGCTCGCGCAGTGAAGATCGAGCCGGCCACGTCGCTGCGCGGTCACATCGCCGTCCCGGGAGACAAGTCGATCTCGCATCGCGCCGTCCTGCTCGGGGCGATCGGCGAGGGCGAGACGTCGGTGCGCGGCTTCGGCCGCTCGGGTGACACCGAGGCGACCATCGCCGCGGTCCGCGCCCTCGGCGTCACCGTGCACGAGGACGAGGTCGACGCGTTGCGGATCGAAGGCGCCGGCTTGCGCGGGCTGCGCGAGCCCGAGGGCCCGCTCGACTGCCGCAACTCTGGCACGACCCTTCGCCTGCTGCCCGGGATCCTCGCCGGCCAAGGCGGTTGCTTCGAGCTCACGGGCGACGAGTCGCTGCGGCGGCGACCCGTCGACCGGATCGCCGAGCCGCTCGAACTGATGGGCGCCCGCATCGAAAGCGAGGACGGCAAGCCGCCGCTGGCGATCGAAGGCGGCGAGCTGCACGGAATCCGCTACACGCCGGCGGTCGCGAGCGCGCAGGTGAAATCGTGCGTCCTCCTTGCCGGCCTCTACGCCCAGGGACGCACGACCGTCGTCGAGCCTCTCCCGACCCGTGACCACACCGAGCTGATGCTGGCCGCGGCGGGCGTGAGCGTGACGCGCCAGCAGCGGCGTGTCTCGGTGGCCCCGGCCGAGCAGCTTCGCCTCGGGGAGGTCGTCGTCCCAGGCGACTTCTCGGCGGCCGCGCCGTTCGTCGTGGCGGCGACGCTGCTGGCGGGATCCGAGCTCACGATCCACGACGTCGGTCTCAACCCGCGGCGCATCGGGCTGCTGGACGTGCTTGCCCGCATGGGTGCGCGCATCACGATCTTCCACCGGCACCGCAGCGGCGGCGAGCCGGTCGGAGACCTCGAGGTGCATTCGGCCGAGCTCACGGCGACAGCCGTCACCGCCTCCGAGGTTCCGCTGCTCGTCGACGAGCTGCCGCTCTTCGCGCTCGCGGCCGCCTGCGCGCGTGGAGAGAGCACCGTCTGGGGCGCGGAGGAGCTGCGAGTGAAGGAGACGGACCGGATCGAGACCGTGACGAGTTCCCTGCGAGCCCTCGGCGTGCGGGTCACGCCTCGGGACGACGGCTTCTGGGTCAGAGGTGTGCCGACTCGCCCGAAGGGCGGCCGCACGACCTCGCACGGAGACCACCGGATCGCCATGCTCGGGGCGGTGGCAGGGCTCGTCTCACGCAACGGAGTCGACGTCGAGGACGCGGAGGCGGTCGCTGTAAGCTTCCCCGGGTTCTTCGAGCTGCTCGACTCGGTCACACAACGATGATCGTCGCCATCGACGGGCCGGCGGGGGCCGGCAAGAGTACGGTCGCCCGGCGCTTGGCCGAGCGGCTGGGCTTTCGCTATCTCGACACCGGGGCGATGTACCGGGCGCTCACGTGGCTCGCGCGCCAGCGGGGCATCCCGCTCGCGAACGGCGAGCAGCTCGGCGAGCTCGCGGCCGAGAACCCCGTCAGCTTCGACGAGCGCGGGCGCGTGGCGATCGCAGACACCGACGTCACCTCCTCGATCCGCAAGGCCGAGATCGACAGCCTCGTGCCCGTCGTCGCGCGGCACCCCGCGGTGCGCCAGGTGATGCGCGCGCGCCAGCAGGAGCTCGCCGACGACGGCAACGTCGTGATCGAAGGCCGCGACATCGGCACCGTCGTCGCGCCCCAGGCCGCGGTCAAGATCTACCTCAACGCCGATCGCTCGGTGCGCGCCGACCGGCGGCTCGCCGAGCGGCCGGAGATCGGCGCCGACGTGCTCGCCACCGACCTGCGCCTGCGCGACGAGAGCGACGCGGCGCGCATGCGGCCCGCCGAGGATGCGACGCTGATCGACACGACCGAGCTCGACGTCGAAGACGTGGTCTCCCAGATCGAAGAGCTGGTTCGAGCCCGCCAGCCGGCGTGACGCCGTGGCCGAGGAGCTCTCCGGGACCGTTGCCGTCGTCGGCTTCCCCAACGTCGGCAAGTCGACGCTCGTCAACCGGCTGACGGAGTCGCGGGCCGCGGTCGTGCACGAAACCCCGGGCGTGACGCGCGATCGCAAGGAGCTCGTCGCCGACTGGAACGGGCGGCGCTTCCGGCTGGTCGACACGGGCGGCGTCGACATCGCCGACGAGACGCCGATCACGCGCTCGATCGCAGACCAGGCGCGCGCGGCGATCGCCGAGGCCGACCTGATCCTGTTCGTCGTCGACGCGCGCGCCGGGATCACGCCCGGCGACGAGGAGCTGGCGCAGATCCTGCGCGCAGCGCACAAGCCGGTTCTGATCGTCGCGAACAAGATCGACGATCCCGATCAGGATGCGCTCGCGTTCGAGTTCCACCGCTTCGGCCTCGGCGATCCGATCCCGCTCTCGGCTCAGCACGGCCACGGCACCGGCGACCTGCTCGACGCGGTGGTCGCGATGCTGCCCGGGAGTGGCCCGCAGGAGGCGGGCGAGGAGGCGATC
>JAWVDY010000186.1:0-31104 GCA_033856995.1 Gaiellaceae bacterium
ACTCCTCGAGCCCGGCGGCAACTCCGATCAGATGCGAGAGGTGCAGGATCGGAATCGCGTAATCCTAGCCGGTGGCCTTCCGCAGCTTCGACTGCCAGGCGTCGAGCGAGAGGTGGCCGAGCGGGCCCGGCGTGACGATCGCGTCGGCTCCGGCCTCGCTCGCCTGCTCGATCGGCTGGATCAGCTCGCCGAGCGCGGTCTCCTCGCGCGCCTGGATGATGGGGAAGCCGCAGCACTTGATCTTGGCCGGGTAGTCGACCGGCTCGCCGCCGCAGGCCTCGATGATCGCCTCGAGCGACCACGGCCGGTCGGGATCCTCGAAGCCGAGGATCTTCGAAGGCCGCAGGATCTGGCAGCCGTAGAACGGCGCGATCTTGAGTCCCTTGAGGCCCTTGTGCGCGACGCCCTTGAGCAGCTCGAAGCCCTCGCCTTCGGCGATCAGCCAGAGCAGGTGCTTGACCTCGACGGTCCCTTCGTACGGCGGCGCGCCGACGGTCTCGAGGTTCGCGCTCACCCGTGCGCGCAGATCGTCGTCGTTCTTCAGCTGCCAGTTCGCCTGGCGCAAGTTCAGCGTGCAGACGTTGCAAATCGTCATCAGCGTGTCGGCGCCCGTCTGCTCGGCGTAGGCGAGGATCCGCGCGTTCAGGTGCAGGTAGTAGTCGGGCTCCGCCTCGTGGATGTCGCCGGCGCCGCAGCAGGTCACCGACTCGAGTTCCTCGAGCTCGAGCCCGAGCTTGGGCGCGAGCGCCTGCGTCGAGATGTCGAGCTCCTTCGCCGACAGCGAGGCCAGGCACCCCTTGTAGTACGCCACCTTCACCTCAGTCGCCCCCGCTCTTGCCGCCGGCCTGCTCGGGTGCGATGCGGCTCGCGGGCGCGTGCTCCGGGTCCGCCTCCAGCACGTGCTCGATCTGTGCCAGGGCGTGTTCTCCCTGGACGATCCCGGCGGCTCCCTCGCGCCCTTGCTCGCGCACGAGATCGTGGAGCGCCCGAGCCTCGCGCACGTCCTTGGCGACATGCGGCGGGAACGGCGGAGGCACCTTTCCGTGGCGGGCGAGGTCGAGCGCGAAGCCGATCTGCTTGATCGCCGAGACCGTGCCCTGCGTCTTGGGCACGAGCTCGGTCTCGCGCAGCCAACCCGTCGTCTCGGCCGACTTGACGAACCATTTCGCATGCTTCGCGCCCATGTCGTGGTCGACCTTCTGGCGGATCGACTCGGCACCGAGCTTCGCGATCGCGTCGCGCGGGTCGACGCCCTTGGGGCAGCGCTCGTTGCAGAAATAGCAGCGGGTGCAGTCCCAGATCCCGTGCTCCTGGTTGTACTCGTTCAAGCGGCCGATGTCGTCCTGGTCGCGGACGTCGCCCTGGAACCGGAAACCCTTCGCGAGCGCCGCCGGCCCGAGGAACTCGGGGTCGGACTCCATCGAGTTGCACTCCGAGACGCAGCAGCCGCACATGATGCAGAGCGACTCCTTGTGGATCGCGTTCATCTGCTGCTGCGAGACGACGCGCTCCTTCTCGGCGACCTCGTCGTAGCCGGGGTCGAGCCACGGCTTGACCGCGCGGATCTTGTTCCAGAACGGCCCCATGTCGACGACGAGATCCTTCAGCACGGGCATGTTCCCCATCGGCGAGATGACGGGCACGTGGCCTGCGTCGACGATCGGCTTCATCCGCTCCTTGCAGGCGAGAATCGCCCGGCCGTCCATGCGCATCCCGCACGAGCCGCAGATCATCATCCGACAGCTCTTGCGGTAGGCGAGCGTGCCGTCGTGCTTGTCCTTGATCAGGTCGAGAACATCGAGCAGGCACGCCCACTCCGGCGCGTCGACCTCGTATTCGCGCAGCACCTTGTCGCCGCTTTCCGGGTCGTACCGCCAGACCTTCAGCGCGACGTCCACTAGGCCGCACCTCCCAGCTTCGTCAGGTCGACGACCGAGTCGGCCGGCGGCGGCGCGATCGCCGTGTGACCGGCGAAGTCGTGCAGCTCCATCGTCACGTTGGCCGCCTGACTTCGCGACGCATGCTCCGCGTAGATCACCTTGCGAATGTAGCCGTTCGCGTCGAGCCACACGTCGACCGGCAGCTTCTTCAGGCCGGTCTGCGCGATCACGCTCTTCAGCGAGGTGCGCACGCTGCCGGTCGCCTTGTCCGCCGCGCGCTGGATGTCGACGGTCACCTTGTAGTGAGTGGCCTTGGCGCCGGCGACGGTCTCGGTCCCGACCTTCTGCACGCTCTCTGTCCCCGCGAGGTAGGCGAGCGCATTCGTCGGCGTCGGGCTTGCGTTCAGCAGGCCGCCGAGGTCGACGCCGCGCTGCTGCGCGAGCTTCGCCAGGTCGACTTCGATCCACTGCTTGCCCTGCGACAGCGTGCGCGCGAAGGCAGGCGAGCGCATGTAGAAAACGTCACCGGTGACCACGGTGTCGACCGGGAGCTGCCGTCCGCTCGCCGTCACCGACATGTTCAGCTGGCCGGAGGGGTGCTTGCCGTTGTTGAAGACGCCGCTGCCTTTCCCGCTGAGGCCGGGCGCCGAGATGGCGAAGTCGGCCTCGAAGCTGCCGGTGCCGGCGGTCTTCTTCGCCGCCTTAGCGATGTCGCCGCTCGAGGCCGAGGCGCCGCCTCCGCCACCACACCCGGCCGCGAGCACCGCGAGGATCGCGATCGCCGGCAAGCGGCGCATCAGTAGCTCCGCTCCATCGGCTTCCACTTGGTCATCGTGACCGGCTTCCACTCGAGCTTCGGCGCGCCGTCGACCCACCGCACGATCGTGTGGCGCAGGTAGTTCTCGTCGTCGCGGTCGGGGAAGTCGTACGGACGGGCGTGGGCGCCGCGGCTCTCCTTGCGCTCGATCCCCGCGACGACCATGCACGCGGCGAGGTCGAGCAGGAAGCCGAGCTCGAGCGCCTGCGTCAGGTCGTTGTTGAAGACCTGGCCCTTGTCCTCGACGGTGACGCGCTCGTAGCGCTCGCGCAGGTCCTCGACGATCTCGCCCTGCTTGCGCATCAGGTCTTCGCGCCGGAAGACGCCGAAGTTGACGTGCATCGTCTCGGCGAGCTCGTTGCGGATCGACCAAGGCCGCTCGCCTTCGGTGCGGTCGAGCAGCTGCTGTAGCTCGCGCTCGGCGTCGGTCTCCGCGCTCTCGGGCACCTCGACGGTGGTGTGGGTCAGCGCCCACTCGGCGGCGTGCGCGCCGGCGCGCTTGCCGTATGTGATCGTCTCCATCAGCGCATTGCCGCCCAGGCGGTTCGCGCCGTGGACGGACACGCAGGCGCACTCCCCGGCGGCGTAGAGCCCCTCGAGCGACGTGCGGCCCCAGACATCCGTGTCGACGCCGCCCATGTGGTAGTGCGCACCCGGCCGAACGGGGATCGGCTCGTGAATCGGGTCGATGCCGGCGAAGACCATCGAGAGCTCACGCGTGCCGGGGAGACGCTCGAGGATCTTCTCGGCGCCCAGGTGGCGGAGGTCGAGCAGGACGTTGCCGTCGACGCCGCGACCCTCGTCGATCTCGGTCTGCTCCGCGCGCGAGATCACGTCGCGTGAAGCAAGCTCCATCGCGTTCGGCGCGTAGCGCTTCAGGAACCGCTCGCCCTCCGAGTTGAGCAGGTAAGCGCCCTCGCCTCGGCAGCCTTCCGTGATCAGCACACCCGTCGGCGCGAGCGTCGTCGGGTGGAACTGCATCATCTCCATGTCCTCGAGCGCGACACCGAGCGCGAGCGCCTGCGCCATCCCGTCGCCCGTGCACGCGTAGGCGTTGGTCGTGCCGGTGTAGAGGCGCCCCGCACCACCGGTCGTGAGGATCACGGTCTTGGCACCGATCGTCGTCAGTCCGCCGTCGAGCAGATTCCACGCGATCACGCCCTGGCAGCGGCCCTCGTGCTCGACGAGCTTCCAGACGAAGAACTCCTCGTAGACCTTGAGCTCGCGCTTCATCACCTGCTCGTAGAGCACGTGCACGAGCACGTGCCCGGTGATGTCGGCCGCATAGGCCGTGCGTGGCTCGCCGGCCGCGCCGAACGGGCGCTGCGCGATGCGGCCGTCCTCCGTGCGGGAGAAGACGGCTCCCCAGTGCTCGAGCTGGTAGACGTCGTCGGGCGCCTCGGTGCAGAGGATCTCGATCGCGTCCTGGTCGCCGAGGTAGTCCGAGCCCTTGACCGTGTCGAACGAGTGCTTCTCGGGATCGTCCTCGGAGGCGTTGCCGAGCGCCGCGTTGATCCCGCCCTCGGCCGCGCCGGAATGGCTACGGACGGGATGGATCTTCGAAATGAGGGCCACATCGGCCCCCGCGTCGTGCGCCTCGATGGCCGCGCGCATCCCCGCGCAGCCGGCCCCCACGACGAGCACGTCGTGCTTCGCCTCCACGCTCGGAACCTATCGGATCGCCTTGGGCAGCGGCCGCGTGACGATTGTCGCGTTCACGCCAACTTCATGTGGTCGGACTAAGGTGTGGTGAAGGCGTGTTTCGGATCGATCGACATCGGCTTGGGCCACGCGTCTACGTGCTCGGCACACGCGTCCACGAGTGGCACCTGGGCGCCGCGCTCTTGCTCGGTCTTGCGGCCGGGGCCCTCCTCGACCGGGTTCATCCCGGCCTGATCTCGGCGACCCTCGGCGCAGCCGGCGTGTGGCTCGTGGCCAAGGACTGGCGGGACGTGACTCCCTCGGGCCGTGACACGAACGAATGGCGGCTCGGGCTGCACGGGCCCCAAGCGCCACTGCGGGTGGCAAGCCGGGTAGCGCCGCTGCCGCGCCTCGCCGCAATCGGCGCTGGCCTCGCAGGCCTCGTCAACCTGGCGTCGGCCGTCACGCCGAGCAGCGGCTGGCGCAGCCGCCTCCTGCTGCACGTCGCGTCGTTGCAGGAGCTGCGCCTCTCGCACGCGATCGCGGTCCCGACCTCGCTCCTACTGCTCGCCACCGCCCCGTACTTGTGGCGCAGACGGCGGGGAGCGCTGCGCCTTGCGCTCGTGCTGCTCGTGGGGCTCGCCGTGCTCGACCTCGTCAAGGGGTTGGACATCGAGGCCGCCGCCGCCAGCGTCGGGCTCGCCGCGATTCTCTGGCTTGGCCGCCGCTCCTTCTGCGTGCGCCACGATCCGGTGGGGCTGCGGGCCGCCTTGAGACTCGTACCCCTGGTGGCGGCGGCTGGCTTCCTGCTCTGCTGGCTCGCCGTCTGGATCGCCGCGCCCGAGAGCGCGAGCTTCGGCACAGTCGTCCGCGACACGATGGACTCACTGCTCTGGCAGCCGGGCCCCCTCGACTTTCACGGCGAGCTCGGCAGCGTCGACGAGGCCGTCGGCGTTGCCGCGCTGCTTACGGTCGGCGCCTGCCTCTGGCTGCTTCTGCGTCCCTTGGCGCCTCCGCGCTCGCTGCCTGACCTGCGCGTGCGCCGCGCCGCCAGCGCGCTCGTCCGCCGGCATGGCAAGGACACGCTCGCGTACTTCAAGCTCCGGCGCGACCAGTACTACCTCTTCAGCTCCGACGGGCGCGCCTTCGTCGGCTACCGCGTCGAGGCGGGCGTGCTGCTCGTCTCCGGGGATCCCGTAGGCGCGGAAGACGCACTGCCGGACCTGTTCCGGCAGCTCGGCTCGTTCGCGGAGGTACGCGGGCTCCGGCTCGCAGCCGTCGGCGCCGGCGAAGCCCTGCTCCCACTGTGGAAGCAGCTCGGGCTCAGCGCGCTCTATCTCGGCGACGAAGGCGTGATCGAGACAGCGTCGTTCTCCCTCGAGGGCCGCGCGATCCGCAAGGTGCGTCAGTCCGTATCGCGCCTGGAGAAGGCCGGTTACGAGGCGAGCCTCCACGCGCTCGGCGATCTCAGCGTTGCCGAGCTCCGCGAGCTCGAAGCGATCAGCCGCCGCTGGCGGCAGGGTGAGGACGAGCGCGGGTTCGCGATGTCGCTCGACGCGCTTCGCAGCGACGACCACGCCGACAGCCTCGTGCTCGTCGGCCGCGATCATGAGGGACGGGCACGCGGGTTTCTCCACTTCGCGCCGAGCTTCGGCCGTCCAGCGGTCTCGCTCTCGCTGATGCGGCGCGATCCGGACACGCCGAACGGACTGATCGAGTTCCTGGTCGTGCGCGCGGTCGAGCATCTACGAGACCGCGGCGTCGAAGAGATCTCGCTGAACTTCTCCGTCTTCGCGCGCGTCATCCATGCGCCGCGCGGGCGACTGGAGCGCGGGTCTGCTCGCGTGCTTCTGCTCGCGGACCGCTTTTTCCAGATCGAGCGGCTCTACCGCTTCAACGCGAAGTTCTTCCCTCGCTGGGAGCCGCGCTACCTGGTCTACCAGCGCGCGCTTGGCCTTCCCCGCGTGGGTCTGGCGGCGCTGTGGGCCGAGGGTCAGCTTCCGAAGCCGGGCCGTCGCTGACGCGGCCGCCGGTCGCTTCGCCGGAAAGCCAGAAGCAGAGGATCGCCAGTGGGAGCTCGCCGCCGATCGCCTCGCCCAGCGCCCAGCTCAGCTCCCGGCCGCTCCCGGCCGTGACCAGGTCGAACCAGGCGTCACAGAGAAGCGCCGTGCCCGCAGAGGCGGCGAGCAGCGCCACCCACTGCGACTCCTTGAGGAACGCGATCAGCGTCGCCGCGAGCACGCTCGCCTCGAACAGGTCGAACCCGGCCCAGGCGAGGTCCCAGTGGTGGGTGACGTGCTTCCCCGGCAGCGTCGCGCTGAGGTAGGCCGTCCAGGGCAGGAGCGCGATTACGACGGCGCCGAGGATCAGCGAGAGCCAGCGTCTGGCGCGCTTGAGAGCGTAAGGCTCCGCCATGGCTGCATTGTGCCGTTCCCAAGTGTGTGACGGAAATCGGCTCCTGGGTATGCTCCCCGCCGTGGCGAAGATGCTTTTCCGGCTGCCTGACGCGGCCGGCGTGATCGACAACCCGAAGGAAGAGGAGCTCAAGGAGCTCGCCTCGCGGATGCCGAACGCGCGCCCGACGCGCTACGGCAACCTCAACGTCCAGACCGAGGTCGTGAGCCGCTCGAAAGGCTCGACGTTCATCGTCACGGACGAGCCCGACGGTCAGAACCAGGCGATCACCCGCGAAGAAGGTGAGCGCTGGGCCGACCGGCAGGACGAGTACATCGCCGGCCAGGAGATGGTCGTGATCGACGGCTACATCGGAAACGACCCCGAGTTCCGCACCCCCGCCCGGCTCTACATCGAGGCGGCCAACGCGAACATCGCCGGGATGCAGCAGCAGCTCTACTTCTCGCCGGCCGACGGCGAGGAGCTCGAGCCCGAGCTCACGGTCATCTACACGCCGAACCTGAAGGCCGACGGCTACCCGGACGACCGCCTGATCGCGGTCGACCTCGAGCAGGGCGTGACGCGCGTCTTCAACTCCGACTACTTCGGCGAGTCGAAGAAGGGCGGGCTGCGGATGTGGAACAAGCTCGTCTACGACCGCGGCGGAATCCCGTTGCACGCTGGCTGCAAGATCATCCCCACCGAGCGCGGCAAGCGCGTCGGCCTGATCGTGGGCCTCTCGGGAACCGGGAAGACGACGACCACCTTCACCCGCCAGAACGGCTCGCTGCCGGTGCAGGACGACTTCGTCGCCTGGATGCCGAACGGCCGCGTCTACGCGACCGAGAACGGCTGTTTCGCGAAGACCTTCGGGCTCAACCCCGAGGACGAGCCCACGATCTACAGCGCCGTTACGCAGCCGCGGGCCTATCTGGAGAACGTCTCCCAGCACGGCGACGAGGTGGACTTCTACGACACCAACTACACGTCCAACGGCCGCGCGACCTTCCCATTCGACGTGATCGAGGCCGCGGCCGGCGACGAGATCGACGCCGCGCACTTCCTCCTGATCCTGAACAAGAACGAGAACATCGTCCCCGCCGTCGCGAAGCTCGAAGGGCCGCAGGCAGCGGCCTTCTTCATGCTCGGCGAGACGACGGGCACGAGCGCCGGCGGCGCCGACGAGGCCGGCAAGTTCCTGCGAGTACCCGGCACGAACCCGTTCTTCCCGATGCCGCACGACCTCCAGGGCAACCGTTTCCTCGAGCTGCTCGCGCAGCACCCGCTCGAGGTCTACGTGATGAACACCGGCCGCATAGGCGGCCCCGAGAGCGACGAGCGCTCGCGAAAGGTGCGCATCAAGCACTCGTCCGCTGTCGTCAAGGGCATCGCCGAGGGCACGATCGAGTGGGAGCACGACCCCGACTTCGGCTACCAGGTCGCCTCGTCCGTGCCCGGCATCGACGAGCCGGAGATCCTCCAGCCGCGCCGGCTCTACGACGAGCAGGGCCGCGGCGACGAATACCGGGCGCTCGTCGAGCGCTTCAAGGCCGAGCGAGCCGAGTTCCTGCGCGGCTTCCCGAGCCTGAGCGACGAGATCGTCGCGGCCGTCAGCTAGCGGACTCCTCACAACCGCGGCGAAGTCCTCGCTGTGGACGAAGCCGTTCGGCGATTCCTGGAGAGCCCGGCCCTGGCGGACGCGACCCGGCGGGCCTACCGCTTCGACGTCGAGGAGTTCACAGCGTGGCTGAAGCGCCGCGGGACGAGCCTCGAAGACGTGGACATCCGGGTGCTGGCCGACTACGCGACCGAGCTCGGCCGGGCGCGCCCGCGCAAGCTGGCGCCGGCCACGATCGCCCGCAAGCTCGCAGCCGTGCGCGCCTTCCTCCGTCACGCGCTCGGCCGCGCGCGGGTGCCCGACGCCTCGTTCGCGCCGAGCCGGGCGCGTCGCCTCCCCGACGCGCCACGGGCGCAGGAGATCGAGCGCGAGCTCGCCGGGCTGGCGGGCGACGGCCCCCTTAGGCTGCGGAACCGTGCCCTCGTCGAGCTCGTGTACTCGGCGGGGCTGCGCTCGCAGGAGGCCGTCGACCTCGATCTCGGCGACGTCGACTTCGAGCAGGAGCTCGTGCGCGTGCGCGGCAAGGGCGGCAAGGAGCGGGTCGTCCCGCTCGGCGAGGAGGCGTCGCACATGGTCGCGTGGTACCTGCGCGAGGCGCGGCCGCAGCTCGCGCGCGGAGCCGAGAACGCCCTCTTCCTGTCGACGCGCGGCCGGCGGCTGGACACGAGCACGCTCCGCCGCCTGCTGCCGCATCCGCACCGGCTGCGCCACTCGTTCGCCACGCACCTGCTCGAAGGCGGCGCAGACCTGCGCACGATCCAGGAGCTGCTCGGGCACAGCTCTCTTTCCACGACTCAGATCTACAGTCACGTCGACGCCAAACGGCTGAGGAAGGTCTACGACAACGCACACCCGCGCTCCTGACTTATGTGATATTTTTATCACCTAAGTGGAGGACGCACGCATCTGGAAAGCACTCGGCTCGCCGCACCGACGGGCACTGCTCGATGCCCTGCGCGACGGGCCGAAGACGACGAGCGCGCTGTGCGAGGTTCTGCCGGAGCTCTCGCGTTATGCCGTCATGCAGCACCTCGGGGTGCTGGAGCGGGCGGGCGTCGTGCTTGTCCGCCGGGAAGGCCGCGAGCGCTGGAACGAGCTGAACGGCGTCCCGATCCAGCGCGAGCTCGAGCGCTGGCTGAACGGCTTCCAGCAGGCGACGGCCTCGGAGCTGCTCGCTTTCCAGCGACACCTCCACGCAACTGCACCTGAAAAGAAGGAGGAGTGATGGACCCTGTCAGGCACATTGCGTTCACGAACGAGCTGCGCTTCGAGCGCCCTCGCGAGGAAGTCTTCGAAGCCTTCCTCGACACGGGGAAGTGGTTCCAGATCAGCTACGGCGAGGAGCGCCTGAAGAGCGTCGTCAACGACCGCCGCGTGGGCGGCCAGATCTACGAGGACTGGGGCGAGGGCACCGGGAAGCTCTACGGCACGATCGGCTGGTGGGACCCGCCGGCCGGGTACTCGACGATCAGCCAGATGCTCGGCGGCGGGATCACGCTGAATCACCGCTACGAGTTCGCCGACACGTCAGGCGCGACGGTGCTGCGACACGAGTTCAGCGCGTTCGGGCCGATCTCAGACGAGATGGCCGAGGGCATCGAGGGCCACGCATCGCTCCAGAGCTTCGAGCCCCAGCTCCGCTCATGGATCGAGGGCGGAGAGGTGATCCCACCGCCGGTGCTCTGAGCGCGTCGACCGGTAGCAGGATCACGCCCGAGAAGCGGGTGCCCACCACTCCCGCCCACCTACAGCCTACGAGTGAAAGGGCAACGGGTCTGTCACGGCTTCGTGACGAAACCGTGCCTTCTCGAGCACCGCGGCAGGCGTCTGGGCGCGCGAGGCGAAGGAAGAACGTCCGATGGACACGCGGCCCGAACCGGCTGCTCCCGATCCCGAGGTCGAGGGCTTCCTCGCTCTGCTCGCGGCGCGCCGAGCGTCGAAGACCGTCGACGCGTACCGTCGCGACCTGCGCGCGCTCGGCGACTGGCTCGGCGGCCCGCCTTCGAGGGCGACCCACGACGACCTCGAGCGCTGGCTCGCGGACCTGCGCGCCGCCGGCCTCTCGCCGGCCACGATTGCCCGCAGGGTCGCCGCGGTGCGCTCGTTCTTCAAGCACCAGGTCCTCCTCGGCGCGCGGACCGACAGCCCCGCCGCAGCGCTGGAGCTCCCGCGCCGGCGACGGAGGCTGCCGCGCACCCTCTCCCCCGCCGAGGCGCAGCGCCTGATCGAGGCAGCCGCGGGGTCGACGCCTCGCGCGATGCGCGACCGCGCGCTCGTCGAGCTCCTCTATGGCGCGGGCCTTCGGGTCAGCGAGGCGGTCGGGCTCGACAAGACCGGCGTCGATCTCGAGCAGCGCCTCGTGCGTTGCACGGGGAAGGGGAACAAGGAGCGCGTCGTCCCCGTCGGGCGGCACGCGGTCGAGGCGCTCCGCCGCTACCTCGCACACGGCCGTCCCTATCTGGACCGCCGCCACCGGCCGGAGCTGTTCCTCAACGCGCAGGGCGGCGGCCTCACGCGCGCAGGCGCGTTTCTGATCCTGCGCCGGCTCGCGGGCCGCGCAGGGCTCGAGCCCGAGCGTGTCCATCCGCACCTCCTGCGGCACTCGTTCGCGACGCACCTGCTCGAGGGCGGGGCCGACCTGCGAAGCGTCCAGGAGATGTTGGGACACGCCGACCTCGGCACGACCGAGCTCTACACGCACATCTCGGACCGCCGCCGCCGCGACGTCTACTTCCGCAGCCACCCCCACGCGCGCCGCAAGAACGTTTCGGGCTCCTGAGGACCAGGAATCACTGCGAGGTGACCCCCGCCCCCCACCTCGCCGCGCTGATGACCTCGATCGCCGGGGTCGGAGTGCTGATGTCGTTCGCGGGACTCCAGAAAAGCGCGCTCGAGTGGAAGCGGCGGCGCCGCACCTGCCCTTCGTGCGGCCGTCATCTGCGCGGCCGCGCCTGCGGCTGCCAATAGCTAACGGGCGTTCGCGCGTTTCTCGAGCCCGACCGCGACCTTCGAAGCAGTCTCGCGGACCTCGCGCGATAGACCCTCCTCCTCGGCAATGCCATGGAGAAGCACGATCGTGTCGCGTTGCGGTGAGCCGTTGCGCAGCGAGAGGATCGCCAGGCGCCGCACAGCCTCGTTGTCGTCCGCGTTCGCGAGGTTGTGCAAGAGCGGGCGGACCGAATTGACGGTGCGCGGATGGTCTCGCGAGAGCAGCTCGAGCGAGAGCAGCGCCGAGCCGCGGCACGCCGGGCTGGCATCCTCGAGGCCTCGTCGCAGCAGCTCCTCCTTCTGTCGGAAGCGGAACTGCCCCACTGCGCGGTACGCGGTCGCGCGCTCCCGGTGGTCCTCCGAGCGCGCCGCTGCCTCGAGGTCCTCCGCCCACGCGGCGCGCAGCTTTGCGAGATCACGCTCGTTTCCGCCCTCGGCGAGGAGGTTCGCCTCGACCCCGGCCTCGGCGAGGCTCAAGTGCTGACCGGGGTTCCGGCCACCGCGGACGCCGGTCGCTCGCCGGGACCGACGTAGCGCGCCGACGGGCGGAAGAGGCGGCCCGTGCGCTTCTGCTCGAGGATGTGGGCCGACCAGCCGGCCACCCGCGAGCACGCGAACATCGCCGGCGCGAGCGGCGGCGGAATCTCGGCGACGTCGAGGACGATCGCCGAGTAGTACTCGACATTCGTGGCGAGCACCCGCTCCGGATGCCGCTCCTGCAGCGCTGCGAGCGCCACGCGCTCGAGCTCCTCTGCAACCTCGACCTGCGACGAGCCGAGCTCCTTCGCCGTCCGCTTGAGGATGCGCGAGCGCGGGTCCTCGGCACGGTAGATCCGGTGGCCGAAGCCCATGATGCGCTTGCCGGACGCGAGCGCCTCGTCCACCCACTGCTGCGCGTCGCCTAGGCGCGCGACCTCCTCCAGCATCGGCTTCACGTAGGCGGGAGCCCCGCCGTGCAGCGGCCCGGAAAGGGCGCCGACCGCGGACGAGAGCGCAGCGCCGCAGTCCGCCCCCGTCGAGGCGACCACGCGCGCGGTGAAGGTGGAGGCGTTGAGGCCGTGCTCGGCGGTGCAGATCCAGTACGTATCGATCGCCGTGACATGACGAGGATCGGCCTCGCCGCGCCAGCGGAGCAGGAACTTCTCAGCGGCAGTCTCGCCGCGCGCGACGACGTCGTCAGGCGCCGGCTCGCGACCGTCTGCCTTGGCCGCCGAGCGGGCGACGATCTCCATCATCTGCGCCGAGAGGCGGCCGAGATCTTCTCGCGCCTGTTCGTCCGAGATCTCGTTCAGCTTCCCGAGCTCCCAGTGACCGGCCAGGCGCGCGGTCTCGGCCTGGAGGTCGGACGGCGCATTGCCAGTCAGCGCCGCCGGCTCGTACGGCTCCGGATCCGGCATCTTCGAATTGAGGTCGTCATCGACGAGCAGGCCCCAGACGCGCTCGTACGGGTAGCTGCCGACGAGCTCCTCGATGTCGACACCGCGATAGCGCAGAGACCCACCCTCGCGGTCGGGCTCGGCAATCTCGGTCTCGACGGCGACGACACCCTCGAGCCCCGGCTTGAAGTCGTTCACGGCCAGAAATCTACAGGCGAGGGCGCCGACCAGGGGAGGCCGCGAGGTGGGGCTCCGCTAGAGTCACGCGCCGTGGCCCACGAGGTGACATTGATCCCGGGCGACGGCACTGGGCCCGAGCTGACGGAGGCGACCCGGCGCGTCCTCGAGGCCACGGGGGTCGCGTTCGATTGGGACGTCCAGGAAGCCGGCGCGGACGTGATGGACTCCTACGGCGGCAATCCGCTCCCCGACCAGGTGCTCGACTCGATCAAGCGCACCGGGGTCGCGCTGAAGGGGCCGATCACGACTCCGGTCGGCGGCGGCTTCCGCTCCGTCAACGTGACTCTGCGCAAGACGCTCGATCTCTACGGGCAGGTGCGCCCCTGCAAGAGCTACGAGGGCGTACGCTCCCGCTACGAGCACGTCGACCTGATCATCGTGCGCGAGGCCACGGAGGATCTCTACGCCGGCATCGAGTACGAGGAAGGCTCGGGTCATGCCGACGAGCTCGCGGAGTGGATCGCGGCGCGCGGCGGCTCGATACCGCCCGAGTCGGGAATCTCGATCAAGCCGCTCTCGGTCGGCGGCAGCCGTCGGATCGTCGAGTTCGCGTTCGACTACGCGCGGCGCAACGGCCGTCGCAAGGTGACCGCCGTGCACAAGGCCAACATCATGAAGTTCTCCGACGGCCTCTTTCTCCGCGTCGCGCGTGAGGTCGCCGACGAACATCCCGAGATCGAGTTCGAGGACCGGATCGTGGACAACCTCTGTATGCAGCTCGTCCAGCGGCCGGAGGAATACGACGTGTTAGTGCTGCCGAACCTGTACGGCGACATCGTCTCCGACCTCGCCGCCGGGCTCGTCGGCGGCCTCGGCCTCGCGCCGGGCGCGAACTTCGGCACGCACGCGGCAGTCTTCGAGCCGACACACGGCTCCGCTCCGAAATACGCCGGCCAGAACAAGGTCAACCCGATGGCGATGATGCTCTCGGGGATGTTGATGCTCCGCCACCTCGACGAGCGCGAGGCGGCCGACCACCTCGAGGGCGCGATCGCGGACGTGATCCGAACCGGAGACCACGTGACCTACGACATGAAGCCGTCACGCGACGACCCGACCGCGGTCGGGACGAGCGACGTGGCCGATGCGATCATCGACGCGATGGGAGCGCCGGTCACGTGAGCCAGCGGCGGAAGGTGACAGTCGTAGGCGCCGGCAACGTCGGCGCGACCTGCGCGCAGGTGCTGGCGACGCGCGACTACTCCGACGTCGTGCTCGTCGACATCAAGGAGGGCCTGCCGCAGGGCAAGGCGCTCGACATCAACCAGATGGGCGCCGTGCTCGGCTACGAGCCGTACGTGGTCGGCTCGAACTCGTACGAGGAGGCAGCGGGCTCGGACGTGGTCGTAGTCACCGCCGGCCTGCCGCGATCGCCCGGCATGAGCCGCGACGACCTCGTCAGCACGAACGAGAAGATCGTCGGCTCGGTCACCGAGCAGGTGGTCGGCGCGTCGCCCGATGCGATTTTGATCGTCGTCTCGAACCCCCTCGACGCCATGTGCCACGTCGCGAAGAACGTCTCGGGCTGGCCGAAGGAGCGGGTCTTCGGCATGGCCGGGATCCTCGACACGTCGCGCTTCTCGACCTTCATCGCGTGGGAGACCGGCTCGTCGGTCAAAGACGTGACCGCCATGGTCCTCGGCGGCCACGGCGACCAGATGGTGCCGGTCGTCTCGGCGACGACGGTCGGCGGGATCCCGCTGCGGCGGCTCGTCTCCGAGGAGCGGATCGCAGCCATGGTCTCGCGAACGGCGAAGGGCGGCGGCGAGCTCGTCGAGCTGCTTGGAACGTCGGCCTGGTACGCGCCGGGTGCCGCGGCCGCGCACATGGTGGACGCGGTGATGCTCGACGAGCACCGCGTGCTTCCGTGCACCGCGTACCTCGAGGGCGAGTACGGGATCGACGGCCTCTACATGGGCGTGCCCGTGAAGCTCGGCGCCGGGGGAATCGAGGAGATCGTGGAGCTCGAGCTGGGCGACGATGAGCGCAAGGCCCTGGACGCGTCAGCCGAGGCGGTTCGCGAGGTCGTGGGCGTGCTGAGCACGGAGGCGTAGCGACGTGTCCTGTCTCGCCTCACGAGCCGCGCGCGAGCCCAATCGGTACAGAATCGTCACAGGCACGTCACAGACACGGCACGAAACCAGCGGTACGCTCGTAGCGGGCGGCGGGTGGAACCTCACTCCCCACCCAGGGTGGGGCGCGCGCGTGAACATTCAACGGTCGGCGGAGACGGTGTGGACCTCGGGCTGAGCGGTCGCAGCGCGATCGTCTGCGGTGCCTCCTCGGGTATCGGGCTCGCGATCGCCGAGGAGCTCGCCGCGGAAGGCGCGAATGTCGCCATGTTCGCTCGGCGCCGCGAGATCCTCCAGCAGGAGGCCGAGCGCATCGGCGCACTCGCGGTTCGCGGCGACGTCACGAACCCAGCCGACCTGAAACGCCTCGTCGACCGCACGCTCGAGGCTTTCGGCGGCGTCGACATCCTCGTCAACAACAGCGGCGGCCCACCCCGGACGCCCGCAGTCGGGCTGACGGATGACCAGGTCGAGAGCGCGGTCGAGCTACTCCTGCTCTCCGCGATCCGACTGACCGGGCTCTGCCTGCCGCAGCTCGAGCGGAGCGGTCGCGGCCGCATCATCAACATCGAGTCGAGCTCGGTCCGCGAGCCGATCGAGAACCTCGCGCTCTCGAACGCCGTGCGGCCTGGCGTGGTCGGATGGGCGAAGACCCTCGCGCGCGAGCTCGGCCCCAAGAAGATCACCGTCAACACGATCGCGCCTGGGCGGATCGAGACCGCGCGGCTCGCCGAGACCCACAAAGGGAAGCCTCGCGCCGAGGACTTCGAGACGATCCCGCTACGACGGTTCGGGCAGCCACGCGAGGTCGCGCAGGTCGTCTGTTTCCTGGCCTCCGAGGCGGCCGGCTACGTCACGGGCGCCGTCATGCCGGTCGACGGCGGACTGACGCGCAGCCTCCTCTGAGCCGCATATCCTCGAAGTGATGCGGTGGTCCTCGCCGGGCCGGCTCGCTGCAGCCGGCCTCTTCCTCCTGGCCGCGGCCGCGATCGTGCTGTGGATCGCGCCCGGAAGCGGCTACGACATCCGGCTGGTCGATCCCGCGCATCCCGCCGACCCGCTGGTCAAGGTGCCGGGCGAGAAACCGCACAAGCCTGGGCCGATCTACTTCGTCGACGTCCGCGAGCGCGAGGCTCGGCTGCTGGAGCGTCTCGTCCCGTTCGCTCGCCCTTCGGGCTCGTCGATCGTGAAGTCCCCGCCGATCAGCTCCACGATCGAGCAGCAGATCGGGCTCCAGGACATGACGGAGTCCCAGAAGGTCGCCGCGGTCGTTGCCCTCGACCACCTCGGCTACAAGGTGCGCGCGCGCAGCGGCGGGGTGACGATCGTGCTCGTCGACCCCAGCGCCCCTGCGGCCAAGATCCTTCGCACGAGCGACGTGATCGTCTCCGCCGACGGCCACAAGGTGACCTCGGTCCAACGCCTGCGGACGATCCTCGCCAGGCACCGGCCCGGCGACAAGGTGCAGATCGGGTTCCGCCGCGGCGGCAGGCCGATGACGGCAACCATCAAGACGATCGCCGATCCGCAGGATCCGAAGCGCACGTTGGTCGGCGTCTCGGCGCGCGACGCCCTGCACGTGACGCTCCCCGTGAAGATCACGATCGACGCCGGCGGGGTCGGTGGTCCCTCGGCCGGCCTCGCCTTCGCGCTCGACATCCTCCAGGAGCTCGGACGCAACATCGCGCACGGTCACAAGATCGCGGCGACCGGAGAGCTCGGCCTCGACGGGACGGTCGGTCCGATCGGCGGTGTGAAGCAAAAGACACTCGGGGTGCGCAAAGCGGGTGTGGACATATTCCTCGTCCCGGCCGGGGACAACTCCCGCGAGGCCCGGCGCTATGCCGACGGCATCCGCATCGTGCCTGTGAAGAACTTTGCACAGGCGTTGCGGGCACTGGCAACGCTGCACTGAAAGTAGCAAGAAGCGTCAGTTTTCGGATGTTTGAAAGCGCCGGAAATTGCAGTGTTTTCTCCACAGACAAGCCTTGATTCAGGGGGCCTCCGCCCTCATCATCCCGCGAGTTCGGCAGGCGACCGAAGAGGAGCAAACTGGGGTATGAGCAAGTTGAGCAAACTGACGTGCGAGGATTGCTATTTCCATCGGGCGGGCCTCTGCGCCCTCACGCTGGAAGCTCCGTGCCCCACCTTCAGGCTCCACAGCCGCGGCTCGCTCGTGCCGCCTCGCCAGCCCCGCCTGGTACCGCGGCCCCTGACGCCGCTCGCGGGCCGTTCGGCGGCCTAGACTAGGTCGCAGTGCACAACGAGCCGGAGCAGCACGGCGCGCCGCCCGCAGAAGAGCCGGCCGGCGCCGACCAACCGGCAGAGGAACGGCTGGAGGGATTCCGGCGCCAGTGGCAGCCGCGGCTCTATTTCCGCATCGTGGTTCTCGGGCTGATCGTCGCCTACGGAATCGCGTTCGTGCTCGAGAACAACAAGCACGTCGACGTGCACTTCGTTTTTGCGAAGGCGCGGGTCTCGCTGATCTGGCTGATCCTGCTCAGCGTGGCGCTCGGCTTACTTCTCGGGGTGCTCGTCTCGCAGCTATACCGGCGCCGGCGCCGCCGCAAGTAACCCCGCCAGCCGCCGGACGCCCTCGTCGATCTCAGCGGGCGAGACGAAGCTGAACGCGAGCCGCGCCGACGCGGCCGGGCCGCCGAAGTCGGCTCCAGGAACGAACGTGACGCCGCCTTCGGTGGCGCGCGGCAGCAACTCCGCCGCGTCCACGCCGTCGGGCAGCTCGAGCCAGAGGAAGTAGCCACCCTCGGGCTGGTTCCAGCGCGCGCGGCCCGCGAGCTCGCGCTCGAGCGCCTCGAGCATCGCGTCCCGGCGCGCACCCAGTAGCCCGCGAACGCGCTTCAGGTTCGGCTCGAAGAGACCCCGGCGCAGGAACTCGTAGACCGTCGCCTGGGCGAGCAGCGCCGGGGTGATGTACGTCGAGGCCGCAAGCTCCTCGAGCTCGCCTTCCAGCGCCGCAGGGAAGATCGCGTAGCCGACGCGCAGGCCGGGCGCGATCGTCTTCGAGAACGACGACGAGTACATGACGTTGACGCCCCCTTCGAGCTCGAACAGCGACGGGAGAGCCTCGCCCTCGAAGCGGACGAGGCCGTATGGATCGTCCTCCAGCACCGGGAGCCGATGCTTGCCGGCGAGCTCGACCAGCCTTCGGCGGCGCTCGGCGCTCAGCGTCGAGCCGGTCGGGTTCTGGAAGGTCGGAATCGTGTACAGGAAGGCCGGCTGCGCGCCATCGAGCGCGCGCTCGAGCTCGTCGACGTCGAGCCCGTCGTCGTCGACCCCGATCTCGGCCAGCTCGATTCCTGCCGACGCGAGGATTCGCCGCGGCCGATCGTACGTGGGCCGCTCGACGAGGATGCGGCGCGCATCACCGTCGAGAACGTCGAGCACGAAGTGGAACGCCTGGAGCGACCCGTTCGTGACCAGGACTCGGCCGGGGTCGACCCCGTGCCGTTCCCCGAGCCACTCTCGCAGCGGCGCGTAGCCGAGCGTGCTCCCGTACGACAGCGCAACCGACCCGTCCCGCTCGAGCGCCGCTTTGGCGCAGTCCGCGAGCTCGAACACCGGCAGGCACTCCGGGGCGGGAATTCCCCGCGCGAAGGAGATCGTCTCCACGCGCGGCAGTGTAGGCGCAGCCCCGGCTCTCACCCCCGTCCCGCGAGCGAGGGTGGAGGAAGCCGCGGTTCCTGCCGACGTTCGGAGGGATGGCCCGCCGCTTCGCGTTCCTCGGGACCCTGCTCGCACTCGCGTTGGCCGCGCCGGCAGCGGCCTCGGCGGGCGCCACGATCCTCGTCAGGTTCAGCCATCCGGCGAGCGCCGCCGCGAAGGTCACGGCGCTCGGGGACGATGTCGACGGCTCGACCGCGACCGGGGGTGACCGTCGTCGACCCGCGGCCGGCGGAGACGGCCGCCCAGGCGCTCGCCCGCTACCGAGCGCGCGCCGACGTCCAGTACGCGGAGCCGAACCGCGTCCTGCACCTGTTCGACATGACGCCGCCGGACGACCCCGACTACGGCTCGCAGTGGGCGCTCGGCGCGATCTCGGCGCTCGCCGGCTGGTCGTCATTTCCCGGCACCTTCTCCGCCGCGCCGATGGCCCCGCTGGCATCGTCGACACCGGCGTCGACGCGACGCACGAGGATCTCGCCGGCCGTGTCTCAGCCTCGAGCGCGACGTGCCTCGGCTCGTGCGCGGGCGGGATCCCGACCGACGACGACGGCCATGGGACCCATGTCTCGGGAATCGCGGGCGCCGCGACTGACAACGCGCTCGGCGTCGCCGGCCTGGCCTACGCGTCGCCGCTGATCGTCGTCCGCGTCTTTCCGGCGGATGCGACCCAGGGCGCAGCGCTCTCCGACGTCGCCGACGGGATCCTCTGGGCGGCCGCCCACGGAGCGAAGGTGATCAACCTCAGCCTGGGCGCGACCGGCGGCAGCTACCCGACCACGCTCTGCGATGCCGTCTCCGTCGCGATCGACAGCTACGACGCGGTCGTGGTGGCCGCGGCGGAAACGGGCAGCCCGAGGGAACACCTACCTCGACGCCGACCTACCCGGCCGCGTGCCCGGGCGCGATCGGCGTTGCTGCGACCGATTCGAGCGACCTCCCCGGCAGCTTCTCGAACTACGGTCACCCGAACGTCTTCGTGTCCGCGCCGGGCGTCAACGTGCTCTCGACGTACGCGGGCGGGTACGCCTACCTGAGCGGGACCTCGATGGCGTCTCCGTACGTCACCGCGCTCGCCGGGCTCGTCAGGAGCCTGCACCCGGGCGCGTCGGCCACGGCCGTCCGCGAGATCCTCGCGTTGAGCTCCGACAAGGTCGGCTCGTACGCGTACGGCGCCGATCCCTACGGCACCTGTGCGAGTTGCACCTGGGAGCAGCACTATGGCTACGGGCGGATCGACGTGCCGCGCGCGCTCGCGACGGCAGTGCCGCCACCGCCTCCGCCTCCGCCTCCTCCGCCCCTTGCGCCGCCGCCTCCTCCGCACCGCCTCCGCCGCCGCTGCCCGACACGAAGCCGCCGACGGCCCGCGCCTACGCGGCGCGGGGCCGGCACGTAGCGCCGCTACGGCTGCGCTACCGCGTGAGCGACAACGCAGGCCAGACCTCCGAGCGGATCCTCGTCTACCGGCGGAAGAAGCTGCTCAAGACCCTGACGCGCCCGCTGCGCGCGACCGACGATGCGATCGCGTACTGGGTTCGCTGGCGCTTTCGTGCGCCGGGCGCCTACCGCTTCTGCATTCGCGCGACCGACGGCTCGGGTAACCGCAGCCGCCTCGCCTGCGCCGGCGTCAGCGTCCGCTAGCGACTTCGGCCGCGAGCTCCGCGACCTCGGTCGGCGTCGTGCCGACGCGCACGCCTTTTGACTCGAGCGCGTCCTTCTTCGCCTGGGCGGTTCCGGAGGAGCCGGAGATGATCGCTCCGGCGTGCCCCATCGTCTTGCCCGGCGGCGCCGTGAAGCCGGCGATGTACGCGACCACGGGCTTCGTCACCTCGGCCCCGATGAACGCGGCGGCCTTCTCCTCCTCGTCCCCTCCGATCTCGCCGACCATCACGATCACCTCGGTCTCGTCGTCGGCCTGGAAGCGAGCGAGGACGTCGATGAACGAGGACCCGACCACCGGGTCGCCGCCGATGCCGACGATCGTGGAGTTGCCGAGGCCGCGCTGGGTCAGCTCGTGGCCGATCTGGTACGTCAGCGTGCCGGAGCGCGAGACCACGCCGATCGGGCCCTCGCGGAAGATCTCCGCGGGAATGATCCCGACGTTGGCCTTGCCCGGCGAGAGCGCGCCCGGGCAGTTGGGGCCGAGCATCGTGATCCCCTTCGGCCGGATGTAGTTGTAGACGCGCAGCATCTCGTGGGCGGCCAGTCCCTCCGCGATGCAGATCACCGTGGCGATGCCCGCGTCGACGGCCTCGTAGATCGCGTCTGCCGCGAAGCGCGCCGGGACGAAGACCATCGTCGTGTTGGCGCCGGTCTCGCCGACCGCGTCGGCGACCGTGTCGAAGATCGGGATCCCCTCGAGGTCGGTGCCGCCCTTGCCGGGAGTCACGCCCGCGACCACGTCGGTTCCGTACGCGCGGTTGCGCAGCGTGTGGAACGAGCCCTCGCGCCCGGTCGCGCCCTGGACGACTAGCTTCGTGTCCTTGCCGACGACGATCGCCATTACGACTGTGACTTTCGGGCGCGGATGACGAGCTTCGTGTCGACCCACGCGCTGCCGTCGGCGGTCATCCGGTCGGCGAGCAGCTGGCGCACGCGCGCCGCCTCCGCGCCCTCGCAACCCGTGCGAGCGAGCCAGTCCTCCAGCGGGTGCTCCTTCTCGAAGCATTCGACCTGCTCGACCTCGAGGCCCGCATCGGTCAGGAACCTGCGCCACTCGTCCTCGGTGTAGTTGCGAACGTGGGTCGGGTCGCGCAGCTTCTCCGCCTCCTCGTGCCGGTCGGTCGAGTAGAGGGTGTCCTCGATCACGACGAGCCGGTTGCTGACGCGCTCCATCTCGGCGACGGCCGCGCGCACGTCCTCGAAGTGGTGCGGCGCGATCCGCGACACGACGACGTCGAACGCGCCGTCCTCGAACGGGATGTCCTCGGCGCCCGCGAGCACGTCGGCCCGCATCCCGGGCGACGGGTCGAGCGTGACGACCTGGCACCCCGCTGCGCGGAGCCGGTCGGCGACGTGCCCGCCGCCGGTCGCGACGTCCAGCGCCTTCACGCCTTCGCCCGGCTCGCACCACTCGACCAGCAGGTCGAGATCCGGGCCGTAGCGATGGGTCTCGCTCTCGCGGTAGGCCTGCGCGCGGTCGGACCAGGCGCTCACGCCGCCAGCTCCACCGCGCGGCGGGCCGCGTCGAGCATCGTCGACTCGACGTGCAGGTTCGGCGGCGCCGCCTCGGCGAGGATCGCGCGCCCCTCCTCGGCGTTCGTGCCGTCGAAGCGCACGACGATCGGGTGCGCGATCGAGATCTGCGAGAGCGCCTGGAGAATCCCCTGCGCGACGACGTCGCAGCGTGTGATCCCGGCAAAGATGTTGAACAGGATCGAGCGCACCTGCGGGTCGGCGGAGATGATCTCGAGCGCGTCGACCACGCCCTGCGCGTCGCCGCCGCCGCCGAGGTCGCAGAAGTTCGCCGGACGCCCGCCGACGATCGCGATCACGTCGAGCGTCGACATGACGAGCCCGGCTCCGTTGCCGAGGATGCCCACGTCGCCGTCGAGCTTCACGTAGGTGACGCCCTTCTCGCGCGCGGCGCGCTCCTCGGGCGGGTAGGCCTCGAGGTCGCGCATCTCGGCGACGTCCGCGTGCCGGTAGAGCGCGTTGTCGTCGACGGTGAACTTCGAGTCGAGCGCGCGGATCTCGCCCTCCGGCGTGACGATCAACGGGTTGATCTCGCAGAGCATCGCGTCGCTCTCGACGAAGCAGCGGTAGAGCTTCCCGATGATGTCGAGCAGCTGCTTCTGCTCGCCGGGGTCGTCGATGCTGGACGCATAGATCAGGCGCCGGGCCTGGTAGGGCTGGTAGCCCTCGAGCGGGTCGACGTGCAGGCGCGCGAGCGCGTCCGGGTTCTTCTCGGCGACCTCCTCGATCTCGACGCCGCCCTCCTTCGTGAGCATGAAGAGCGCCTGCTTTGCGCCGCGGTCGAACGTGACCGAGAGGTAATACTCCTTCGCGATCTCCGAGGCCTCCTCGATCCAGAGCTTGCGCACGACGTGACCGTTGATGTCGAGGCCGAGGATGTCGTTCGCCTTCTGCTCGGCGTCATCGGGATCGTCGGCGAGCTTGACGCCGCCGGCCTTGCCGCGACCGCCCGTCAGCACCTGCGCCTTGACGACGACCTGGCCGCCGATCTCCTCGGCCGCAGCGCGTGCCTCGGCGGGAGTCGTCGCCGGCCGCCCCTCGGAGGTCGGGATGCCGAAGCGCTTGAAGAGCTCCTTGCCCTGGTATTCGTAGAGATCCACCGGCGGGCGAGTGTACCGGCGCTCAGGCGTCCGGCTCGACGACCAGGCACACGACCTGGCCGTTCGAGACCGCCTGGCCCGGCGCGACTGCGAGCTCTGTGACCACCCCGGCGCGGTGCGCGGTGAGCTCGTTCTCCATCTTCATCGCCTCGACGATGCAGATCACCTGGCCAGCCTGCACCTCGTCTCCCTCGCTGACCTCGACTGCGAGGACCGTCCCCTGCATGGGCGTGACGACGGCGTCCGTGCCCGCCTTGGCGCCGGCCTCGGTGCGCCCGCGGCGGCGGCGGGCGAGCTCGGCATACGGAGGCTCGGGCTCGAGCGCCTCGACCTCGTAGCGGCGGCCGTCGAGCTCGAGCGTGAGGTGCCGCGCCCGCTGCGGGGCTCCGTTCGACTGCGCCGGTACCGTTGTTTGCAGATGAGACAACTGCTCTGCACGCTCCGCAAGCTCCTCGGACTCGACGATGCCGTGGCACGTCGCGCCCTCGACGAAGCACGGATGCTCGAGCAGTGCGCGATGGAAGCCGAGCAGGGTCGTGATCCCGCCGATCTCGAATTCGTCGAGCGCGCGCAGCATCCGTCGCCTCGCGTGCTCGCGATCGACGTCGTGGACGATCAGCTTTGCGACGAGCGGGTCGTAGAGGCCCGGCACCTCCGAGCCAGCGGTCACCCCGGAGTCGACCCGTACCCCCGGCCCGGCCGGCTCGCGGTAGCCCGTGATCCTCCCAGGCGTCGGCAGAAAGCCGTTGGACGGATCCTCGGCGTTGATCCGGCACTCGATCGCGTGGCCAGCCAGCCGGACGTCCTCCTGACGCAGCGATAGCGGCTCACCGGCCGCGATGAGAACCTGCTCGCGAATGAGATCGAGACCGGTCGCCATCTCCGTGACGGTGTGCTCCACCTGGATGCGGGTGTTCATCTCCAGAAAGAAGTACTCGCCTTCGCGGGAGAGCAGACCCTCGATCGTCCCGGCGCTGCGGTAGCCGACGGCGCGCGCCGCCTCGACGGCGATCGCTCCGATCCGCTCCCGGAGCTCGGCGTCGACCGCGGGCGAGGGCGTCTCCTCGACCAGCTTCTGGTGGCGGCGCTGGATCGTGCAGTCGCGCTCGCCGAGGTGAATCACGTTGCCGTGGGCGTCGGCGAGGACCTGCACCTCGACGTGCCGCGGATCCTCGAGGTAGCGCTCGACGTAGACCGTCGAGTCGGAGAAGTATGCCTGCCCCTCGCGCTGGGCCGATTCGAGCGCGCGCTCGGCCTCCTCGGGACCCTGCACGACCTTGAGGCCCTTCCCTCCGCCCCCGGCCGCGGCCTTGATCGCGAGCGGCCACCCGAGCTCCTCGCCGAGCCGCAGCACCTCCTCGGCCGAGGTCACCGGCTGGGTCGTGCCCGGGACGACCGGGACGCCTGCCGCGGACATGCGCCCGCGGGCCGCGGTCTTCGAGCCCATCACGTCGATCGCCTCCGCGGGCGGGCCGATCCAGGTGAGCCCCGCGCCCTCGACCGCGCGAGCGAAGCCCGCGTTCTCGGCGAGAAAGCCGTAGCCCGGATGCACGGCTTCCGCGCCCGAGCGGCGGGCCACGTCGAGCAGGCGCTCCTGAACGAGGTAGCTCTCGGCGGCCGGCCCCGGGCCGACGAGGTAGGCCTCGTCGGATGCGTGGACGTGCAACGAGTCGCGGTCGACCTCCGAGTAGACCGCTACCGCGCCGCAGCCGAGCTCGCGCAACGTGCGGAAGACCCGGACCGCGATTTCGCCCCGGTTGGCCACGAGTACCTTCGAGAACGGAGGCATTGCCCCGTATTCTCCCTGCACATGAGCCTCGCCGATCAGTTGACGCTCGCCCGGGTCGCGGCCGTGCCGGTCGTGGTCGCGCTCTTCATCTCGAGCTTCCATGCGCACGACTGGTGGGCCACCGGGGTCTTCATCGCGGCGATGACGACGGACTGGTTCGACGGTCGCGTGGCACGCTGGCGTGGGCACACCTCGTCGCTCGGGTCCCTCCTCGACCCGGTCGCCGACAAGGTGCTCGTCCTGACGGTCCTGATCGTGCTTGTCGATCGCGGCGTCTTCTCCGGCTGGATGGTCGCGGCGATCGTCGCGCGCGAGTTCCTCGTCTCGGGCCTGCGGCTCGCGGCGCTCGAGCGCGGCGTGGTCATGCAGGCGCGCGACCTCGGCAAGCTGAAGACGTGGTCGCAGGCCACCGCAGCTGCGATCGGCGGGTTCGCCGCCGCAGGCGCGTGGGACGAGAACGTGGCCTGGTGGGGCCTCCTCGTCTCGCTCGCGCTGACGTGGCTCTCGGGGCTCGACTACGCGCGGGTTGCGCCGGGGCTGCTCCGCGGGCGAACTGTCTCGCCCTGATCGTCGTCCTCGTCGAGGTTCTCGAGCACGCCGCGCTCGCGCCATCGGCTCCGATAAGCCACGGGTAGCGCGTCGCGCGCGAGCAGCGCCTGCACCGCCGCCAGCACGGCGTCGCGATCCTCGGGCTCGGGCGTGATGCGGACGTCCACCGCACCGGAGCCTAAAGCTCGAGCTCCCCGCGGACGATACGAACGGCGGATGAGCCGCTACCTCGCCGTCATCTTCTGCTGCGCGTTCCTCGCCCCAGCCGCATCTGCCGCCCGCATCGGCGACAGCGGCGGTGGGGCTCCGAAGTCCGCCGCAGCGGCCAAGCCCTCGTGGGCCCAGCCGGAGATCCGTTACGTAGTCAAGCACGGCCTCATGGCGAAGAGCGTCACATCGTTCCGCGCCGACGACACGTTGACCCAGGGCGAGCTCGCAACCCTCGTCGCCGGCCTGACGAAGCACTCCGCAGGCAGCGTCGCCGCGAAGTCCGCTCCCGTCACCATCTCGCAACTCGACGCGCGCCTCGTGACTGCGCTCGAGCTGTCAGACGCTGCGAAGACGTTCGTCGACGGCGCACGTGCGGCGGGTCTCACCGTCCCGTCCCGGTTCGGCACCGAGACAGTCGCCCGCCTGCTCGGCCTTCGCACGAACCACCCGGCGGGGCAGGATGACCTCGAATTGCTTCCGAGCGACCCGGCTACCCGTGCCGAGACCGCGTACTCCGTCGCCCACATCCTCCGTTTCAACGGCTGGGAGGTGCAGAACGTCGAGGATGCTGCCGCGTCTCTCGCGCTCCCCCAGCTCGGTGCGTGGCAGACGCGCGTTCTCAACACCGCCGTGCGTTTCATCGGCTACCCCTACGTCTGGGGCGGGACGAGCGAGAAGGCCGAAGCGCCGTTCGGAGTCCAGGCCCACGGCGGCTTCGACTGCTCCGGCTTCGTGTGGCGCGTCTACAAGTTGCAGGCGTACTCAGGTGGAGCAGCGCTCGCCACGACGATCAAGGGCCGCACGACGTACCAGATGAGTGGTGAGGTGCCGAGGACGAAGCGCATCGGCTTCGCCAAGCTCGCGCCGGGAGATGTGCTCTTCTTCGGGCCCTCCGGCCCGCGCTCGAAGCCCGCCTCGATCGGCCACACCGGAATCTACCTCGGCGCAGGATGGATGATCCACTCCTCGGGCCAGGGCGTCGCGCTAACGCCGCTCACGGGCTGGTACCGGCAGGAATTCGCCTGGGCTCGCCGCCCACTTGCCGAAGCCGGCCTCTCCGGCGTTCGCCAGTAGGAGGGTTTGGCGTAATAGCGCTCGTCGCCGGGGCGCGCTGCAAACGCTACGCGTTCAGGATCAGGAAGGTACGGGCGCGACCGCGTTACCAGGGCGGAGCCGGTGGCGAGCGGAGTGTTCCGGCGGCCTCCTTGTAGGCGAAAAACGATCTCCCCCTTCCGGGGGATTGTCCCCGGTTTGCAGGAATTCGACAATCGGCGTCATCCGGAAAGCCGCCTTGGGGAGGTTCACGTGCTGCATTGGAATCCGCGACTCGTCGCCATAGTTGCCGTCGTTGCGCTCGTCTTGGTCGCGCTCGCCGGCCTGGGTACCGAGCTCACCTACAACCTGTACTGGTAGGAGAAACATGACACGCCGCGACCTGCCGCCGCCGCGGCTCCTGGCGGTCCTTGCACCGGTTTGCGCCGGTGGCCTCGGTGTGGCCATCGCCGCCGCCGTGTCCTTCTCGACCACGACGCACAGCACGGCCACGCTGCTCGGCCTGGCTGCACTCGTCAGCGCCTCCACCCTCGCCGACCGGTTCCCCGTCCCGGTCGAGGACGTCGACACGGGCGGGGTCTCGCTCTCGTTCGTCTTCGGCGTCGCTTCGATCGTGCTGTTCGGCTGGGCCGCCGGCCTGATGGTGGTCTTCCTGGCTCCGGCGATCACGCAGCTGCTCGAGCACCGCCCGCCGGTGCGCGTTGCCTACAACGTCTCCGTCCTTGCCCTCGCCGCTACCGCCGCGGGAGCGGTGTCGACGCCGCTGCACGGTGAGGGCCCCGGCGGCGTGCTCGCTCGCGTCGGCGCGGTCGCCTTCGCGCAGTACGGCGTCAACCTGATCCTGATCACGGCCGTCGTCGCGGTGAGCACCCAGCGCTCGCTCTTCGGGCTCGCACGCTCGAACATGCGCTGGACGATCGTGCCGTTCTCGCTGATGGCGTCCGCGGCGCTGATGCTCGTCGTGCTCTGGCAGCGCTCCCCGTTCCTGTCGGTCGCGCTCGTCGGCCCGCTGCTCGCGATCCAGCTCTACCAGCGCGCAATCGTGCGCGCGCTCCGGGCAATGCGCCTCGCACTCACCGATCCGCTCACCGACCTGGGCAACCACCGTCACTTCCACGAGCGGCTCGAGCGTGAGCTTCGGCACGCCCACGAGCGGGGTCTCCCGCTCACCATCTGCCTGGTCGACGTCGACGACTTCAAGCGCATCAACGACCGCTTCGGGCACCCGGCCGGCGACCGCGTCCTCTCGCGGCTCGCGGCGCGTCTGCGCCAGACGGGCGAGGCCTTCCGCCTCGGCGGCGACGAATTCGCCCTGCTGCTCCCCGGCTACGACGAGAGCGCAGCGTTCACCGCGGCGGCCTCGGTGGTCGAGCGGATCGCCGCGCTCGACCTCGACCAGATCGGCTCCGTCACTGTCAGCGTGGGCGTGGCCACCTCGCCGGCGCACGCCACCGAGCGCGACGAGCTGATCAGGCTCGGCGACAGCGCGCTCTACTGGGCGAAGGAGTACGGCAAGAACCGCGTGCGCGCCTACCGGCCCGACGTGATCGAGCTCGCCGAGCTGAAGCGCCTCGCGAGCGGCCCCGACCGCGCAGCGCGCTTCCGCGCCGCGGCGAGCCTCGCCCGCGCCGTCGACGCACGCGACGTCTACACGGGCAGCCACTCGCAGCGGGTGGCCGACCTGGCCGCGCGCACCGCTCGCCGTCTCGGCCTACCGGAGGAAGAGGTCGAGCTGACCCGCCTTGCCGCGAGCCTCCACGACCTGGGCAAGCTCGCGATCCCGGAGGAGATCCTGCGCAAACCCGGCCCGCTGACCGAGCCCGAGCGGATGGTGCTCGAGCGCCACCCGCAGATCGGCTTCCGCATGCTCGAGAGCCTCGGCGTCGACCCGGTCGCTGACTGGGTGCTCCACCACCACGAACGCTGGGACGGCAGCGGCTATCCCGACGGGCTTCCGGGCGAAAGAATCCCGCTCGGCGCGCGGATCATCTTCGTGGCCGACGCCTACGACGCCATGACATCGGAGCGCGTCTATCGCTCGCGTGTTGCGCCGGACCATGCCGTCGAGGAGCTCAAGCGCTGCGCCGGCACTCAGTTCGACCCAGGCATTGTCGACGCGCTCGCCGCCGAGCTCGAGGAAGAAGCGCCGGCGCGTCAGCGCCGCGTCGTCGCCGTGGCCTAGAGCGGGATGTTCCCGTGCTTGCGCGGCGGGCGGCGCTCGCGCTTCGTCAGCGCGGTCTCGAGCGCGTCCGCGAGCACGGGGCGTGTGCGGCGCGGCTCGATCACCTCGTCGACGTAGCCTCGCTCGGCGGCGACGTACGGATTCGCGAACCGCTCCTTGTAGTCGGCGATCAGCTCCGACCGCTTCGCCTCCGGATCGTCGGCGTCCTCGAGCTCCTTGCGGAAGATGATGTTGACCGCACCCTCCGGCCCCATCACCGCCACCTCGGCGGTCGGCCACGCGAAGTTGAAGTCGGCGCGGATGTGCTTCGAGCTCATGACGTCGTACGCGCCGCCGTACGCCTTGCGCGTGATGACCGCGAGCTTCGGCACCGTTGCCTCTGCGTACGCGTAGAGGAGCTTTGCGCCGTGCCGGATGATCCCGCCCCACTCCTGGGCGGTCCCCGGCAGGAACCCGGGCACGTCGACGAAGGTGAGGATCGGAACGTTGAAGGCGTCGCACGTCCGGACGAAGCGCGCGCCCTTCACCGACGAGTCGATGTCGAGCACCCCGGCAAGCGCCCGCGGCTGGTTGCCGACGACGCCGACCGAATGTCCGTTCAAGCGTGCGAACCCGCAGACGAGGTTCTCGGCCCAGCGCTCGTGCACCTCGAGGAACTCGCCGTCGTCCACGACTCGACGGATCACGTCTTTCATGTCGTACGGCTTCGCGGGGTCGTCCGGGAGGAGCGTGTCGAGCGTCTCGTCCTCGCGGCCGGCCGGATCCGACGGCTCGCCGTAGGGCGGCGGGTCGACGTTGTTCTGCGGCAGGAACGACAGGAGGTAGCGCGCGTCCTCGAGACAGGCTTCCTCGTCGGGGCTGATGAAGTGCGCGACGCCTGACTTCGCCGCGTGCGTGACCGCGCCGCCGAGCTCCTCGAAGCTGACCTCCTCGCCGGTGACGGTCTTCACCACGTCGGGCCCGGTGATGAACATGTACGAGCTGCCCTCGACCATCAGCACGAAGTCGGTGATCGCTGGCGAGTAGACGGCGCCGCCGGCGCACGGGCCCATCACCAGGCTGATCTGCGGGACGACGCCGGAGCATTGGACGTTGCGCCAGAAGATCTCCGCGTAGCCCGCAAGCGAGACCACGCCCTCCTGGATCCGCGCACCGCCGGAGTCGTTGATCCCGATCACCGGGCAGCCGAACTTGGCCGCGAGGTCCATCACCTTGCAGATCTTCTCGGCGAAGACCTCGGAGAGGCTCCCGCCGAACACCGTGAAGTCCTGCGAGAAGACGAACACCTTGCGGCCGAAGATCGTCCCGTAGCCCGTGACCACGGCGTCTCCGTACGGCCGTCGCTCGCGCATCCCGAACTCTGCTTCGCGGTGCCGCACGTAGCGGTCGAGCTCGACGAACGATCCCTCGTCGAGCAGCTTCTCGACCCGCTCCCGGGCGAGCAGCTTGCCTTGCGAGTGCTGGCGCTCGACCGCGCTCTTGCTGCCCGCGTGCTGCGCCGCTTCACGAAGCTCCTGTAGGCGTTGGAGCTTCGCCGGCGTCGAATCGGTCTCGGCGGGCACGAAAACGAGCGTATCGCGATCCCCCCGACGGGTGAGGGCGGGATCCCCGTTCCGGGGGACTCTTGCGCGGCCGCAGACGCCTTTAGTACGTAAGGAGTACTGCGGCACGACTCAACTCCATGCGGCGATCGACCCCTCACCGAAACCGGCGGCTGCCGGCGCCTCGCGCCGTACTGATCCCACGGTCCCGGTTCGCGCCGCTCGCGATCGCGCTGCCGCTCGTCCTGGGGCTGTGGCTGACGATCGGGCTCCCGATCTTCGCCGAGCTCTCGAGCACCGCCGGCGGGAACGGCGCCATGCGCGACTTCCTCTTCAACGCAGGCACCTCGAGCGGCTCGGGAGGCCCCGGCCGTCGCGGAGGCCTCTCGGGCGCGACGGTCGCAGCCGCGATCGTCGACCCCAAGATCGTTCGAGAGGTCAGGCTCGAGCGGCTTCGCGAGCAGACCGTCGTCTACGTCACCGCGCGACACCGCGCACACAGGGCGAGGACGTCGAAAGCGGCCCGCAACTCGCACACGCCGCTTCCAGGCCAGGCGCCGCTGACCCTGCCGACGTCGCCGCTGAGCGCTCCCGCACCCGCGGTACCGCCGCCCCCGTCTCCGCCCACGCCTCTGCCTCCTCCTTCGAACACACCGCCTCCGCCTCCTCCGCCTCCCCCGGTGCCTCCGCCCCCGCCTCCGCCTCCCCCGGTGCCTCCGCCCCCGCCTCCGCCTCCTCCGGTGCCTCCGCCCCCGCCTCCGCCTCCTCCGGTGCCTCC
>JAWVDY010000187.1:0-6714 GCA_033856995.1 Gaiellaceae bacterium
GGCGGTGAGCGGGTGGCCTGCCGCGACCGCGCCTCGCATGCCGCAAGCGTAGATGGTGCCGCCGGGGCGGCTATCCTCGGTTTCTGACGTGACACGCGCGACCCCCGTCCTGCGCGAGGCGACCTTCGCCGCAGGTGCAGCCGCGGCGCTCGCCGCCGCGCTCGTGTGGCTCGGCCCTCCAGGGTCCGACCTCGCGGCACACGCCTACCAGCGCACGCTCTTCCTGCACCACGGCTTCACGCTTTGGAACAACTTCTGGTACGCGGGGCGCTACAGCTTCGTCACCTACAGCGTCCTCTACTACCCGCTCGCGGCACTGCTCGGCATCCGGCTGCTCGCGGTCGCGACCATCTCGACGGCGGCGCTCGCCTTCGCGGTCGTGGTCTCGCGCGAATGGGGTCCGACCGCGCGCTGGTCGAGCCGCACGTTCGCGGTGGTCTGGTGCGGGGTCGTCTTCTCGGCGGCTTTCCCGTTCGCGCTCGGCGCGGCGTTGGCGTTGCTCGCGATCTGGGCGGTTCAGGCCTGGCGGCCCTGGCGCTTCGCGCTGCTGGCGGCGCTGACACTGGCCGCCAGCCCGCTGGCCTTCCTCCTGCTGACCTTGCTGCTCGCCGGCTTCGGCATCGCACGCTGGAGCGAGCGACGCGCGCTGATCGCGCCGGCGCTGACGATCCTGCTCTTCGGCGCGATCGAGGTCGCGCTCTGGCGCGCGTTCCCCGGCTCCGGCTGGTATCCGTTCTCGTGGCAGGAATTGCTGGCCGCGCTGCTGTTTTGTGGCATCGGCCTCGCACTGTGCTGGCGCGTGGAGCGGGCCGGCCTGCTGTGGTGGATGTTCGTCGTCTACCTCGTCGCCGTGCTGGGGTCGTTCGCGATCCCGAGCGCGGTGGGCGAAAACGTGCTGCGACTGCGGTACGCGGCGATCCCGATCGCCGTGCTGACGCTCTCGCTGCGGCGCTGGCGGCCGTTGCCGGTCGCGCTCGGCGCGCTGGCGCTCGCGATCTCGTGGAACGTCTCGCCGATTGCGGGGAGCTACCTCAAGGGCCGCAGCGACCCGGCCTCGACACGCGCCTACTGGGCGCCTGCGATCGGGTTCCTGCACGGGCACCTCTCCCCGTCATACCGCGTCGAGGTCGTGGACACGACCGGGCACTGGGCCGCTGTGTACCTGGCCGAGGCGCAGATCCCGCTCGCGCGAGGCGGCTACAGGCAGGACGACTTCCCGCAGAACATGGTCCTCTACGACGAGCTCGGCGCGCGGTCGTACCGCGCCTGGCTGCGCGGGCTCGGCGTGCGGTACGTCGTGCTGACGAAGGCGCCGTCCGACTACAGCTCCCGAGGCGAGGCGGCGTTGCTGCGCGGCGGCCGCTCCGGGCTGCAGCGCGTCTTCTCGACCTCACAGCTGGCGGTCTTCGCGGTGCCGAAGCCGCGCTCGATCCTCACGGGCGCTGCCGCCGGCCGCGTGCTGCGCCTGACCGGGTCGAGGGTCGTGCTCGAGCTGCCACGCCCGGGCCGCTACCGGCTGGCCATTCGCTACTCGCCGTACTGGGGCGCCGAGCACGCCTGCCTGATTCGCCGCGCGGACGACATGACGACGATCGACGCCAAGCGGGCCGGCCGCCTCGAGCTGCGGTTTCACGTGAGCGCCGGCCTCGCGCTCGCAACTACGGTCACGGGCGAGCGCTCGCGCAGCTGCGACTAGAGGAGCGGCGCCAGCTCGCGTAGAAGCTCTCGGACTACGCGAGGCGAGCTGTTCTCGAAGCGGAAATTGAATTCGGCGAAGCCGGAGAGGTGCTCGGTCGCCCGGGCGCGGAGGTAGGCCGCGCGCCAGCGCTCGGCCTCGGCGCGCGGCAGGCGTCGTGTGTTGCCGCCGAGGCCGGGCACGATCCGGAACCCCGGGGTGAGCCCGCTGATGTACCTGCGCGCGAGCGCCCGCCGGACCGGGCCGCCGCGGAGCAACTGGTCGTGCGCGACTCCCGCGTTCCGCGCGGCGGCGCCTGGGTCGCCAGTGAACTCGGGTACTCCTCGCCGATCAGCCCGGGGCAGGCCCGGTTCAGCATCCGCCAGAAGGTCGCCAGCTCCGGCGTGACGCGGCGCGATGGCAGGACGAGGGCGGTCTTCGCCCACCAGACGAGCCCGCGGTTCGACCGGTCTCCGAGCGCGGGGCGACCGAGCGCGAGACCGCGGAGGACACCGCGCGTGAGCTCGCGGTAGGGGCGACCCTGAGGCCCCGCGCACTCGGCGACGATCTCGTCGAGCTGCCAGGTCTCCGCGACGTCGGCCGCTCGAAGCGAGTCTCGAAAGCGCGAGCCCAGCTCGACGCCACAGGTAACCCTCGTCGCAGTCGGCAGGCGCAGGAGCTGGGGAAGCGCCGGTAACGGTCAGGCCAGGCGGTCCGAGCGCGGGTTTCGCGCGAGCAGCGTGCGCGTGGCGGCTTTGTCGAGCCGCCGGCGCTCCCAGAACGAGCCCGGCTGGATCTGGAACATCGGCGCGTAGCGCGCATCCGGCAGCTCGTGCACCTGCGCGGCGAGGTCGACGGAGACGCCGTAGCTACCGACGAAAAGCGGCGTGTGCGGCGGAAGCCCGGCCTCCCGTACGGCGGCGACGATCGTCGGCAGCTCCTCCGGCTCGAAGTACGAGATGACGAGCGAGCGTGGCAGCTACGACTGCAGGAAGCTCGGCGGCTCGAGCGGGTCGTCCCCGCTCGACTCGGCACGCATCGTCACCCGCCGCTGCGCCCCACGGGTACCGAAGCCGGTCGCGACGACCGTCACCCACACCTGGCCTGTGAGCCGGTCGTCGACGCTGGCGCCGAAGATGATGTTCGTGTCGTCGGTCGCTGCGCCGCGCACGACCTCGGCAGCCTCGTTGACCTCGAAGAGCGAGAGGTCGTCTCCGCCCGCAATCGACAGCAGGATGCCCTTGGCGCCGCCGATGTCGGTCTCGATCAGCGGCGAGCGCAAGGCCCGCTCGGCTGCCTCGCGCGCGCGGTTCTCGCCTGTGGCGGAGAAGCCGATGCCCATCAGGGCCGTGCCCGCGTCCTTCATGATCGTCCGCACGTCCGCGAAGTCGAGGTTGATCAGGCCCGGAAGCGTGATCAGGTCGCAGATGCCCTGGACGCCCTGGCGGAGGACGTCGTCGGCGATCCGGAACGCATCCAGCATCGACGTCTCACGGTCGAGCACCTCGAGCAGCTTCTCGTTCGGGACGACGATGACGGTGTCGCAGTTCGCGCGTAACGTGTCGACACCGTCGGTTGCCTGCTTGTGGCGGCGCGTGCCCTCGAACGAGAACGGCGTCGTGACGATGCCGACCGTGAGGGCGCCGAGCTCCTTGGCGATACGCGCCACGACCGGCGCCGCACCGGAGCCGGTTCCACCGCCCTCGCCCGCGGTCACGAACACCATGTCCGAGCCGCGCAGCGCGCGCTTGATCTGATCGTAGGCTTCCTCGGCGGCGCGGCGGCCGATGTCCGGGTCGGCGCCTGAGCCGAGACCCTCGGTCAGCTCGCGGCCGACGTGGATCTTGACGGGCGCGTCGCTCGTCTGGAGCTGCTGGATGTCGGTGTTGACGGCGACGAACTCGACTTGCGAGATGTCGGCGTCGATCATGCGGTTGATCGCGTTCAGGCCGGCCCCGCCGACCCCGACCACGCGGATGACCGCGATGTAGGCGCCCGGCTCGGGAACGCGGTGAAGCCGCGGGGGCGGCTCGGGCAGCGGCTCGAGCTTCGGGCGCGGAGCCTCGCGTTTCGGCTTCGGCTTCGGCTCGGGAACACGCTCGGGCAAGCGAACCGGCTCCGGCGGCGGTGGAGGCGGGGCGGCGGCCTCTTCCCACTCCGGCACGTGCTCTACGGTCTTCTCGGGCGGCTCGACCGACCTTGGCGCCGACTTCTTCTCGGGCGCGGGCACCTCGACAGGCGCCGCCGCAGCCTGCTCGGGCTCGGCCTCGGGACGTCCTTCCTTCTCAGCCTGCCGCTGCGCCGCTTCCGTCGCGCGGAAGAGTTCCGCCAGCGGGCCTTCACGCATGCTCGCGCGCCTGCGCGCCATTGAGCACCTCCTTCGCGAGGTCGCGGTAGGCCTGGGCGGCGCTGCCGCTGGGTTCGTATTTGAGCACGGACGTTCCCTTCACCGGGGCCTCCGCGTAGCGAACGGTCTTGCGAATCTTCGTGTCGAAGACCAGGTCGCCGAAGTTCTCCCGCAGGATCTCGACCGCCTCGCGCGCGTGCAGCGTGCGGTTGTCGTACATCGTCGGGAGGATCCCCTCGATGCCGACCTCAGGGTTCAGGTTCTCACGGATCATCGAGAGCGTGTTCTCGAGCTGCACGAGGCCGCGCAGCGAGAGGTACTCGCACTGGACCGGGACGATCACGCCGTTCGACGCGACGAGCGCGTTGATCGTCAGCAGGCCGAGCGAGGGAGGCGTGTCGATCAGGATGTAGTCGTAGGTCTCCCGCACGGGCGCGAGTGCCTTCTCGAGCGCCCGCTCGCGGCCGATCATGCTCGACAGCGCGAGCTCGGCGCCGGCGAGATCGATCGACGAGACCGCGAGGTCGACCTCGGTGTGGTGGATGACCTCCTGGATCGGCAGCCGATGGACGAGCACGTCGAACATCGAGCGCTCGATCGTGTCCGGGTTGAGGCCCTGGCTCATCGTCAGGTTTCCCTGGGGATCGAGGTCGCAGAGCAGCACTTTCAGGTTCTGCTCGGCCAGCGCGACGCCGAGGTTCAGCGTCGTCGTCGTCTTGGCGACGCCGCCCTTTTGGTTGGCAAAGGAGATCACCCGGCCCATCGGCGGCCCTTGGGCGATCTCGGTCCGGATTCCCGGTCGCGGAAGCAGGCGTGCGAGCCCCATCGAGCCCCTTTCTTCGCTCTCATGCTAGCGATACCTCCGCGGAACACTCGCGACTTTTTCGCGGTGCTTCGTTGGGACGGTGCTTTTCGCGGAATGTACGCCCGGGGCAGGACGACGCCTACGTGATGAGCCGTACCACGGCAGTCGTTGCGGCTGCCAGCACGACGACCACCGGCAGGGGCGCCCGAGCCGCGACCGCGGCCGCCCCTGCTCCGACTCCCGCCAGCCGTGCATCGAGGACGAGCTCGTTGTCGCCGCCGACGGTCTGCGTGACGACGAGCGCGGTCAGCAGCACCGGCGCAAGCAGCGCGACTACGCCGGCGAGCGGTTCGGGCAACTCGCGCCCGCCGAGCAGGAGTGGACCGGTCGCCTTGAACGCGGCCGTTGCGACGCCGACGAGGAGCACCACGACCCAGACCTTGCTCACCCGCGCCTCCTGAGCCCCACTAGGCACGCCGCGCTCGCGGCGACGATGGGCGTTCCCGCGGGCGTGGCCGGGATCAGCGCGAGGGCGATCGCACCGCCGCCGAGTGCCGCGACCGCCGCACGAGGCGCGCGCAGCTGCGGAGCGAGCAGGGCCAGGAAGAGCGCGGGGAATGCCCCGTCGAGGCCGAGGTCCTTCGGGTTACCGAGCGCGTGGCCCGCGAGAACGCCGACGGCGGTCCCGGAGAGCCAGGCGAGGTAGAGCAGGAGCCCGGCGCCGAGCAGGATGCGGCGATCGAAGCGTCCGCCGCGCCCGGCGAGCGCCCACGACTCGTCCACGATCAGTTGTGATTCCGCCAGCCTCCGCAGGCGGGGGCCGTGGAAGAGCCGCGCGACCGAGATCGAGATCGGGGCGTAGCGGGCGTTCAGCAGCACCGCCGCCACGATCGCGGCAGCCGCGCTCCCGCTCGTGGCCAGGATCGAGGTGACCGCGATTTGAGCCGAGCCCGCGAATGTGATCGCGGACATCACGAGCGGCGCGAGAGCTCCCATCCCGGCCGAGCGAGCCAAGAGCCCGAACGAGGCGCCGAAGAACCACACCGTAGCCGCGACCGGCACCGCCACTCGCACGCCGTCGCGGTAGCGCGGCGCAGAGGCGGAGGCGACCGAGGGCACGGTTCATCATGCCCGCCGCACCGAGCCTCACCGCGCCGCCGGCTGCGCGAGCGCGTCGCGGCAGCGGTCGAGCACTGCCTCGGCGGCGTCGGCACCACCCCGCTCCGCCGTGACCCACGCCTCGGCCTCCTCGAGCAGCGCGCGCACTTCGGCGAGCAGCGAACGAGCCGGCGCGCCCTCGCGGTCGAGCGCCTCGATCCGGCTCAGCCGCCGCATGACCGCGCGTGCCTCGTCCATGCGACGACCGTAGCCGCGGCTTTCGCATGCGTGTGTGTCCGAACCGTGTCGAAAGGGATACGGTTCGTCCCCGCCGTGGCCTCGAATCCCGATCGCGAGCTCGGCGAGGCACGTGCCGCTCTCGACCGCGGCGAAAGCCCCGCCGCGCTCAAGAGCCTGGACCGGGCGCGTCGCGGCTACCTGAAGGCGCAGGACGCCGACGGCCTGGAGCACGTGCTCGACATGACCGCGCTGGTCGACGCCAGCGACGACCGAAGCCGCATCGGTCGCGACAACCTCGCGTACGCCGTCAAGCAGAACCTGCGCCACGAGAGCCGTCGCTCCGCCCAGCAGCGCCGGGAGGCATGGACCGATCCGTACCCCGACCTGCAGGCGCCGACCGAGCACACCGGCGTCGTTCTGACCCGAGGCGTCGAGATCGCGATCGGCGTCGGCGTCCTGATCGTGCTCGCCGTGATCGCCGGGGTGATCGCCGCGCTCGCGCTGGTCGATTCCACTCCGAAGAGCAGGGTGACCCTCAGGCTCATGAAT
>JAWVDY010000188.1:0-11723 GCA_033856995.1 Gaiellaceae bacterium
CGCAGCCGGCGTCTTGTTCATCACTGTGCCTGCGCGGTTCGCGCTCGCAGTGCCCGCGGTCGTGCTCCTCTTCCTCGTCTACGAGAAACGGGGGGCCAACGTGTTCGTCACGCAGGCCGGCGCCGGATCGCGGAACGGGGGGATACAGGTACGACACGTCGACTGGGTGGATCGAGCCGTCGGCTCGAACGCGGATGTCGCGTTCCTCTTCACAAACGCGCGTCCTCCGCAAGCGTTCTGGCAAAACGAATTCTTCAATCGCAGTGTGGACAGGCTCTACAACTTCGTCGGCCGCCCCCTCGACGGCCTGCCCCAGCAGTACATCGCGACGGACCCGAACACGGGTGTCGTGAGGGTCGTCGGCGGGGCACCGATCCGCACCAAATACGTGCTTACGGACACTTCCCAAATTCTCGACGGACGGCCGATCGCCTCCGACGAGGGCGTCGGCCTGCGCCTGTACCGCGTGCCGGGGCGCGTCCGGGTTATCGGGGGCTTCGCGGGCATCTATCCCGACGCCTGGTCGGGGCCGACCGCGACCTTCACGGCGAACGCCTGCCCCGGCGGCCGCCTGAGCATGCGGCTGACGGGCGATCCCGACCTCGTGCCGCATCCGCAGACGATCGTCGCCAGGAGCGGGGCGCGCGAGCTCGGGCGCATCGTCATCCCGCCGCGGCATTTCAACGTTCCGTTCTCGATCCCGCTCGTCCCGAAGAACGGCGTCTGCAAGGCCGACTTCACGATCTCGCCGACCGGGATCCCGAAGCTCGTCTTCAACCGACCCGACTCGCGCGTGCTGGGTATCCGCTTCCTGGACGTCAGGTACGAGCCGGCGAGGTAGCGACGAGCGCGTACTCGTTCTGCTCGGTCCGGTCGAGCGCATCGTCGCCGCTCCCGCGGGGGTAGCGGATCTCCGCATGCTCGAAGCCGTGGATCAGCGCGAGCGCCTTGAGCACCTCGGGGAAGAGCGGCGCGTGGTGGGTCGGGTCGACCCAGAAGGTCTTGAACGCCGCCAGCGAGTGCGGGTTTATCGTCTCGGCGACCAGAATCCCGCCCGGCCGCAGCGTGCGACGCGCGGCTGCCAGCGTTCGGCCGAGCCCCTCGAAGCCGAGGTGCTCGAAGACGTGGATCGCGGTGACTGCGCCGAGGCTGCCCTCGGCCTGCCGCTCGAGATAGTCGATCGCGTTTGCCTGCTCGACCCGTAGGCCCTTCTCGCTGCAGCGGGCGGCCATTCCCGCGTCTGCGTCCACACCGGTGGCCTCGATCGCGGCCTCGGCGAGCAGCTCGAGCAACTCGCCGCGGCCGCAGCCGAGATCGAGCACGGGCGCGTGTTCGCGGAGCAATTCCACGTAGGGCTCGAGCAGTTCGCGCACGCGCTCTTCGGGGCCTCGGAAGACGGCCTCGAACGCCGCGTAGGGGCTCGGGGCGGGCGTAGGCGCGCCCGCGACGTACGGCTCGGCATAGAGCTCGCGCCTCATCGCTTCGATCTCGCGCTGCACGTCGCCAACGGTCTCGTCGAGGCTGCGGAGGCGGCTGTCCAAGCTGTCGCGAGAGCGCTCTAGGTCCTCTATTCCGTGGACGAGTTGCGTCTCGAGCTCTCTCTGCCGCATCGTGTACGGGCGCAGCAGCCGCTGGAGGACGCGCCGGTAGGCCCGCCCGATGAACCCGCGCGAGGACGCCTCCCACGAGAGGCTCGGCCCGAAGGCGAGAAACTCGGCCGCGCGCGAGCCCGCCGTCTCGTGCGCGTCGCGCTCGAGCCGCAGCCGGTCGAGCTGCGGCACCCGGTCACCGAGAAACTCCGTCGCGCGCTCGAGCGACTGCCGGTCCTCGACCGCGGCCTTCCCGAGCGCGCCGACCCGGCGCGCATCGTCCGGGTCGTCGACGACGTGGCGCATCAGACCGGCTGCCTCGTCGAGATCCGGATCTGCCCACACGGTGCCGGCCGGATACGGGCCCACGGCCTCGTCCAGCGTCGCGGGCGTGTAGGGCACCAGGTAGCTCGACTCCTCGTCCATGAAGGCGAGGTTGCCGGAGTACGCGGTCGCGATCGCGGGCTTGCCGAAGGCCATCGCCTCGGCGATCGTCAGGCCGAAGCCCTCGCTGCGGTGGAGTGAGACGTAGCAGTCGCACAGCGCCGTCAGGGCGGTCAGCCGGTCGACGTCGACGTAGCCGTCCGAGAGGACGATGTCCGGCCTCGCGGCCGCGGCGTCCTGCACCCGCGCCAGGTCGGACGGCGCGCGCGAGCCGTTGATGCTCTTCAGGTAGAGGAGCGCGCGCCCCGGGTCGGGAAAGGCGCGCGTGAACGCCTCGATCAGCCCGAGCGGGTTCTTACGGGCGAGCGTGCTGAAGAAGTCGAACACGAACAGGAAGACAAACGGATCCTCGGGCAGGCCGAGATCGGCGCGGGTCAGCTCCGGCGGCTCCGGCACGAGCACCGGCAGCGGGAAGGTGAGCACCGGCTTGGAGGTCTCGGGCGCCACCGCCTCGCGGACGAAGTCGCTAGCGACCCAGACCTCGTCCACGTAGTCGAGTGCGTGCCGGAACTGAGCGGGGAAGCGGCTCGTCTCCCAGAACCAGAGCCCGGCCGAGTAGCGGTTGCGCAGGAGGTCGCGCCCACTGTCGAGCGAGAACTGCACGAGGTGCTCGGGGTTGAGGCAGACGATGTTGCTCGGATACGCCTCGCCGTCGCGCTCGGCGAATGGGTGCTCCTGCCGGTGCGGAACCCGGTCGTAGGTGACGGTCGTGAACGGCAACCCGGCCCGCTCGAGCCCGGCCACGACCCGCCTGGCGGCCTCGCCTTGCCCGAACTCGGCCCGGAAGAAGCCGACCACGTTGACGCCTTGCGCCTGCTCTGACATCCGGCGGAAGCGTACTCAGAGGGCCCGCAGGCTCCCGGGATGCTTGCGCACGAAGCGGGCGATGCTGCGCCAGTGCCAGAGCGTGCGGCGGGTGAAGAAGCTGCGGTCGGTGACCGCCTGGTGGTGGTGCACCACGACGGCCTCGGGCACGTACCAGCGCTCCCAGCCCTCTTTGCGGGCGCGCCAGGCGAGGTCGATGTCCTCGCCGTAGAGGTGGTAGCCCTCGTCCAGTCCGCCGAGCTCCTCGAGCATTTCTCGTCGGAGGAAGAGGAACGCGCCGAGGAACCAGTCGGAGGGCGTCGGCTCGTCGGGACGCTCGTCGAGCAGATAGTGCCGCCGCTGGCGTCGCTCTGGGTCGAGCAGCCGGCGCAGCGGGGTGCGCCGGACGAGCGTGCCGCGGATCGTGGGGAAGCTCCGGCGCGAGGGCTGCCAGCGGCCGTCTGGGTAGCGGAGCTGTGGCGCGGCGATGCCGGCGCGCGGGTGCTCGTCGGCGAAGTGGGTGAGCGCCTCGACGGCTCCGGGCGTGACCTCGATGTCGGAGTTCGAGGCGATCACGAACGGCGCCGTGGTCGCGGCGACGCCGCGGTTGATGTTCGCGCCGAAGCCGAGCGTGCGCTTGTTCTCGAGCACTCGGGCCGAACCGGTCGACGGGGAGCCCTCGGGGTTGACCATCAGCACCAGCTCGTCGACCAGCGGCGCCAGCGACTCGAGGCACGGGCCCGGGTCGGGATCGCCGGGGGTCCAGATCACGATCGCGGCAGTCTTCACAGCAGCTCCCGGTAGACCTCTAGCGTGAGGCGGGCGGTCTCGGCCCACGAGTAGCGGCGGGCGCGGTCGAGGCCGGCGGCGCGCAGGCGCTCGTGATCGGCGATCGCGCGCTCGATCCCGCCGGCGAGCGCGACCGGGTTCCGCTCGTCGACGAGGATCGCGGCGTCGCCGGCCACCTCCGGCAGCGCGCCTGCGGTCGTCGCCACGACCGGTGTCCCCGACGCCATCGCCTCGAGCACGGGCAGGCCGAACCCCTCGTACAGCGACGGGAACACGAGGCAGGCGGCGCCGCGGTAGAGCGCCGCGAGCTCCTCTTGCGGCACGTGGCCGCGCAGCTCGACGCGTTCGGCCAGGCCCAGCTCGGCGGCGGTTCGCTCCGCCTCCGCGCGCCCGCCCTTGTCGGGCCCGACGAGCACGAGCCGCGGTGCGCCGTCGCCGATCAGCGCGAGCGCCTCGATCGCGGTCGTCGCGTCCTTGCGCGGCTGCAGCGCGCCGACGAAGAGCGCGTACGGCTCGCCGTCCGGGGCGGGTCCGTCCGGGCCGAAGGCTGGGTCGGCGGCGAGCGGCGTGACGGCGATCTTCTGCGCGGGGATGCCGTAGAGCTCGACGAGGTCGCGCTTGGTCAGCTCCGAGATCGTCAGCACGCGCTCGGCGCGGCGAGCCGAGCGCGGGACGGCGGTGCGGAAGATCAATCGGTCTCGCGTGGCCATCACGGTGGGATCGCGCTCGAACGAGAGGTCCTGGATCGTCACGACCGCCGGGCGTGGGCAGGCGAGTGGGAGCGCGTGCTGGAAGTGCACGAGCCCGGGACGGAGGCGGCGTAGCAGGCGCGGCACGGCCACAGCCATGCGCACGACCTGGTTCCGCGCGGGCAGCGCGAGGGGCTCGATCCCGGCCGGGACGAGGTCGGGCCGGCGCGTGATCGCCGCGAGGCGAAGGTCGCTCGGCCCCGCGGCGGCGAGCTCATGGAGCAGCGAGCGTACGTAGGTCTCGTCCCCGGTCCGTTGCCGCCCGAGCACGTCGGCGTCGAGCACGACGAGCGGCGCGCTCATGCCGCGGCTTCGCGGTAGACCTCGGCCGTCGCGCGCGCGACTTCGCGCCAGTCGAAGGCACGGGCGCGCTCGAGGCCGCGCGCCCGCAACTCCTCGCCGCGGTCGATCGCCTCGGCGAGCCCGGCCGCGATCGCATCCGGGTCGAGCGGGTCGACGAGCACCGCCGCGCCGCCGGCCACCTCCTCGAGCGCCTCGTTGCGGGCAGCGACGACCGGCGTACCGCAGGCCATCGCCTCGAGCACGGGGAGGCCGAAGCCCTCGTAGAGCGAGACGTAGGCGACGCAGCGCGCGCCGCGGTAGAGCCGCGCCAGCTCCTCGTCCCGCACCTCGCCGAGCCAGCGCACTCCGTCGCCCTCGACGCGGATGTTGCCCCAGCCGGCCGCGCCCGCAACGAGCAGCGGCAGGCCGTTCAGCCGTGCGCGCTTGTAGGCCTCGACGAGGCGCAGGAGGTTCTTCCGCGGCTCCAGCGTCGAAACGGCTAGCACATAGTCGCCTGGCGCAGCCTCGCCCCCGGGCGAGAACGGCTCGCCGACGGCGTTCGGGATCACGCGCACCTTTTCCTCGGGGACGTCCAGCAGCTCGAGCAGCTCGCGTTTCGTGAAGTCCGAGACCGCGATCAGCCTCCGCGCCGCCCGCACGACGCGAGGCAGCGCGAGACGCGAGTAGGTTCGGGTCCAGCGGTTGAAGGCGTCCGGGTGCCTGAGCACGGCGAGGTCGTGGAACGTGACGACGAGCGGCACGCGGGAGCGCGCGGGCGCGCGCTGGGTCGGGCAATGCAGCACGTCCATCCCGTCTCGCCGTGCCTGCGCCGGGAGCGCGGCGAGGTACCAGCCCAGGTCGCGGACAGGCACGAGCGCGCGCGAGGACCCGCCGAGCGCGTAACGGTGAACGTCGATGTCCTCCTGCTCGAGCGCGGCTAGGAGCGAACCGATGTGACGGGCGGTGCCGGCTCGCGTCAGCGCGAGCGCGGAGACGTCAATGCCGACGCGCAGCGAGGCCACGCGGTCAGTCTAGGTAGCCGGCCAGCACGGCCTCGCCGCACGCGCGCCAGGTGAACCGCGAGGCGTGCTCGATCCCCGAGCCGCGCGGTGCGTCGAGCGCCTGCTCCAGCGCGTCGGCGAACGTCTCTGGCTCGTCCGGGTCGGCCCGCACCGCCGCGTCGCCGCAAGCCTCGTCGAGGGACGGATGGGACGAGACGACCGTCGGGGCGCCGCTCGCCAGCGCTTCGACGACCGGGATCCCGAAGCCCTCGAACCGAGACGGGTATGCGAATGCCGACGCGCCGCGGTAGAGGCGCGCGAGCTCCTCGTCGGACACGAACCCGAGCAGCCGGACGCCCTCGGCGGCGAGCGGCTCGCGTTCCCAGCCCGCGAGGCCGGCGAGCGCCAGCGTCAGCTCCGGCCGCCGCTTCTTCAAGACCCTGAAGGCGGCCACGAGTGCGGGCAGGTTCTTGCGCGGCTCGAGCGTCGAGACGCCGAGGACGTACGGGCCGCCGAGGTCGGCAGCGTCGCCTCCGGGCCGGAAGCGCTGGTCGATCCCCGGGTATGCGACCACGACGCGCTCCTCGGGCACGCCGAGCAACTCGACGACGTCGCGGCCGGTGAAGCGCGAGTTGACGAAGATCCGGTCGCAGGTCCGCGCGGCGTGCTCGTACTTGCGCCCGTGCATGCGTGCGGTCTCGGGCTCGACCCACTCCGGGAAGCGCAACGGCACGAGGTCGTGCACGGTCGTCGCGCGCACGCCGCCTCGCTGCGGCGGGTACATCCAGTCGGAGAAGTGGAAGACGTCGAGCGGGCCGGCGACGCGCTCGACCGGAAGCCGCTGCGCCCGGCTCCAGGCCGTCCGGACCGCGTGCGGCAGCAGCGGCAGCCGCAGCTCGACCGGCAGGCCGGCGAGCGCCTCGCGGATTCGCCTCCGGCCGCGCGGCCCCGACGGTCCGAACGCGACCAGCTCGTGCTCGCCGCCCGCGGCCTCGGCGAGCCCGGCCACCATCCCGCGGATGTAGTTCCCGATCCCGGTGCGGGGGCGTGAGAGCGGGCTGACGTCGACGACGATGCGCAAGGAAGGCCGAAGTATCCTGCCCGCCATGGCCGTCAACGTGGGGGCGAGAGGCGGGTTGCTGCCGAGCATCAGGTTCCTGCCGCGCTACAGCGAGTTGCTGCGAACGCTCGTCAGGCGCGAGCTGCGCATGCGCTTCAAGGGCTCCGCGCTAGGGCTCGTCTGGTCGCTGCTCTACCCGCTCGCGATGATCGGCGTCTACACGCTCGTCTTCTCCGTGCTCTGGCGCGTGACGGGGAAGATCCCGCATTACCCGCTGTTCGTGCTCTCAGGCCTCGCCGTCTGGGGCTTCTTCCAGGCCGGGCTGCAGCTGGGCACCACCTCGATGGTCTCGAGCGGCGAGCTGATCACGAAGGTCTGGTTCCCCCGTGAGCTCGTGCCTGCCTCGGCCGTGCTCGCGCAGACGGTGACGATCGGCGTGATGCTCGGGATCCTGATCCCGATCGACCTGATCGTGGAGCCGAGCAATCTGCGCACCGTCGCGCTCGTGATCCCGATCGTCGCCGCGCTGATCTGCCTCGTGCTCGGGCTCGCCTGGCTGGCCTCGGTCGCCAACGTCTTCTTCCGCGACGTCGAGCACCTGCTCGCCGTGACGTTCCTGCCGTGGTTCTTCCTGACGCCGGTGCTCTACGGGCTCGACCAGTTAAGCGCGGCGAGCTCGCACCGCTGGCTGATCCTCGCGATGCGATACGGGAACCCGGTGACGCCGTACGTGGAGGGCGTGAGAGCCGTCGTCCTGCAGTCGACGGTCCCGGGGCCCTCGCTGCTCCTCTACATCTTCCTCGTCGGCCCGCTCATCGCGCTGCTCGGCCTCCGCGTGTTGCAGCGCTACGAAGACCGCCTGGCAATCGAGCTCTGAGTTGACCGACCACGCCGCCGCCGCAGCCGGCGAGATCCACGGGCGCCAGCTCGGCCGCCTGTTCACGATCCGGCTGACGCAGAGCCGCTCGCTGAAGGAAGCGGTGCTGCGCCGCCGGTTGCCTCGCACGCGCGAGCTCTGGGCGCTACGCGACGTCGACGTCGACGTGGCTCCCGGCGAGGCCTTCGGCATCGTCGGCGCGAACGGCTCGGGCAAGTCGACGCTGCTGAAGCTGCTCGCGGGCATCTTCGCGCCGTCGACCGGCACGCTCTCCGTCGGCGGCCGCGTCGGGTCGCTGATCGAGATCGGCGCAGGGTTCCACCCCGAGTTCACGGGCGTCGAGAACGTCTACCTCAACGCCGCTATCTACGGGCTCAAGCGCTCCTACGTCGACGAGCACCTGGACGAGATCATCTCCTTCGCCGAGCTCGAGGCCTTCGCCGACGTCCCCGTGCGCACCTACTCGTCGGGGATGTACATGCGGCTGGGCTTCTCGGTCGCAATGCACATCCAGCCCGACGTGCTCCTGCTGGACGAGGTGCTCGCCGTCGGTGACGAGGCCTTTCAGCACAAGTGCTACGGGAAGATCTGGGAGTTCAAGCGCTCGGGCGGGACGATCGTCTTCGTCTCGCACGACCCGGCCGCGGTCGAGCGCGTCTGCGACCGGGCGATCATGCTCGAGCACGGGCGTTGCGTCGAATCCGGCGACGCCGGTGACGTCGTTCGCGCCTACCACCGGCGGCTGGTGCAGTCCACGGCCGAGGACGTCACGATGAGCGACGGCGGCTCGGGCGCGGTGCGGGTGCACGAGGTGCGCGCGGTCGCCGGTGACGGCGGCATCCGGGCCCGCTTCACGGAGGGCGAGCCGATGGCGCTCGAGGTCTGGCTCTACGCCGAGGCCGGGCTCGACGAGGGCCGCGTAACCGTCCGCTTCCGCGACTCCGGCGGGCAGACGCTTGGCTCGCAGACCGCCCGCGGAGTGAGGCTGCGCCCGGGCAAGCTCGAGCGGCTCCGGCTCCACTTCCCCGGCCTGCCGCTGAGGGAGGGCCGGTTCTTCGTCGATGTCGGACTCACCCAGGCCGACGGCGAGGTGGAGCTCGATCTCGCGGAGCGCGCGCTCGAGCTGAATGTCTTCGGCCAGGACGTCGACGGCGGCGGAGCAATCCGCCTCGGTGGCACGTGGGAGCTACCGACAGTCGACGGAACCGGCGATGGCTAACCTGGCCGGCGTGGATCCGCTACTCGTACGAGCCGCGCGGCGCGAGCCGGTCGAGCGCACGCCGGTGTGGTTCATGCGCCAGGCCGGGCGCTCGCTCCCGGAGTACCGCGAGCTGCGGAAGCAGTACGGGCTCTTCGAGATCGCGCGCCGGCCGGAGCTCTGCGCGGAGGTGACGCTGCAGCCGGTTCGCCGGCACGACGTGGACGCGGCGGTGATGTTCGCGGACATCATGCTCCCGGTGCTCGGGATGGGCGTCGACGTCGAGCTCGTGGAGAACGTCGGGCCGGTCGTGGCGGCTCCGATCCGCTCGCTCGCGGACGTCGAGCGGCTCGTCGTGCCGGAGCCGGAGGAGAGCGTCCCGTGGACGCTCGAATCCGTTCGCCTGGTCCGCGAGGCGCTACGCGACGACCAAGCCGTCGTCGGCTTCGCGGGCGGCCCGTTCACCGTCGCCGGCTACCTGGTCGAGGGCAAGCCGACGCGCGAGTTCAAGCTCACGAAGGCCTGCATGTACGGGCAGCCCGACGTCTGGCACGCGCTGCTGGACAAGCTCGCGGACGCGTTCGCGCTCTACCTGCGCGCGTGCGTGGGGGCTGGCGCGGACGCGATCCAGGTCTTCGACTCGTGGGTGGGCGCGCTGTCGGTCGCCGACTACCTCGAGTTCGCAGCTCCCTATTCGACGCGCGTGCTCGAGTCTGTCGACGTGCCGACGATCCATTTTGCGACCGGCGACGCGCATTTGCTCGAGGAGCGCGCCGCTGCCGGCGGTGACGTGATCGGCGTCGACTGGCGCGTGCCCCTCGATGTCGCCTGGGACCGGGTCGGCCACGAGCGCGGGATCCAGGGCAACCTCGACGGCGCGACCCTGCTCGGGCCGTGGGAGCGGGCGGAGGCGGGCGCGCAGGACGTGCTGCTGCGCGCGGCCGGGCGGCCTGGTCACATCTTCAATCTCGGTCACGGCGTGCTACCGGAGACCGACCCCGAGCTGTTGGGCCGGCTCGTGCGGGTCGTGCACGAGGCGACGATGGTCCCGGCGTGACTAGCGACGCAGTGGTGCTAATGGCGTACGGCAGCCCGGCGAAGCCGGAGGACATCCGCCCGTACTTCGAGGACGTGCGCGGCGGCCGGCCGGTCTCGGACGAGGCGGTCGCAGAGCTCACGGAGCGCTACCGCCGGATCGGCGGGCGCTCGCCGCTCGACGACGTCACCGAGGCGCAGCGCGCCGCGCTGGAGCAGGAGCTCGGCTTGCCGGTCTTCGTCGGCATGAAGCACTGGCGCCCACGCATCGCGGAGGCGGTGGACGCGGCGCTGGCGGGCGGCGCGACGCGCCTGATCGGAGTCGTGCTGGCGCCGCACTACTCGCGCCTGTCGGTCGGCGAGTACCGCGAGCGGCTGGAGGCGGCTTTGGAAGGCCGGGCGGAGCTCGTGCTCGTCCAGAGCTGGCACGACGACCCGGCCTTCGTCGAGGTTCTGGCAGAGCGCGTCCGAGGCACCGACGCCTGGGTGATCTTCACCGCGCACTCGCTCCCCGAGCGGATCCTCGCCGACGGCGACCCGTACCGCGAGCAGCTGCTGGAGACGTCGCGTCTCGTCGCTGCCCGCGCAGGCCTCGAACGCTGGTCGTTCGCGTTCCAGAGCGCGAGCCCGACAGGCGAGCCGTGGCTCGGGCCGGACATCCTCGACGAGCTCGAGCGGCTCGACGGGGAGGGGGTGAAGAAGGTGCTCGTCGCCCCGGTCGGATTCGTCTCCGACCATCTCGAGATCCTCTGGGACCTCGACGTCGAGGCCCGGGAGAGGGCGGAGGAGCTCGAGCTCGACCTCGCGCGGATCGAGTCGCTCAACGACGATCCGGCGTTCATCGAGGCGCTTGCGGGCGTCGTGCGCCGCGCCCGGGAGGAAGAGCCGGCCGTCTCCGGAAGAAGTGGCGCGTGAGCTCCCGCTCCTGTCCCGACTGGCCGATGCTGATGGAGGTCGCGCCCGAGCTCCAGTTCATGCACTACACCGTCGCGGAGGCGAAGCTCCCTGCCGAGACGCTGGCCGAGCTTCAGGACGTAGCGCTACAGGACGTCGCCGTCTGCGCCGACCTCGATCACAACGTCTTCTACGCCGCGCACACCGAGCCGCAGGTGGCCGAGGCGCTGCGCCACACGCACTGGTTCGAGCTGCGCGAGTGGTCGACGCGCGGGCCCGGCACGGCTGCCGGCGGCGTCTGACCCCGGCCGCGCGACCGTCACACTTTCGGCACGGTTCCGTCACAGACACGCGCGCTTTTCCTCGTTACGATCTGATACGGGGAGGAGGTGGGATGTGCCTTTAAACAGGCCGTCCGAAGCGGCGCGCGAGCACCTCGTCCAGCGCCAGCGTGTTGAGCACGTCGCCCGTCCCCGCACCGCCGCGCCGCGCCGTCGCCACGGCCAGCTCGATGTTCCCGAGCCCGCGCGTCGAGTGTGCGTCGGTCGAGCAGACGATCGCGACGCCCGCCTCGCGCGCGAGGCGCACGTGCGCGTCTCGCAGGTCGAGCCGGTTGGGCAGCCCGTTCACCTCGACCGCGCGGCCCTGCTCGGCGAGCCGCGCGAAGACCGCCTCCAGGTCGACGGCGTTCGGTGGGCGGTGGTTGATCAGCCGTCCGGTCGGATGGCTGAGGCAGCTCACGTACGGTGAGTCGAGCGCCGCAAGGGTGCGCTTCGTCAGCTCCTCGCGCGAGCCGCGCTGGCCGCCGTGGACGCTCGCCTGCACCCAGTCGAGCTCGGCCAGCACCTCGTCGGGAAGGTCCAGCGAGCCGTTCCGGCGGATGTCGCACTCGGTCCCGCGCAGCACCCGGAACGGCGTGAGCTGCTCGTTGGCGGCGGCGATCTCCTCCGCCTGGCGGCGCACCCCGTCGGCGTCGAGCCCCGGCACGGCGCCCACGCTGA
>JAWVDY010000189.1:0-3247 GCA_033856995.1 Gaiellaceae bacterium
TCCGCGCCTGTGAGGTGCGGCCCGCCGAGACGAGCAACGCCTGATGTACATCCTGATCGCAGGCGGCGGCAAGGTCGGCGCCAACCTCGCGCGCGTCCTGCTCGGGGACGGCAAGCACGAGGTGACGCTGATCGAGCAGCGGCACGACCGTTTCGAGCGGCTCGAGCGCGAGTTCGAGCACCAGGTGCTGCCTGGCGACGCGACCGAGATCTACGTGCTCGAGCGCGCCGGCATCGCTCGTCCGCCGGATCTCGTCGCCGCGCTGACCGGTGATGACGAGGACAACCTGATCATCTGCCAGCTCGCCAAGGAGAAGTACGGCGTCCAGAAGGTGATCGCGCGCGTGAACGATCCGCGCAACCAGCCGCACTTCGATCTGCTCGGGATCTCGCCGACGGTCTCCGCCACGCGCGGGCTGATGGCGCTGATCGAGCACGAGGTGCCCGAGCACGACCTCGTCCACCTGCTGGAGCTGCGCAAGGAGAACCTCGAGATCGTCGAGGTCCAGATCGACGCGGATGCGCCTGCGGCCGGGAAGCGGGTCGAGAAGCTCGACCTGCCCGAAGGCTCACGCCTGATCTCGATCATGCGCAACGGCCGCTCCGAGATCGCGGTCGGCTCGACCGAGCTCCAGCCCGGTGACCAGGTGCTCGCGATCCTGCAGCCGGGTAGGGAGGACGAGCTGCGGAGGGTCCTGCTCAAGACGAGATGAGGACGCTGGGGGTCCTGATCGCGATCGTCGCGATCGCGCTTCCGGGCGCTGCGATGGGAGCGCAGCGGCACGAGCAACTGCGGCTACGCCCGTTCGCCTCGGGCCTCAACACGCCCGTCTACGTCACGGCGCCGGTGAGCGAGCCGGGCACGCTCTACGTCGTGGAGCAGGCGGGCGTGATCCGCGTGCTCGTGAACGGGAAGCTCCGCACTCAGCCGTTCCTCGACATCCGCAGCCGCGTCCGCGCGGGCGGCGAGCAGGGGTTGCTCTCGGTCGCGTTCCACCCGCGCTACGCGAAGAACCACCGCTTCTTCGTCTACTTCAACGACAAGAGCGGCGACGTTCGCGTCTACGAGTTCCGCTCCAACGGAACGGTCGGCCTTCCTGCGACGGGCAGGGCGCTGCTGCGCGTGCCGCACCGCGAGTTCGACAACCACAACGGCGGCCAGCTCCAGTTCGGGCCGGAAGGGCGGCTCTACGCCGGGACGGGCGACGGCGGCTCGGGCGGCGACCCGCACAACCACTCGCAGAACCCGAGCTCGCGGCTCGGCAAGCTGCTCCGCCTGAACGTCGACAAGCGTGGCGCGCGCTGGCAGATCGCCGGCTACGGCCTGCGCAATCCGTGGCGCTTCTCGTTCGACCGCCTGACGCGCGACCTCTACATCGGCGACGTCGGCCAGAACGCCTGGGAGGAGGTCGACGTCCGCACGCCGGCCCAGTGGCACGGACTGAACAACTACGGCTGGCGCGTCTGGGAGGGCCGCTCGCGCTACACCCCCGGGCAGCAGGTGAACCGGCACGGAAAGCTCGTCTTCCCGATCGTCGTCTACAACCACAGCCAGGGCTGCTCGATCACGGGCGGCTATGTGTACCGCGGAAGGGCGCTGATCTCGGCACGCGGCCGTTACTTCTACGGCGACTACTGCACCGGCACGATCTGGAGCCTGCGGGCGACGAAGGGGAAGCTCTCCAGCGGACCGCGGCGCGAACCCTTCGCGGTGCCGAACCTGTCCTCGTTCGGCGAGGACGCGCTCGGCGAGCTCTACGCGACCTCGCTCGACGGCACGGTCTACAAGCTCTCGAGCTAGCCGGTCCGCCGGCGGCGAACCTGCGGCCCTTGCTGCCCAAGGGCGGCATACGCAAGTGCCTGCAGCGACTCGTTGAGCGCGCGCACCTCGTGGGCGAGGGCGAGGAAGCCCTCGGTGTTGTCGAGCCGGCGGTTCAGCTGCTGGAGCTCTGCGCGCATCCCGTCGAGCCGCTCGAGCACCGCGTCGAGCTGCCGGTCGTCGAAGGTCTGGCGGTCAGCCACGCTGCGATTGTACGGACAGCCTGGCCGCGTGCACGATCAGCAGGCCGAGGGCGAGCCCGGCCGCGTCCATCGAGACGTCGAAGGGCGATGCGTGCCGGCCCCTGACGAACGCCTGGTGCAGCTCGTCGCTCGCCGCGTAGGCGACGCCGACGAGGAAGACGGGTAGATCGCGGCCGAGCGCGCGGTAGAGCAGCAGCGCCAGCACCGCGTACTCGGTCGCGTGGGCGCACTTGCGCAGCACCGTGTCCCACACGCCGAGACCGGTGCCGAGGTCGGGCACCGCGGAGAGCGCGAAGATCACCGCCGCCCAGAGGACGACCGGCAACCAGGCCGAGACCGAGCGAGAGAGCCGCACCGGTCGCAATGGTAGGCTCCCGCCCGTTAGGCGAGCGGTAAGGGAACCCGGTGCAAGTCCGGGACGGTCCCGCCGCTGTGAGGGGAGACGCTCCCGCGCCGAAGTGCCACTGGCCGCAGGGCCGGGAAGGCGGCGCCGGAGGGAGCCCCGAGTCAGAAGACCTGCCTCTCGCCGGAAGCCCGAACCCCTCGCGGAAGGAGGATTCGTGTCAAGGCGTCTCTTCAGCACCCTCGCCGCCGGCGTGGCGGCGCTCCTGCTCGTCCCCGCGGCCTCGGCCCTGTCCGTGCACGTGCGCGTGGAGGGCAAGACCCGCACGATCTACGGCTCGGCGGAGCCGGCGCTGACGGTGAAGGCCAACGCGCTCGACGCGCTCGAGTCGGCCAGCATCGCCGGCGAGTTCTACTACCACGTCACGACCACGTCCTTCGGCCCGTACGTCGACCAAGTCGGCCGCTACGTGGCCGGTGCCTCGACGGGCTGGGTCTTCAAGGTCAACGGTGTCTCCCCGCCGGTCGGCGCGGACGGCGTCAAGCTCGTGAACGGCGATCACGTGCTCTGGTACTGGGCGACCTTCGGCCCCACCGGCGGCCCGCCGACACTTGCGCTGCGTGCGACTGCGAAGCGCGCGTGTTATCGCGTCCTCTCGCAGAACGACCTCGGCAAGGTCAAGCCGGCCCGCGGGGCCAGGCTGCACGTCGACGGCCGCAGCGTCCTCGCGCATACCGGCTCCGCGTGCCTCGGTCGCCACCGAGGCCTCGTCACGGCCACGCTGAAAGGCGCGGTCCGCTCGAACGCCCTGCGGTGAGAGTCGTCGCGCTTGCGGCCCTGGCGGTCGCGCTCGCCGGCTGCAGCTCGGCCTCGAGCAGCTCCG
>JAWVDY010000190.1:0-15914 GCA_033856995.1 Gaiellaceae bacterium
GCGCTCCCGAGGTCGTTCGTCTCGACGAGGACGAGCATCGCGCCGCCCCAGATCACGAGCAGCGGCCCGACGTCCTTCGGCCGGAATTGCGCGAGCATCTCCCGCTTCTCCCGCAGGTAGCCGGCGAGGAAGACGATCAGGAAGACCTTGGCGAGCTCGCCGGGCTGGAACTGGAGCGAGCCGACGTGCACCCAGAGCCGCGCGCCGTTCACGCTCGTGCCGATCACCGGCAGGGCCGGCAGCATGAGCAGCCCGATCGCGGTCAGCCCGAAGATGTACTTGTAGCCCTCGAGCCTGCGGTAGTCGCGCTGGGCCAGGAAGAGCGTCATTGCGAAGGCGGCGAGCGCGACGACGATCCAGAGGCCCTGGCGGAAGGCGTCGGACGGGTTCAGCCGGTAGATCTCGGTCAGGCCGACGCCGGTCAGCAGGCCCGCCATCGGCAGCAGGTAGGGGTCGGCGTACGGCACGGTCAGCCTCGCGACGAGGTGCGCGGCCAGGTAGAGCGCGAAGAAAAAGCCCGCGTAGGAGAGCGAGGCCGTCGAGACGACGTCCTGCCGGGCGATGTACACGCTCGCGAAGCCGAGCGCCGTGAGCGTGCCGACGACGATCAGGTTCGCCAGCTCGCGGTTCCTGGCGCTCATCGGGTGTCAGCCCAATGAGCGGGTGGAAGGGGGCCGGGGGGAACCGGGAGGTTCCCCCGCTTGGAGTCCTCGGCGGAGCCGAGGGGAGCACGGGAGAAGAAGGGGGTACGCGGGGGAAACATGGTTTCCCCCGCGAGAGCGCGCCGTCGGCGAGCGACGCTCATCGCGCTCCGATCTGCTCCTCGTAGCGGCGAACCGCCGCGCGCGCGGAGCGGTCGCTGCGGAGCGAGTGGTCGAACAGCTTCCGCCGCTCGCTCCGGCTGAGCTGCGCCGCGAGCAGCGGGCTCACGTAGACGGCTCGGTAGAGCCGCACGTTGCCGACGACGTTCCACGGCAGGCCCTGGTAGACGGCGACGTGGCCGTCTGCCTCTGCTCCGACGAAGTGCGAGCGCCAGAGACCCCAGGCGATGAAGCCGCAGGCGCCGACGACGACGACGAGCGCCAGCATCGAGAACAGCGCCCGGCGACCGGCGTGGCTCGTCTCCTGTCGCGGTCGTTCCGGGGCTTCGGTCTCGACCACGGGGACGCCGTCGTGCTCGTCGAGGGTGTCGTCGTCGTCCTCGGCAGGCGGCAACGTCACCGTCCGCTCGGTGTCGGTCCCCGCGCCCTCGCCGGCGATCTCGAAGAAGACGACGGTGATGTTGTCCTCGCCGCCGCCCTTGTTCGCCGCGCGGATGAGTGCCTTCGCGGCGCTCGCGAGGTCGCCGCGATTGCGGTCGATCTCGCGCAGGATCGTCTCGTCGTCGACCATCGAGGTCAGCCCGTCGGAGCAGAGGAGGAAGAGGTCGCCCGGCTTCGTCTCGACCGAGAAGGTGTCGACGTCGACGTCGGGATCGGTGCCGAGCGCGCGCGTGATCACCGACCGCTGCGGGTGGCTCTCCGCCTCTTCGGGCGAGAGCTTGCCGCTGCGGACGAGCTCTGCCACGAGCGAGTGGTCCTCGGTGAGCTGCTCGAGCCCGCGCCCGCGGATCAGATAGGCGCGCGAGTCGCCGACGTGGCCGATCGCGACTCGGCCGTCCTCGACGAGCGCCACGGTCATGGTCGTGCCCATCCCGGAGGCGGAGGCGTCTTCGGACTGCCGCTGGTAGACGCGCCGGTTCGCCTCCTGGATCAGCTCGTCCACGCGCTGCTCGCCGCCGCCGTGGTCGGAGCCCTTGTCGCGGAGGGCCGCAGCGGCGAGAGTCGAGGCGAGCTCGCCCGCCTGCGCGCCGCCCATCCCGTCGGCGACCGCGAAGAGCGGCGGTTCGCAGACGTAGGCGTCCTCGTTGTGCCTGCGGCGGCGGCCCGTGTCGGTCAGGCTCGTCGACCGCACCGGCATCCGCCCCGTGTTCACGTCTCGTACCTCAGCTCTGTCTCGCCCACGCGCACGATGTCGCCGGCCGTCAGCCGCTTGGCGCGCGTGAGACGGATGCCGTTCAGGTACGTGCCGTTCGTCGAGCCGATGTCCTCGACCCAGACGCCGTCGCGCCGGGGCTCGACCCGCGCGTGCTTGGTCGATGCGTACTCGTCGCGGGCGAGGTTGACGTCGTTGGTCGACCCGCGGCCGAGGTGGAGCGCCGACGAGTCGAGCGTCAGCTCGTCGCCTTCCTCGAGCGCCGGGCTCTTGACGACCACGAGCCGGCCGCTCTGCACCTGCGGCTCCTCCTGCGAGAGGCCCGGGACCGACCCCGGCGCGAGCACGAAGCTCTCCTGCGGCATCCGCACGTCGCGCGAGGCGGAGCGGACGATCCTCCAGATGAAGAGGTAGAGCAGGACGAGGAACGCGAGCTTGAGGACGAGCAGCGCCTCCTCGACGGCGACGGACGCCAGCATCAGTCTTCCTCCGTTTCTCGGCGGAAGACGAGCTCGGTCGACCCGAGCGTGATCCGATCGCCCTGCCGCAGCTTCGCGCGCTTCTGGCGGCGCCCGTTCACCTCCATCCCGTTCGTCGAGTCGAGGTCGAGGACCCAGTACGCCGCGCCCTCCTGCCGCACCTCGGCGTGCTTGCGCGAGACGTTGGCGTCCGCGAGCTGGATGTCGCAGTCCTTCGAGCGGCCGATCGTCGCCCTGCCGCTCTCCAGCTCGTGCTTCGTCCCGTCGTACGTGAGGCTGACCACCTCGCGGCCGAGGCCGAGATCCTCGACCGAGGCCGCCTCGGTTTCGACCGGCTTGCGGTAGACCATCGTGTGCCCGGCCTCCGGCTGCGGCTCCGGCTCGCCTGGCTGGGGGACGGCTCCCTGGACCATGCGCGTCGCGATTCCGAACTCGCCCATCTCCAGGTCCTCGTCGGTCTCGAACTTCACTACCGGTGACGAGAGCAGCTCGTAGCGCTCTCGCCGCGCGTTCTCGGCGATGTAGTCCTGCAGCTCGCTCTGGAGCGATTCCTCGTAGCTCGCGAACTGCTCGCGGTCGGAGGGGGCGAGGTAGACGGTGTACTCGTTCGGTCCGTAGACCCGCGAGACGGAGATCACCTTGTGGTCTTCCATCTCCTTGACGAGCTTGCGCGCGAGCTCGACGGGCTGCACGTGGGTGCGAAAGGCGCGGCCGAAGACTCCCTCGAAAAGGCCTTCGATCCTGTGCTCGATGTTCCTGAGGACGCTCATCCGGCGGGTTATGCCCCGGGGCTGAACTCTAACCCCGGGCTTTGAGCGCCAGGACGGTGCAGGTCGCCCAGGCCGCGACCACGACCGGCGCGGCCGCAACGGCGGGCACGGGCAGCAGCGAGAGGGCGATCAGTCCCGCCCCGAAGCCGGCGATGCCCCAGAGGCCGTGGCGGCGCGCGAGCGGGAGCGCCACGGCGGCTGCCGCCAGCACGACCGCTTCGAGGACCAGCGCCGGACGCGCGCCGAGCGCATGTAGCAGCGCGGTCGCGGTCGCGAGCGAGTCGCTGCTGCCGGCGATCCCGAGCCCCTTCGGCGGCGCGGCTCCCGTAAAGGGCAGCGACGCATGCCGCAGGCCCGCGACCACGGCCGCGAGCAGCACGGCCGCTACGACCTGGACCGCCCGGCGCGCCCGGTTGCCGATCGCCTGGGCGGCGAGCGGGAGCAGCCCGAGCGCGAGCACCGGCGCGAGCAGCGGGCCAAGGGCGAGGAAGAGCCCCTGCCGCGGCGAGCGCCACGAGAGTGCGAGCCACGCGCAGGCGACCGCCCCGTAGACGAGCGCGAGCCCGGACGAGACGTTTCCGAGCGGCAGGACGGGCACGGCGAGCGCGAACGCCAGTCCGAGCCGAGGCCGGGCCAGGGTGAGCGCGCCGGCGATCAGTGCCAGCAGCGGCGCGAACAGGGCCGGGAAGAACGGAAGCGCTGCGGTCGTCCAGCCGGCGAAGAGCGCGGCGGCGGCGGGAGCCGCGAGGCGCAGCGGCACGCTCAGCTCCGGGATCGTGGTGCGCGTCTTGCGGCGGCGCAGGCGCTCGGCGAAGGTGTCGCGCAGCTCGAGCGCGAGGCTCGCCGCCGCGGGGCGGGCGCCGGGGTCGAGCGCGAGCATCCGGTCGACGAGCTTGCAGAGTGGCTTCGGCAGGTCGGGCCGTGCGGTCGCGAGCGGCGCGGCGCCGGTCTCGATCCGCCGCGCCGTCTCGAGCAGCGATCCGTTCCAGAACGGGTGCCAGCCGGCGAGCGACTCCCAGAGCATGGTGCCGACCGCCCAGATATCGGCCGGCGGCCCGCCGGACTCGCCGTGGACGAGCCGCTCGGGCGGTACGTACGCGAGTGTTCCGGGCACGTCGCCGGTCGCGGTCAGCGATTCCTCTTCGGCGAGCTGGGCCAGTCCGAAGTCGAGCAGCCGCACCGACAGGCCCTCGCCCTCGGCGAGCAGCACGTTCGACGGCTTCACGTCGCGATGGACGATCCCGCGCGCGTGCGCGTGTGCGAGGCCTTCGAGCACCTGCGCAGCGGTCTCCACCGCCTCGGCGTCGTTCAGCTCGCCCGCGCGCAGCGCCTGGCGCATCGTCTGGCCGGGCACGTACTCGTAGGCGATGTAGACGTTCTGCGAGTCGCGGTCGAGGCCGTAGGCGCGCAGGCAGCGCTCGTGCCGCAGCCGCGCCGCCGCCAACGCCTCGCGCTCGGCGCGGGTCGCCGCCTTGCCCTCACGCGGGACGATCTTCAGCGCGACCTCGAGCCCGGTTCGCTCGTCGCGCGAGAGCCACACCGAGCCCGATCCACCGCTGCCCAGCGGGCGCAGGGGCCGGTACCGGCCGGCTACGAGCTCGCTCGGAGAGAGCGCAAGTGCTGCTTCTGCCACGGTTTCCTCGTTTTCGGCTCGGCGCCGAGAGTCCTGCCCCGGCCGGTGAAGTCGATAGAGTGAGCCGACTTTTTCCTGCAAAGGCGGGCCGTGAGCGAGCACGACACCGACATCGAGTTCGACTTCTTCGAGGATGAGCCGCCGACGCAAGAAACGTCGCGGGCTGACCGGCTGATCCCGCGTCGCGGACCGCGTGGCCCGGAGCGCCCGCCGAGGGGCCCCAGCACCCCCACGAATCTGACCCCGCTCCTGCGCCTGATCGGTCTGATCGCCTTCGCGATCCTGATCGTCGTACTGCTCGTCTTCTGGGTCAAGAGCTGCCAGTCGGCCGGCAAGGAGAAGACCTACAAGGACTACATGGGCAAGGTCTCGCAGGTGGCCGCCGCCTCGCAGCAGATCGGCCGCGGGCTGAGCGAGGCGCTGCTTGCGCAGGGCCTGAAGGAGGCGCAGGTCGAGCAGCGGATCACCGGCCTCGCCCGCCAGGAGCAGCTCGACGTCGACCGCGCCCGCCAGATCACCCCGCCCGGGACGCTGCGTGACGAGCACAACGCGTTGCTGCAAGCGCTTCAGTTCCGGGTCAGCGGCCTGAACGGCCTCGCGAGCGCGCTCGCGGCGACGTCGAAGACGAAGGACACGACCCGCGCAGCAGGCGTGCTCGCGAGCCAGATGCAGCGCCTGCTCGCGAGCGACGTCATCTACGACGACTCGTTCAAGGCCCCGGCGACCGCGGAGCTGGACCGTCAGGGGGTCACGGGGACGAACTCGAGCGGCGGCCCGCTGGTCCCGGACTCGAACTTCCTGCAGAGCGCCGACCTCGTCACGGCGACGGCGATGGCCACCGTGCTGAGCAAGATCCGCGGCGGCTCGGTGACAACGCCGGGGACCGGCGGCTTGCGCGGGACGAACCTCGTCTCGGTCAAGGTACTCCCGCAGAACGTGGAGCTCAGCACCACGGCGACCAAGACGATCATCGTCCGGACGAACATGACCTTCGAGGTGACGGTCCAGGACTCCGGCGACTCGCAGGAGGCGAACATCCCGGTCACGCTCACGATCCAGCAGCCGACGAAGAACATCGTCAAGCACGCGAACATCGGGTTCATCAACCCAGGCGAGACGAAGACGGTCACCCTCTCGGGCTTCCCTGCTGTGAATTTCGGCGTTCAGGCGACCGTCAAGGTCGAGGTGACGCCCGTCGCAGGCGAAACGAAGACCGACAACAACTCGGCCGACTACCCGGTCATCTTCTCCGCCTAGCGCGTGAGCGTTTCGAGCGCGACCGCTGCGTGGATCGCGTTCGGCGCCGTTGTCGTCGCCGTGGTCGCTCTCCTGGTCGTCGTCTGGGTACTGCTGCGGATGCGCCGGCTCGCGGAGGGTCAGGCGGTGCTGCTCGGCGACGGCAAGACCGACCTCGTCGACTTCGCGGTCTCGCTACAGGGACGCATCGACGACCTGCACCGCGCGGTGGACGAGATCGCCGCCGGCCTCGTGCGCGTCGACCGTCGCGTGGACAGTTCGGTCACCAACGTGTCGATCGTCCGCTACGACGCCTACGAGGACACCGGCGGCCACCAGTCGGCGTCGCTCGCGGTGCTCGACTCGGCGCGCAGCGGCGTGGTCGTCACGGCGATCCAGGGCCGCGACTACGCCCGGATCTACATGAAGGAGCTCGACCGCGGCCGCGCCTCGATCGCGCTCTCGCCGGAGGAGGCGGAAGCCGTGGAGAGGGCCATGTCCCGCTAAACGCCGTGCCCGAGCACTCGGCCTGCGGCCAAGTCCTGCACGCTGGCTGCTAAATTCGGCGCGATGCAGCAGGTTCTTGTGTTGAACGCGAGTTACGAGCCGCTGAACGTCACAACCGTTCGCCGTGCGCACGTGCTCGTGTTTAAGGGCAAAGCCGAGGTGATCGAGGAGCTCGACCAGCCCCTCAGATCCGCGACGGGAGCCTTCCCGTGGCCGCACGTGATCCGGCTCGTCCAGTACGTCCGCGTGCCGCGGACGCTGCAGCGGAAGATCTCGCGGCGGGCCCTCTTCGCCCGGGACGGCTGGCGCTGCATGTACTGCGGCACCTCGACGGGTCGGCTGACGTTGGACCACGTCGTCCCGCGCAGCCGCGGCGGCGACTCGGTCTGGGAGAACGTCGTCACCTCGTGCGCGCCCTGCAACATGCGCAAGGGGAACCGGCTACCCGACGAGATCGCGATGCCGCTGCGCAAGCCGCCTCGCGCGCCCGCGCCGGTGCTGTTCATCCACCTCGCCACGCCGAAGATCCCGAACCGCTGGCAGCCCTACCTGACCGGGCTCGGCCAGACGACGCCTACAGCCGCGACCGGTTGATCACGGTCAGCCTCGCCTGACCGGCAGGCCGAGCTGCTCCCACTCGCTCCACGAGCCCGGGTAGAGCCTGCCGTTGCGTCCCGCGAGCGCGAGGCGGTGGAGCGTCACGCAGGCGGTCACGCCGGAGCCGCAGTAGGTGACGAGCTCGCCCTTGGGGAGCTCCGGCAGCGGCTCGTTCCACGGCGCGTTCACGGCACCGGGGATACGGCCGGGCACGGCGTCGATCGGGTTCGGCTCGCCGCGGAAACGCTCCGGCCGGCGTGCGTCGACGACGACGAGCTCGTCCGCGCGGGCCGCAAGCTCGGCGGCCTCGATCGTGTCGTCGCCGCGGGGGCGTAGCACGAACTCCGTGGGCTCGATCCGCTCCTCGCCGGCGCGGAGCGGCCCGTACCACGCCTCGAGGTCGATGACCGCGCAGTCGTCGTGGCCGAAGTGGCGGAGCAACCACCAGAGCCGCTCCGGGCCGCCCATGTTCCCGTAGGCGACGACGAAGACGCCCGGCCTGATCCCCGCCCGCGAAGCGGCGCGGGCGAAGTCGTCGGGCGCGGGGAGCGGGTGCCGCCCGCGGGGGCCCGGAGGCGACGCGAGGTCCTCGTCCACGTCGAGAAACGACGCGCCCGGAATGTGCCCCGCGAGGTAGAGCTCCCGACCGCGGCCGGTCGAGCCGAGCTCCCAGCGGCAGTCGACGAACTGGTAGCGCACGACCGGGAACGCTACTGATCGGGCAGTTGTGGGTCTTCAGACCGCGGCCGGCCGCGTGAAGCGTCCGCGGCTCTGGCCTCGAACGAGCGCGGCGAACTCTGGATGCTCGCGGCTCAGACTCCGGAAGCTCTGGTCGAAGAGCGCAAGCAGCCTGAGCGGCGTGTCGGCCACGATCGCGGCGGTCCGGCGACCGGTCAGGAGGAGGCCATCTCGCCGCAGAGCTCGCCCGGCCCGAGCCTCACGACGACGTTGCCGTCCTGCTCGACCCGAGCCGTTCCCTCGAGGACCGCGAAGAGCTCGTACGCGAAGTCGCCCTGGTTGACGACCCGCTCAGCTGCCGGAACGGTGACCTCGTCGAACGCTTCGGCCAATGCGGCTCGCGCGGGGGGCGGAAGTGCTGCGAGGACGGGAATCGAATCGACTAGTGCAGGGTCGACCACGGCTGGACGCTACTGCGGCGCGGGGTCGGCGCGCTAGCACGGGCTCCACTCTGTAACCGCTCGTTCACCTCGCAGTCACCATTGGTCGCCTCGGCTAGGCGAACGCGCTGCGGAAGACCGTCGTGCGCAGCGCGAGAGGCAGCTTGCAGCGCCCGCACCAGCTCTCGCTCGAGCCCTTCTGAACCGAGCGCTCGGTCAGGAGCGGCTTCTCGCAGCTGCACTTCTCACTCTTCACAGATCGAATCTTGCGGCGCGCACCGGACGCGCCCGGTCGTTCGGTGCGAAGATGGTCGCGTGAGCCGCGCCCGGATCGCGGTTGCTCTGCTGCTGGCAGGCGCGGGCGCCGGTGCCGTGCTTGCGGCCACCACTGCCGACGCGTCCTCGGGCAAGCACTTCCGGTACACCCACCGGGTCGCCGCTCTCACCGGGCAGTTCGTCGACCACTGGACGTTCAACGACCCGGCGGAATGCGGGCGCTTCGGCGACGGAACCGTGACGGTCACGTTCCGGATGACGACGGCCCCCAAGGTCAGGCTCGTGATCGAGCCGGGGAAGAACGGTGAGCCGAACAACACCCTCGGTAGCTGGACACTCGGCGTTCCCGCCGGAGGAGGGATCGGCGACCTTCGCTCCCAGCCGGCCAGGGGCACGGTCACCCTCGTCGACAACACCTCGCTGCGGCCTCCGTCACCAGGAGGCGAGTGCGGGGTGCAGGACAAGTCCGATTGCGGCAGCAGGACCGTGCTCAACTGGGAGACCAAGATCGGCGGCTACAACCGCCACCAGCTCTTCGCCGACCTGCTCGGCGGATGGGCACACAAGAGCAACGGTCGGCCGATCGCGTGCGGCATCGGCCAGGTCGAGATGTTCAGCATGGGGCGCCTCACCGGCGGCTCGAGAGACGGCGAGCTGCTCCTGCCGATGGTGAGCGCCAGGACGATCGCCCACCACCGGGTCGTGCGCGTGACCGGCAAGGGCCACAAGCACTCCTCGTTCGCGGACTGCGGCTCGGGGTCGTTCTGCTCGGACGACGTGACCCGCAGCGTGACCGTCACTTTCAAGCGGCTTTAGCCCAGCCTAAGCCGCCTCAGGCTCGGCTTCGGGAATCACCGCCGGTTCGGGTCGGCCAACGGTGTGCGCGTGGCCGAGCAGGTGGCCGTGCGACTCCGTGCCGTAGCCGCCGGGAACCGGGATGTAGAACTCGGGATAGCCCCACATGCCGTGTTCGCTCACGTCGAGGCCGGCGGTCTCGGTTTCCTCCTCGACGCGGATCCCCCAGAGGCGCTTCAGCGTCCAGAGGCAGCCGAACGAGGCGCTGAAGGTGAACGCGCCGACCGCGGCCAGGCCGAGCAGCTGCACCCACACCTGGTGCAGCGAGCCGGTGTAGACGAAGCCGCCGCGGCCGGTGTTCAGGGTCGCGGCCAGTGACGGCACCGCGAACAGGCCCGTTGCGACCGTGCCCCAGACGCCCGATACGCCGTGGACGGCGACTGCGCCGATCGGGTCGTCGATGCCGATCCGCTCGACCGCCAGCACGCCGACGACCGCGATCACGCCTGAGACGAGGCCGATAACGACCGCGGCCCACGGCGCGACGAACCCGGACGCGGCCGTCACGGCCACGAGCGCGGCGAGGACGCCGTTCAGCATCATCGAGATGTCGGGCTTGCGCAGCACGAGCCAGGCGGTGATCGCGCCGCTGACCGCTCCCGCCGCCGCGGCGAGGTTCGTCGTCAGCGCGACGTAGGCGAAGAAGCCGACGCGGTTGCCGGTGATCACGCCGAGGGTCGAGCCGGGGTTGAAGCCGAACCAGCCGAACCAGAGGATCAGCGTCCCGAGGACGGCGTACGGGATGTTGTGGCCCGGGATCGCGTTCGCGCGTCCGCCTTCGAACTTGCCGATCCGCGGGCCGAGCAGCAGCGCGCCGGCCAGAGCGGCCAGAGCGCCCTGGTAGTAGACGACCGTCGACCCGGCGAAGTCCTGCATCCCGAGGCCGAACAGCCAGCCGCCGCCCCAGACCCAGTGCGAGGTGACCGAGTAGATCAGCGTGAAGGCCGCCCCGAAGACGACGTAGACCCAGAGCTTCGCGCGCTCGGCCATCGCGCCCCAGACGATCGCGAGCGAGACGCCCGCGAAGACCACCTCGAAGAAGTAGCCGGCCGCGCCGGGCACCGTCGTGAAGAACGAGTACGGGGCCTTGCCGATGGCGAGCAGCGAGTCAACGGAGGGCGCGAAGCCGCTCGTGCCGATCCAGCGGTTGCCGTCGCCAAAGGCGATCCCGAAGCCGACCGCCCAGTAGACGAGCGAGCAGACGCCGAAGATCAGCACGTTCTTGCCGGCGATGTGCGCGGCGTTCTTCATCCGCGTCAGGCCGGCCTCGAGGAAGGCGAAGCCCGCCTGCATGAACATCACGAGGATCGCGGCAACGACGACCCAGAGCGTGTTCGCCGCGATCAGGAGGTTGGCGTTGCTCATGCCGCCCGCTCCAGCGGCCGGCCGGTGCGGTGGTGGATCACATGGTGGACCGGCGTCGTCCAGACGAGCCCATCGCCCGAGTCGTTGCCGCTGCGCGCCGCGTCCGCGATCGTCGAGGCGACCGCCGTAGCCAACTCGTCGGCGACGACGAACGTGAGCAGGGCCTTGGGCAGGAAGCGAGACTCGAACACGCGCCCGCGGTACTCGTGCGTGATCCCGCGCTCGCGGCCGTGACCGACGGCCTCGACGACCGTGACGCCCACGTGCCCGGTCTGCTCCTCGACCGCGTCGATCACGATCTCGACCCGCTCGCGCAGGACGACCGCCTCGACCTTCGTCACGTCACGACCTCCGGTTCGGACAGGGCCTAGGGACTGTCCCCGGGCCATGGCGCGAGACGGCTGGTCCTACCTGGGGAGCGCGTCGCTCACTGCCGGAAAGAAGCTCTTTTTGGCCGGGCGAACGTGTCGGCAGGGGCCATGGCGGAGGGACAGTCCCTGGCCCACGGCTTATCTCACCACCTCGCTTCGTCGTTCGAGCAGGACCACGTCTCGCCAGACGCCGTGCAGGCGCCCGATTCGTTCCTGGGTGCCGAGCTCCCGAAAGCCGAAGCGCCGCAGGAGCCCGAGGCTCGGCGCGTTCTCCGGGAAGACGCCGGTCTGAAGCGTCCAGATCCCGGCCCGTTCCGAGCTCCCGATCGCGGCTGCGAGCAGCTCGGCGCCGACACCCTGGCCTCGGGCCTCGGCGCCGACGTACGCTCTGATCTCGGCGACGCCGGCGTAGCAGCGGCGCGAAGACACCGGCGAGAGAGCGACCCAGCCGACGCCGCGTCCGTCACGCTCCAAGACGAAGCGATGCTCGGGCAGGTGCGCCGCGTTCCAGGCCTCCCACGACGGCACCTCGGTCTCGAAGGTCGCGTTCCCCGTCTGGATCCCTTCCTCGTAGATCCGTGCGACCTCCGGCCAGTCGCCCGGCCGGAGGTCGCGCACCTCGTCGCCCATCGCCTACGCCGCGAACGCGTCCTCGATCAGCGCCTGCGCGGTGACCGACTCGATCGTCTGCAGGATGCGGCCGGTGATCCGGTACGGGTCGGCCAGCGAGTTCGGCCGCCGGTCTTCGAGGTAGCCGCGGTGGCCGCTCGCGACGAAGCTGTGCGGGATGCGGATCGACGCGCCGCGATCGGCGACGCCGTACGTGAAGTCGCCGATCGCGGCCGTCTCGTGGAGGCCGGTCAGGCGCAGGTCGTTCTCGGGCCCGTAGCACGCAATGTGCTCGTCGCGTGCATCCGAGAACGCGCTCATCAGCGCGGTGAAGTACTCCTCGCCGCCGATCTCGCGCAGGTGCTTGGTCGAGAAGTTCGTGTGCAACCCCGAGCCGTTCCAGTCGACGTCGACGCCGAGCGGCTTCGGGTGGAAGTTGACGTCGATGCCGTACCGCTCGCAGAGGCGGAGCAGCAGGTATCGCGCGATCCAGAGCTCGTCGGCTGCGCGCTTGGAGCCCTTGCCGAAGATCTGAAACTCCCACTGCCCCTTCGCGACCTCGGCGTTCACGCCCTCGATCCCGAGGCCTGCCTCGATGCAGAGGTCGATGTGCACGTCGACGATCTGCCGCGCGACGTCGCCCACGTTCTTGAAGCCGACGCCCGTGTAGTACTCGCCCTGCGGCGCCGGAAAGCCCTCCTTCGGGAACCCCAGCGGCGAGCCGTCCTGGTACAGGAAGTACTCCTGCTCGAAGCCGAACCAGGCGTCGGGGTCGTCCGGCGTCGTGCCCCGGCTGTTCGATGGATGTGGAGTCCCGTCGGGCAGGAGCACCTCGCACATGACGAGGCGGCCCGCGTCGCGCGCCGGGTCGGGGAAGAGTGCAACCGGATTGAGGAAGCAGTCCGAGCTGGAGCCGTCCGCCTGGCGCGTCGAGCTGCCGTCGAAGTTCCACAGCGGAAGCTGGTCGAGGGTCGGTTCCTGCTCGAAGTCGATGATCTTCGTCTTGCTGCGCAGGTTCGGCACCGGCTCGTAGCCGTCGAGCCAGATGTATTCGAGCTTGAACTTCATCCTGTTCCTCCTGGTTTCGGACCAACAAAAAAGGGCCCACGACTCTCTGGTCGTGAGGCCCCAATGCCTCCGCGCCCGCCTTCGGCGGCGAGCACTGCGCGCACAGTAGCCGAGACCCCGGACGGGACGCAAGCTTGCGACCGCCCGTGGCCGCAGGTATCGTCGAGCGGCGATGTTGCTCCTCGGCTGACTCCGGTTTCTGCGCGCACCGCCCTCTGAGGTAGGTGCGCACCGTCCGCGTCCCGTCGAGTTGGAGCACGACATGAAAGCTCTCGAAGTCGAAAACCTGCGCAAGGAGTTCACCCGCCGTGACAAGCGCGGCAAGCGCCGCGTGCCCGCGCTGCGCGGCGTGACCTTCGAAATGGAGCGCGGCGAGTGCGTCGCGATCCTCGGCCAGAACGGGTCGGGCAAGTCGACGCTCGTCCGCCTGCTCTCGACGCTGCTCTTGCCGGAGGGCGGCAGCGCCTTCGTCTTCGGTCACGACGCGTTCAAGGAGACGCGCGCGGTCAGGCGGATGGTCAACCGCGTCTCGGTCGAGGCGAGCTTCTTCAAGAAGATGTCGGCCGTCGAGAACCTGAGCTACGCGGCCCGTTTCTACGGGCTGCGCCCGGCCGCGACGAAGGACCGGATCCCGGAGATCCTCGGGCGCGTCGGCTTCCCGCCCGACCGGCGCGACGAGCCGATGGAGAACCTCTCCCGCGGCATGCAGCAGAAGGTCGCGCTTGCCCGCGCGCTCTTGACCTCGCCGATCCTGCTGCTGCTCGACGAGCCGACGACGGGCCTCGACCCGCGCTCGAAGCAGGAGGTGCAGGAGTTCATTCGCGAGGTGCGCGCCGAGCACGACGCGACGATCCTGCTCTGCACGCATGACCTGGTCGAGGCCGAGAGCCTCGCCGACCGGATCGGCATTCTCGACAACGGCGAGCTGCTCTGCCTAGAGCCGGCCGACGAGCTGAAGGCTCGCTACGACTCGGAAACCCTGGAGGAGGCGTTCTTCGCCGCGAGCGGCCACGCCTTGGAGAACGGCGACGGAGGTGAGCGCTGATGCGCGCAATGAGTCTTGCCCTGCGACACGAGCTCGTCGGGCTCAGCGGCGTGATCGAGCGCAACATCTACCTGGTCAAGCGCTACATCTGGTGGGACGTCGCGTTCTTTCTCTGGACGGTCGCGAACACGCTCACGATCGTCTTCATCGCCAAGGGCATTCCGGCGGTCGGTGGCCACATCGACGTGCAGCGCGTCACGACGATCCTGCTCGTCGGCGGCGTGATCTGGGCCTACCTCGGGATCATCTTCGAGATCCTCACCGAGACCGTCGCCTGGGAGCGCTGGGAGGGGACGATCGAGTACACGTTCATGGCGCCGCTCTCGCGGCCCGTCCACCTCTTCGGCATGGGCCTGTTCGCGATCGGCTACGGCGTGATCCGCGCGGTGCTGCTCTTCGGCGTCGTGGCCGCGTTCTTCGGCCTTCACCTGCCGAAGGCGAACTACGTCGCCGCGCTCGTGCTGCTCGTGATCGCGTCCCTGTCGTTCATCGGGATCGGGATGATGACCGCCGTCCTGCCGCTGATCTCACCCGAGAAGGGAACGCAGCTCGGCTTCGTCGCGCAGGGCCTGCTGCTTGTCGTCTCCGGCGTCTACTACCCGGTCTCGGTGCTGCCGGCGTGGATGCAGTGGCTGGCAAAGATCTCCCCCGCGACGTACGCGCTGCGCGGCTGCCGTGACGCGATCATCAACGGTGCCGGGATCACCGACCTCTGGCGCGAGATCTGGGCGCTGCTCATCATCGGCGCGGTCTCGGTGCCGCTCGGTCTCTGGACCTTCCGCACCGGCGAGCGCTACGCGAAGAAGCACGGGAAGCTGAAGCGCTCGGGATAGACCCGTGAGGCGGCTGCCCGCGACGACGCTGTATTACGGCCTGAACTTCGGGCTGCGGATGCCGACGTGGGTCGTGATGGCGATCTACCTCGTGCGCGAGCTGCACTTCTCGCCGCTCCAGCTCCTGCTGATGGGGACCGTGATGGAGGGCGCCGTCTTCCTGTTCGAGGTTCCGATCGGCGTCGTCGCCGACACGTACAGCCGCCGTCTCTCGCTGATCATCGGCTACCTGGGCATGGGCGCGGCCTGGGTTGCCGTGGGCGTCGTCTCGGCTCCCTGGCTGGTCATCGCTTTCTGGGGTTTCTGGGGCTTTTCGTACACGTTCACGAGCGGTGCCGACCAAGCGTGGATCACTGACGAGGTCGGCGTCGACCGCGTCGGGACGATCTTCCTGCGGGCGAGCCGCTTCGGGCAGGCCGGCGCCGTCGTCGGGCTCCTCCTCCAGGTCGCCGTCGGCACGCTCTCGCTACGGGCCGGCGTGGTTCTCGGCGGCGCGATCACGATCGCGTGCGGGGTCGCCTGCATCGCGCTCATGCCCGAGACCGGTTTTCGTCGCCGGCCTCGCGCCGAACGCGGCTCCGCGCTGGTCGCGATGCGCTCGACGGCTCTCTCCGGCGCTCGCTATGCCAGGGCCGCTCCGGTGATCCTGCTGCTGGTCGGGGTCGACTTCTTCATGGGCATGTCGAGCGAGGCGTTCGACCGGTTGAAGGAGGCCCACTTCCTGCGCGACGTGGGGCTGCCGGCGGTGGGAAGCCTGAGCCCGGTCGTCTGGTTCGGGATCTTCTGGCTGGCCGGCATGCTGCTCGGCTTCGCCGGGACCACCTGGCTGATCCGGCGCTTTCGTCGCGGCGGCCGCGAGGTCGTGACGCGCTCGCTGCTCGGCCTCACGGTGCTAGAGCTGGTCGCGATGCTCGTCTTCGCGCTCACCGACTCGGTCTGGGTCGCGATCGGCGCACTCCTCGGCGTCTTCTTCGCGCGCGACCTCGCCGGCCCGCTCTACACGATCTGGTTGAACGAGCAGATCACCGACTCGAGCGTGCGGGCGACGGTCCTCTCGATCAGCGGGCAGGCGAACGCGGTCGGCCAGGCCGGCGGCGGGCCGGTCCTGGGCGTGGTCGGCAACGTCTGGGGGATCCGCGCCGCGCTGGCGGTCGGTGCCTCCGCGCTCGCGCCGGCGC
>JAWVDY010000191.1:0-4529 GCA_033856995.1 Gaiellaceae bacterium
GCGACTCGCAGCGGTCGGCGTGGACGCCGTAGTTGCCCACCATCGCCGCCGTGAAGCAGACGATCTGCTCCGCGAAGCTCGGATCGGTGACCACCTCCTGGTAGCCGGTCATCGCGGTCGTGAAGACGGCCTCGCCGAAAGCGAACCCCTCCGCGCCGACCGACTCTCCTCGGAAAACGGTCCCGTCCTCGAGTGCCAGGAACCCGGTCATTCGCCTGCCTCCTTCTTCGTGATCCATTCGCCGTGCTCGAGGTAGTGGCGGGTGCGCACGGCGTTTCTCCGCGCGAACTCGTTGTCCGCGGGTTGCCGAAGCGACCAGTCGAGGGACGCCTGTGCGGCTTGCCTGACCTCGTCGTCCGTGACCAGCTCGAGTAGCTCGCCCCACGGTCGGCCCGTGAACGGCTGCGCCCGCTCCTGCGCGATCGCCGCGTCGAGCACGAACCAGTGCGGCGGCTCTCCTTCACCGTCCGGGTAGTTCAGCTCGTGATCGGGAGGCTTCGCGCCCGCCGCGTAGACGACGAGCTCGAGCTTGCGCAGGGGTGACGCGAGCTCGTCCAGAGCCTGCGAGACGGCCGATCGCTCGAGCGAGTCGAGCGGTCGCGCGACGACCACGACGAGGTCGAGGTCGCTCGTGCATGGGTCGAACCCGCCGAGAAGCGCGGAACCGACGATGAACGCGCCGACCACAGGCGCTACGCCCTCGATCGTCTCGACCACCTCCGCGACGTAAGCCTCGAGTTGCGCTTCGGCCACGGTCACGCGGCGAACGCCACCCTCCCGGCGGCGATGGTCAGTCGCACCTGGCCCCGCAGCGTCTGGCCGAGCAGCCACGAGTTGGCCGAGCGGGAGCGGAAGCCGTCCTCCTCGACCCGCCAGGGCGCCTCGGTGTTGAGCAGGACGAGGTTCGCCTGAGCGCCCGTCGCTATCCGCGGCGGCTCGAGTCCGTACGCTCGCGCGGCGCCGGCAGACATCCGCTCGAGCAGCGTCTCGAGCGGAAGGACCCCGGGCTCGACCAGGTGCGTGTAGAGCGCGCCGAAGGCGGTCTCGAGGCCGGTGACGCCGAAGGGCGCCGCCTCGAACGGGACCTCCTTCTCGTGCCGCGCGTGCGGTGCGTGGTCGGTCGCGACCGCGGAGATCGTCCCGTCGCGAAGACCCTCGATCAGAGCCGCGCGGTCGTCGGCCGAGCGCAGCGGCGGGTTCATCTTCACGTTCGAGTCCAGCGACCTCACGGAGTCGTCGGTGAGGCAGAGGTGGTGCGGCGTGACCTCGGCGGTCGCGGCGACTCCCTTCGCCTGCGCGGCGCGCAGCGCGTCGACCGACTCGCGCGCCGAGAGGTGCAACAGGTGCAGCGGCGCCTCCTCGTAGGCCGCGAGCGAGAGGTCACGCTCGACCATCAGGCTCTCTGCGACCGACGGGTAGCCGGTGAAGCCGAGCTCGGCCGACACGGCACCCTCGTGCATCTGGCCGCCCTTCGACAGCGTCGGCTCCTCGCAGTGGAGCGCGAGCCGGCGGCCGGTGATCCCGTGGTACTGGAGCGCGCGCCGCATCAGCCCCGGCGCGACCACCGGGCGGCCGTCGTCGGTGAAGCCGACCGCCCCGTGTTCGGCCAGCTCGACCATCTCGGTCAGCTCCGAGCCGTCCTGGCCGCGGGTGATCGCGGCGAGAAAGCCGACCGGGATCGCGGCCTCGGCCTTCGCGTCTTCGATCAGCGAGCCGAGCACGGAGGCCGAGTCGACGACCGGGTCGGTGTTCGGCATCGCGAGGATCGCGCAGTACCCGCCCGCCGCCGCGGCTGCAGTGCCGGTGGCGATCGTCTCCTCGTCCTCGCCGCCCGGCACCCGCAGGTGCACGTGCGGGTCGACGAAGGCCGGAGCGAGCACGAAGCACTCACCCTCGATCACGCGGTGGCCGTTCGCGTCGAGGTTGGCGCCGATCTGCGCGATGACGCCCTTGTCGACGCGCACGTCGCAGACCTGGTCGATGCCTTCGGCCGGGTCGAGTACGCGTGCGCCGCGAATGACAACGTCGTCTTTGCGTCCGTTCCGCCCGTACAGCATCAGGCAACCTCCAGCGGCTCGGCGGCCTCGACGGGGACCGGGCCGGTCGTGAGCAGGTCGTAGAGGACGGCCATCCGGACGACGAGGCCGGCCCGGACCTGCGTCTCGATCAGCGCGTCGGCCGCGTCTGCGACGCGCGGGTCGATCTCGACGCCGCGGTTCATCGGCCCCGGGTGCATCACCTTCTGACCCGGTCGCACCCGCTCCGGCGTGACTCCCCAGCGCGCGGAGTACTCGCGCAGCGAAGGCACGTAGTTGGCGCCTTCGGCCATCCGCTCCTGCTGCATGCGCAGGACGTAGATCACGTCCGCGTCGCCGATCGCGTCGATCTCGTGTGAGACCTCGCAGCCGAGCGCCTCGATCCCGCGCGGGATCAGCGGCGGCGGCCCGACGAGTGTCACCCTCGCGCCCATCAGCGTCAGCGCCTGGACGTTGGAGCGGGCGACCCGCGAGTGGAGCACGTCGCCCACGATCGCCACGTGGACGCCCTCGATGCGGCCGAGCTCGCCCTGGATCGTGTAGAGGTCGAGCAGCGCCTGCGTCGGGTGCTGGTGCTTGCCGTCGCCCGCGTTGACGATGTGCGCGTCGGTGTAGCGAACGATGAGCTGCGGCGCTCCGATCTGCGGGTGGCGGAGCACGATCACGTCCGGGTCGTAGGCGCCGAGCGTGAGTGCCGTGTCCTTCAGCGACTCGCCTTTGTCGACCGACGAGCCGGCGGCCTTGATCGACATCGTGTCGGCCGAGAGCCGCTTCGCCGCGAGCTCGAAGCTCGACGAGGTGCGCGTCGAGGACTCGTAGAAGACGTTCACGATCGTGCGGCCGCGCAGCGTCGGCAGCTTCTTCACCTCGCGCTCGAGCGAGCGCGAGAAGGTCTGCGCCGTCGCGAGCAACCGGTCGACGTCCTCGCGCTCGAGGTCGCCGATCGAGATCAGGTGCCGCCGTGGCGGCTGCTTCGGCGGGAGGAAGCCCTCCCGCATGACGTGGATCTCACCCATGGGACTCCTCTTGAGACGGGACGAGCAGGACGCGGTCGATCTCATCCACCTCGACGAGCTCAACCTGGATGCGCTCGTCGCGGGCGGTGGGCAGGTTCTTGCCGACGTAGTCGGGGCGGATCGGGAGCTCGCGGTGGCCGCGGTCGGCGAGCACGGCGAGCTGGACGCGCTCCGGCCGCCCGTAGCCGAAGAGCGCCTCGATCGCCGCCCGGATCGTGCGGCCGGTGTAGAGCACGTCGTCGACGAGCACACAGGTCATCCCCTCGAGCGGGAAGTCGAGCGTCGTCGAGCGGACGAGCGGCTGTGGGTGCCTCGGCGCCTCGCCGCCGCGCACGTGCACGTCATCGCGGTGGAAGGTGATGTCGAGCTGGCCGAACGCCACCTCGGCGCCGGAGAGCTCGGCGATGCGTCGGCGTAGCCGCTGCGCAAGCGGGACTCCGCGCGTGTGGATGCCGATCAGGGCGACCTGCGAGAGGTCCGAGTTCCCTTCGACGATCTCGTGCGCGACCCGGGTGATGGCCTTCGCGATCGCGTCAGCGTCGAGGACGGTCGTGCCTGAAGAGGTCTGCGCGCTCAGAGCGCGCCCAGGGCGTGCGTCACCTTCGACTCCTTTCCGGCCTCACGGGACCGGGTTAAAGGGGTGCTTACCGGTGCGAGAGGCTACAGGGTCGGCCGGACGGCGGCGGCGACCAGCCACTCGACGCGGTAGTCGACCCGCTCGGAGAGCTCCCGTTCGGCTCGCGTGAGGCCGGCTTCGTACTCCTCGTCGGAGATCAGGTCGAAGGTCGAGATGTGCTTGCCGCGGAGCCGCTCGAGCGCTTCCTCGCGCGCCAGGCCGCCCTGCTGGGAGAGCCGGCTCAGCGCCACCTCGCCGAAGCCTGCGCCGCGCAGCTCGCGCTCGAGCTCCTCGCCGGTCGAGAAGCGGGCGCGGTCGACGGCCTCCATCGACGGGAAGAGCTCGTTCAGCCAGAAGCTGTCGAAGTAGCTCGGGTCGAAGGTGACGACCGCGACGCGGCCCTCCGGTGCGAGCACTCGTAGCGCCTCGGCGAAGGCGCGCGGCCGGTCGAGCAGGTGCGACGAGAGCCACATTACGACGCGCTCGAACCAGCCGTCCTTGAACGGCAGCTCCTCCGCGCGGCCCGGCTTGAACGTCGCCCCGGGTGCGTTCTCGCGCGCGACCTCGAGCATCTTCGGCTCGGCGTCCACCCCCCACACCCGAGCCCGGTCGGCCAGCGCGACCTCGAGCCGGCCGGTGCCGCAGCCGACGTCGAGCACCCTGTGACCCTCGAGGCCCACCTCCGCCTCGACGAAGCGGAGGACGTCCCACCAGTTCTCGTCGACCGGGCGGATCCGGTCGTAGGACGCCGCGAGGCGCCCGAAGTCAGGCGGTCGGGTCGTCAGGCTCGGTCAGCGACTCGATCGCGTCCCGCGCCGCCTCGAGATCGGATTCCTCGACGAGCACCTTCTGCGGCGCGTC
>JAWVDY010000192.1:0-10213 GCA_033856995.1 Gaiellaceae bacterium
ACGCCGCCGTACAGCGGGATCGACACCGCGTCGTCGCAGGTGCGGCGCACGAGCGGGCGCAGGCCCTTGCCTTCGGCGCCGAGCACGAACACCGCGCCGCCGCTCAGGTCTGCTTGCCACATCGAACTCTCCGCGTCGCCGGCCGCGGCCCAGATCCAGAGGTGCGGCCCCTTGATCTCGCCGAGATAGCGGGCGAGGTTCTTCACCACCGCGACGCGCACGTGCTCGACTGCGCCTGCGGAGGCGCGGGCAACGGTGGGCGTGATCCGCGCCGAGTTGTGGGCCGGCAGCACGACCCCGTCGGCGCCGGCTCCCTCGGCACTGCGGATCACGGCACCGAGATTGCGCGGGTCGGTGACCGAGTCGAGCACGGCAAGCAGGGGCGCCGCGCCGGCGGCGAGCTCGTGCGCATCGGCGTAGCGGAACGGTTCGACCCGCGCGACCACGCCCTGGTGATCCTGGGTGCCTGCCTCCGCGGTGAGCTCGCGCTCGGGCTTGACCTGGACGCGCACGCCCGACTCGCTCAGCCACGGCTCCGCCTTCAGCGCCCGCTCGGTCGCGAGCAGCTCGCGCACCTCGCGGCGACCGCGCAGCGCCTCACGCACCGGCCGCCGGCCGTAGAGGAGCTCGGAGGTCACCGCTTCGGGACGAGCTGAAAGCCCGGCTCCGCGTCCACGTCGCGGACCTCCCACCCGGCCGCGGCGATCTCGTCGCGCAGGCGGTCGCTCTCGCCGAAGTCCTTCCGCGCGCGGGCCTCCGCGCGCGCCTGCGCGAGGAGCTCGAGCTCGGCGGGCGCGGCCTGCCCCTCCGCGAGCGACTCGAGCCCGAACACCTCGAGTGCGCGTCGCAGCAGCTCGTGATCGCGCCAGCCGTGCATCACGGCGAGCGCCTCGGGCGTGTTGAAGTCGTCGTCGAGCGCTGCTTCGAAGTCGTGCCAGTCGCCACCGGCCTCCGGCTCACCGCGAAAGACGTTGCGGAAGCCCTCCGCGGTAGTGGCAGCCTGCTTCAGCACGTCGTCCGAGTAGTCCATCGGCTTGCGCCAGTGCGCGCCGAGGAAGTAGGCGAGCAGCGTCTCCCGGCCCCACTCGTCGAGCGCCTCGCGCAGCGAGACGATGTTGCCGAGCGACTTCGACATCTTCTCGCCGGAGAGCTGCAGCATTCCGTTGTGCATCCAGAGCCGCGCGAACTCGTGGCCGAGCGCGCGCGACTGCGCGATCTCGTTCTCGTGGTGTGGGAAGACGAGATCGAGCCCGCCGCCGTGGATCTCGAACGCAGGCCCGAGGTGCGCCTCCGCCATCGCCGAGCACTCGATGTGCCAGCCGGGCCGGCCCGCGCCCCACGGCGACTCCCACTGGGTGTCCTCGCCCTCCTTGTGTGCCTTCCAGAGCGCGAAGTCGCGCGGATCCTCCTTCAGCTCGGCGGCCTCGTCCTCCTCGGACGGGTTCCGGGTCGCGTCCTCGTCGCCGTGCCTGCCGGAGAGCTTCCCGTAGTCGGGAAAGCTCGCGACGCGGAAGTAGACGTCGCCGCCCGCCGGGTACGCGTGACCCGAGGAGACCAGTTGCCCGATCATCGCGACGATCGGCGGAACGCTCTCGGTCGCCTTCGGCTCGACGTCGGGCCGGCCCAGGCGGAGGTCGCCGGTGTCCTCGACGTACCAGCAGATCGCATCCGCTGCGAGCTGCGCGCTCGCGCCGGGCGCAGCCGCGTAGATCTTGTCGTTGATGTCGGTGATGTTCTCGACGAGCGTGACGTCGTACCCGCGGCGCTCGAGCCAGCGCTTGAGCCACATCGAGATCACGAACGGGCGCGCGTTGCCGATGTGGATCCGCTGGTAGACGGTCGGTCCGCAGAAGTACATCCGGACCGGCCCGGGCGGCGGAGGCAGCTCCTGGAGCTGCTTGGTCGCGGTGTCATAGAGCCGCATCGGCCCTCCTGAGAGCCTCTTCGTGCGGGAGGGCGGCGACGACCGTCCAGAGCTCGGGCCCGCGATCGCGGCCCGTGAGTGCGAGCCGGAGCGCCTTGAGGTTGCCGCCGACGGCCTTCAACTCGCGGATCGTGTCGTGCGGCTCGCCGCCGGCCAGCTCCTTGAAGCGCTCGATGGTCACGCGCGCGTCCTCGGGCAGCGTGACCGGCTCCGGCTCGAGGATCTGGGTCGCGAACTCGCGCGCCTCGTTCAGGTCTCGGGCGCCGCGGAGGGCGGGCGCGAGCTCGAGCGGCGCGTCCACGCGCGCTGCCAGCTCCTCGTCGGAGAGCGCCCCGATCGCCTCGATCGCGAGCCTCCGGATCCGCGGCAGGTCGTAGTGGACGTCGTGCTTCGGCGCGCCCAGCTCCTTGAGGTAGCCGCGCACTGCCTCGGCCGGGATCCCCGCGTCCCGTAAGGATGCGACCGTAGCTCCTTCGGCCCGCTTCGAGAGCTTCTTGCCGTCCTCGCCGAGGATCAGGCCGTGGTGGAGGATCTCCGGCGGCTCCGCGCCCAGCGCCTCGAAGAGCCGCCGGTGCAGCTCCTCGTTCGGCCGGTGGTCGTTGCCTCGCAGGATGTGCGTGATCCCGAAGTCGATGTCGTCGACGACGCTCGCGAGGTGGTAGGTCGGCGAGCCGTCCTCGCGCACGAGCGTGTTCCCGTCGAAGCGCTCGCCGAGCTGCGCGGCCGCCTCGAGGTGGCGCTCGCGCCGCTCGCTCTGGCGCACCGGACCTTCGTCCCACTCGACCCCGAGCCATTCCAGGTCACTCCGCAGCTCCTCCTCCCCGCCGGGTACGTTCCGAGCGGGGTCGGTGTCGTCGATGCGCAGCAGCATCCAGTCGCCAAGCGAGCGGTTGGCGACGGCGCTGAGAGCGTTGCCGACGTGCAGCGAGCCGGTCGGGCTGGGAGCGAACCGAACGCGCCTCATGGCGCGGAATCTACGCGAGGGCGATCGAGTAGCCGAGGTCGGTCGGGTTCGGCGGAAAAGGCACCACACGCGAGTCGCCGTTCTCGGCCCAGCCGAGGCGCTCGTAGAAGCGCCGCGCACGGTCGTTGTGCTCCAAGACCCAGAGGTTGCAGAGCGGCGACCCCCTGTCGCGGAGCCGGGCGAGCACGTCGTCGTGCAGGCCGCGGCCGACCCCGCGGCTCCACCACTCCGGCCGCACGTAGAGCCCGTCCAGCCACTCGGACCGGCAACCCGCGACGCCGACCAGCGCGCCTTCCTCCTCCGCCACGAGGATCGTGATCTCGCCATCCGCGAGCGCGTCCTGCCAGCGCTCCTGGACGGCTTCGAGCGGAAACGGATAGAGCTCGGGCGGAAAGATGTGACCCAGCGCGGCGAGCGACGCGTCGCGCTGGATCGCCGCCAGCGTCTCGGCCTCGTCGGGCCCGGCCCCTCTGATCAACGAGCGTGACTCTCGAGAAAGGCCAGCGTGCGCGCCCAGGCGTCCTCTGAGGCCGCCGCGAACTCCTCCTGCTTGCGATCGAAGAAGCTGTGCGGCGCTCCCTCGTAGACGACGAGCTCGTGCTCGACGCCGGCCTCGGCCAGCCTGCGCTCGAACGCCTCGTTGTCCGGGGCGGCGATGTGCGCATCCGCGCCGGCCTGCAGCGCGAGGACCGGCGCGTCCATCTGCGCGGCCAGCTGCTCGGGCCCGGGCTCGCCGTCCTGCGAAGCGCCCGGTCGTCCGTAGAAGCCGACCGCCCCCGCGAGCCCGTGGCCTCCGGCGGCGGAGAGCCAGGACTGGCGCCCGCCCATGCAGAAGCCGACGGTGAAGATCGAGGCCGCCCCGAGGGAGCTCAGGCGCTTGACCGCCGCGGCGACGTCGGCCTGGATCCCCTCGCCGGTCGTAGCCTCGACGTGAGGACGGTACTCGAAGTCCTCGTCGCGCTTCTCGACCCCGGCGGTGCGGCCGAAATAGTCGAGCGCGAGCGCCGTGTGGCCGCGCTCGGCGAAGCGCAGCGCCAGCTCCTCGTAGAAGCGGTAGAGCCCACGGACGTCGGGCAGGATCACGACGCCGATTCCGGACGGATGGTCCGGGGTGGCGAGAAAGGCGGCGAAGCGGTTGCCGTCCCGGGCCTCGAGCACAAGGTCGTCGTGCGAGACCGCGGCGCCGGAGACGACCGGGATCGGCGGCAGAGAATCGAGCTCGAAGCACATTCCGGTCGCGGAGTCTACGTGCCTCTCTGCCTACGGCCGCGCCCGGCCAGGTATGACTTCCCGCCGTGGAAGCGACCAAGACTCTTGAATGGGCCGACAAGGCTCTCGGCGAGCAACTCGAGCGCGTCGTCATCGCCCACCACCGCCGGCGGCTGAGCCGCGTCGGGCAGCTCGGCTCGCTCGACGCGCCCCCCGGCGGCTGGGCCGAGGGCGACCCGCCCCCGCGCGACGGCAACCGCATCGAGGTGCTCGTCGACGGCGCGAACGCGCTCCCGGAGCTCGTGCGCGCGATCGAGGAAGCCCGCTCGCACGTCTGGCTCGCGGGCTGGCACTTCTCGCCGGATCTCGAGCTGCCGTCGGGTGGGACGCTGCGCGACCTCCTCGCCGAAGCGGCCACGCGGGTCGACGTGCGCGTGCTCGCGTGGGCCGGCGCGCCGTTGCCGCTCTTCCGCCCGGCTCGGCGCGACGTGCGCAAGATGCGAGAGCAGCTCGTGCGCGGGACGAAGATCAAGTGCGCCCTCGACGATCGCGAGCGGCCGATGCACTGCCACCACGAGAAGATCCTGATCGTCGACGGCGGCGTCGCGTTCGTGGGCGGCATCGACCTGACGCTGGCCGGGGGCGACCGCCGCGACGCGCCGTCGCACGAGCCACGCGGGCAACTCGGCTGGCACGACGCGACCGCACGGCTCGAAGGGCCGGCCGCAGTCGACGTCGCCGACCACTTCGGGCTGCGCTGGGAGGAGGTGACGGGTGAGGCGCTGCAACCGGAGCCCGCCGGCAAGCACGAGGACGGCATCGAGCTTCAGGTCGTCCGCACGGTTCCGAACAACGTCTACGACCGGCTTCCCCGCGGCGACTTCCGCATCGTCGAGAGCTACCTGCGCGCGCTGCGCTCGGCTGAGAAGCTCGTCTACCTCGAGAACCAGTTCCTCTGGTCTCCCGAGATCGTGGCCGTGCTCACGGACAAGCTGCGCAATCCCCCGAGCGACGACTTCAGGCTCGTCGTGCTCCTGCCGTCGAAGGCGAAGAGCGGCGAGGAGGACACGCGCGGCCAGCTCGGCGTCCTGGTCGATGCGGACCGGGGTGCCGAACGCTTCCTCGCCTGCACCCTGTGGCAGCCGGGGCCTGGCGCCTCCCCCGTCTACGTTCACGCGAAGATCGGGATCGTCGACGATCGCTGGCTGACGATCGGCTCGGCGAACCTCAACGAGCACTCGCTCTTCAACGACACTGAGATGAACGTCGTCACCCACGATCCCGCTCTGGCGCGCGACGTGCGGCTGCGGCTCTGGGCCGAGCACCTCGAATGCGACGCGTCGGAGGTCGACGGCGACCCGGCCCGAGTGATCGACGAGCGCTGGCGCCCGCACGCCGAGGAGCAGCTCGAGCGCGCCCGGCGAGACGGCCACAGCCCGCACAAGCTGCGCCTGCTGCCGGGCGTTTCCCGCCGCTCGAAGGCGCTGCTCGGCCCGCTGAGCGGCTTCCTGGTCGACGGCTAGACTCGGCGCGCCGTGAAGGAGCGCCTGCTCGCGTGGTACGCGGCCGAGGGCCGTGATCTGCCCTGGCGGGAGACGAGCGACCCATACGCGATCCTCGTCTCGGAGGTGATGCTCCAGCAGACGCAGGCCTCGCGCGTTGCGCCGCGCTGGGTGGCGTGGCTCGAGCGCTGGCCCTCTGCCACAGCGCTTGCCGCCGCCACGCCTGCCGACGTGATCCGCGAATGGCAGGGGCTCGGCTACAACCGGCGGGCGCTCAGCCTCCTCCGGGCAGCGCAGGTCGTCGCGGAGCACGGCTGGCCCGGCGACCTCACCGAGCTCCCGGGTGTCGGGCGCTACACGGCCGACGCGGTCGCGTCCTTTGCGTTCGGCCGGCCGCTGCTGCCGGTCGACGTCAACGTGCGCCGCGTCCAGGAGCGCACCGGCGAGGATTTCGATCACACGTGCGCGCAGGCGCTGATGGATCTCGGCGCCATGGTCTGCATCGCGCGCGTTCCCCGCTGCGGCGAGTGTCCGCTCAGAGATGCCTGCCCGTCGCGCGGTGGGCGGTTCGAGCCGCTCCGCAAGCAGAGCCCGTTCGAGGGCTCCTTCCGCCAGCGTCGCGCGCAGACGCTCAGGCTCGTGGCCGAGCGCCCGCGGCCCCTCGCCGCGCTGGACGCCGAGGCCGTGCAGGCGCTGCAGCGAGACGAGCTCGTCCTCGTCGAGGACGAGCTCGTCAGCCTGCCTGCCTAGGAGGTGAAACCCGTCGCGGCGATGTACGCCGCGGTGTTCCCGTTCGGGTGGACGAGCACGGCCGGCGCAAGGCACCGTGCGGGCACGGTCACGTGCTGCTTGAACTCGGCGTCTCCGTCGTGGGAAAGCGGCTCGGAGCCCGTCGTGAACACAGGCCCGCTCGCATCCGGGGCGCAGAACAGCGAGACCTTGATCGTCGTCACCGGGCCGGCGCTGCCCGTGCCCTGGATCACCAGGTTCCTGATCCGGAACTCGAAGCGGCCCCGCCGCTCGAGCGTCGCGGTGCCCTTCCCTTCCCACGGCACTCCGCCGCGGGTGACGCCGTGGATCGGCGGATCGCTGAGAATGCTTCCGACCACGCTCTGCTGCAGCAGAGCGTGGTTACCGTGCCTGTGCTCGCTGCGGCCTCCGTGATCGGCGGCGGCAACCGATACGAACACCGCCGCCGCGGCGAGGACCGCGGCTAGGACGGACTTCTTCGTCAGGCTCATGCTGCTCCTCTCTCGGGTTACGGACGGAGGTACGGAGCGGCGAGCGCTTCGGTTCAGGCGTGCGGGTGGCGCATCCAGACGTTCGGCTCGCTATAGCGCCCGCGGTTGGCCTCGCGGTCGATCTCGACGGGGACGAGGGCGCCCTCGACGACGTAGCTCCCGCTCTCCGGGAAAGCCAGCCCGCACCATTCCTCGAGCTCGGCGACGGTGCCTTCGGCGATCAGCGAGTCCGGCGCGACACCGACGAGCTCGGCGCCGAGGCGCTCATGCGCACGCAGCCACGGGTCGAAGAGCAGGCCGTCCTCGCGCCTCCATTCGACGTAGCGCTCGATCGGCGTGAGCGGATAGCGGTGCTTCAGCGTCGGCCGGACGGGCGCGACGAGATCCCAGCCGCGCTCGGCCGCGAGCCCGCGCATGTGCTCGAGCATCACGTGCGAAAGGCCGCCACCCTGGCGGTCGGGGTCGATCAGGATCGCGAGCGCGCAAAGCCGGTCGGGCTCCTTGTCGCCGAAGCCGCTCGGAAACGCGTCGCGCCAGCCGCGCGGGAGCCCGTTGACCGGGAGCGAGTTGCCCTCGGCGACCACGCGCCCGTCCTCGACGAGCGCGAACTGGAAGTCCGGCCGCTCGTCGTAGAGGCGGCTCCAGTACTCGTTCGAGACCACGTCGTGGAAGACGATCTCGGGCCAGGCGCGACGAAGCTGGCTGAAGGCCTCGCTCCCGCGGATCTCAGGGTTGACGGGGACGATCACGAGAGCAGCGCGACAGCGAGCGCAGCGAGGCCCTCGACACGGCCGGTGAAGCCGAGGTGATCGGTCGTCGTAGCGCGAACGGTCACGCGTCCGGGCTCGACCCCCATCGCCTCGGCGAGGCGAACCTGCATAGCCCCGCGCACCGGCGCGATCCGCGGCTCCTCGCCGACGAGCACGCAGTCGGCGTTCGCGAGCTCGAAGCCGGCGGCGCGCACCTCCGCGTAGGCTCGCGTGAGCAGGTCCAACGACGAAGCTCCCTCCCATTCGGGCTCGCCGGAGGGGAAGAGCGAGCCGATGTCGCCCATCCCGGCCGCGCCGAGGACTGCGTCGATCAACGCATGGGAGATCACGTCGCCGTCCGAGTGGCCCGCCAGCCCACGCGTTGAGTCGAGCTGCACACCGCCGAGCACGAGCGGCACGCCCTGGACGAGCGCGTGCGCGTCGACGCCGAGCCCGATCCTCACGCGAGCCAGCCTTCGACGAGCGCGAGGTCGTCCGCATCGGTCACCTTCAGCAGGCGCGAATCGCCTTCGACGATCTTCACGCGGCCGCCCTGGGCCTCTACGAGCGAGGAGCAGTCCGTGGCCCGCGACACGTCACCCGCGACGGCGCGGCGAAGCACGTCCGCGAGAAACGCCTGCGGTGTCTGCACGGCGACGAGGTCGGCGCGTGGCAACGTCTCGACCACGCGGTCTCCGTCGACGCGTTTGACCGTGTCGGCCAGCGCGATCGCCGGAACGACGCCGTCCCAGCCGTCGGAGAGCGGGGCGAGCACGCGCTCGATCACCTCTTCCGGCAGCAACGGGCGCGCAGCATCGTGGACGAGCACCACCGCGGCATCGTCGGGCACGTCCTCCAGCGCGAGCCGCACCGACTCGGAGCGCGACGCGCCGCCCGTGACCGCCGAGCTGACCTTCGTCGCCGCGATCTCCTCGGCGACGAGGATCGACGGCTCCTCCCAGTCGGGTGGAGCCGCGATCACGATCTGGTCGATCCAGTCAGAGCTCTCCAGCCGCTCGAGGCTCTCGGCGAGCAGCGGTCTGCCGCCGAGGCGTGCGAACGCCTTCGGTCGGTCGGAGCCGAGCCGCTCGCCGCGACCTGCCGCGGCCAGAACGGCCCACACCGACACGCGCTACGCCGTGGCCGGGACCTTCGCGGCCGCCTTCTTCTTTCCGCCGCGCTCGAGGACGCCGTCCAGCCACTCGGCCGCTTCGTCCTCGTCCATGTCCTTGGCGTACATCAGCTCGCTGGCCAGGATCTTCTTCGCCTTCACGAACATCTGCTTCTCGCCGGTCGAGAGCCCCTTCTCGTGGTCGCGCAGCGAGAGGTTCATGACGACCTCGGCGAGCTCGAAGATGTCGCCGGTCTTCATCTTGTCGCGGTTGTGCTTGAAGCGCCGGTTCCAGTTCTTCGGCATCACGGTGCCGCCGCCCGTCAGGGCCTTGAGCACCTTCGAGACCATTTGCTCGTCGATGACCTTCCGCAGGCCGACACGGTCGGCGTTGTCGGCTGGGACGTTCACCGTCATATCGTTGTGGAGGATCTTGATCGTCAGGTATTCGCGCTTCTCTCCCAGCACCTCGCGCGACTCCTTCTTGACAACCGTGCCTGCCCCGTGGTGTGGATACACCACCTTGTCGCCGACCTTGTACAACGCCGAGCCTCCCCTGTCGTAGTGGCTTTCCGCAAGGACGCCGGCGGGGTGCTTCCTCCGCCGGCGATCTGCCTAAGCCTAGCAAAAATCGCTGGAAACGGCCACTTTTTCGCCTAGAACCCAGCGCTTGCAGGGATTTTTTGCCTCCAGCGCTGATCTCAGCCGCGTCTGCACCGGTTCTAGATCTGGAGGTAGCGGTCGACCAGATTGTGCTCCTGGAGCCGCCGCAGGCCCTCCCTGATCTCGCGGGCGCGAACGGCGCCGACGCCCTCCACTGCCTCGAGCTCCCTCTGCGAGGCCTGGACGATCCCGTCGAGGCCCTCGAGGGTCGCCACGACCCGCCTGATCACGCCGTCGGGGAGGCGCGGGATGTGAGAGAGGACGCGGTACCCGCCGGGAGACACCGAGTGGTCGAGTGGGTTCGTGGTCGCCGGATAGCCGAGCACGGCGAGCAGCTCGAACTCGAGCAGCTGGTTGTAGGGCAGCGCCGCGAGTGCCTCGAGCCCCTCCTGCGTCCGATCGGCTCCGCCCTCGGCGTGGTAGTCGTAGACGAGCGCGGCCTTCTCGTCGGGCACGTCCGCGACGAGCTCCGCGAGCTGCATCCGGATCAGCCGCCCCTCCTCGCCCAGCTCGACGCAGGCGCGCTCGATCTCCTCGGCCATCCGCGTCGTCAGCTCGGCGCGCTGCAGCGTCACGAGGACGTCGTCGAGCATGACCGCGTTCTGGAACTCGAGCGCGGTCAGCCGCGTGAGCACCTGCTCGAGCCGGGCGCGGTAGGTCTCGAGAGTGGCGAGCGCCTGGTTCGTCTTCGCGAGCACGTCCGCGATCGGCTCCAGTTGGTAGCGGCTGTGGCCGACGAACACGGTCACGGTCTCGCGCTGCTGGGAGATCGAGATCACGAGCGCGCCGGTCTGCTTGGCTACGCGTTCGGCCGTGCGGTGCCGCGTTCCCGTCTCGTTGGAGACGATCG
>JAWVDY010000193.1:0-3239 GCA_033856995.1 Gaiellaceae bacterium
ATTCTGTGGCTCGTGCTCTCGGGCCTGTTCGCTCTCTACACCTCGTTCTCGAGCTCCTACTCGAAGACCTACGGCTCGATCGCCGGCGCGATCATCCTGCTGCTCTGGCTGAACTACAGCTCCTGGGCGATCCTGTTCGGCGCCGAGCTGAACTCGGGGCTCGACCGCGAGGCCGACATCCACGCAGCCGGCGGCCCGAGCGCGGGTCTCGTGAAGCCGGCGCGGCGCGGTACGAGCTAGACCGCGGAGACGGTAAAGGTGCGGCGCAGCTTCTTGTGCGCGTCCGAGCGGACCGTGAACTTGCCGGGCCTCAGGATCAGCGTCCACGTGGCGCTGCCGCGGAACTTGACGCCTGTCTTCTTGTTCGCGCCGGGGCCGAGCAGATGGAAGTTGTCCAGCTTCGTCGCGTCCCTGACGACGATCTTGTAACGCCCGGACTTGAGCGCCTTCACGGCGGCACCGGCCGTCGTCTTCAGCGAGATCGTCCTCTTCGGCCCGACCTTGCCGTTGAGCCTCGTGGGCGGGGGCGGCAACGCCCCGACGTGGAATGAACCCTTCATGAGCGTCGGATGCGCATCGCACTTGTACTTGTAGGTGCCGTCAGCGAGCGCCACGTTCCACGTCACCGTCTTGTTGTCGAAGGCCGACGCCATGTCCACTCCGAGTCCCGTGAGATGGAAGTTGTGCTCCTGCGAGGGCGAGAAGTTCTTGACCGTGATCGTGTAGTCGCCCGCGTCGAGCTGGGTCACCGTCTTGCCGTTCGCGTCGACGAGCTTGATCGAGAAGCCGGGGCCCACGGTCGCGGTCAGCGTGTTCGACGTGGCCGCGGAGTGTGCGGCGCCGGGAAGCAGCACTGCGGCGAGGGCGAGCGGGAGCAGCAGCAATGGACGAAGCGATGGCATGAGAAGACCCCCTCGGGTGTAAGCGTGGACCACGGTAGCCCATACGGTTCGCAACTGCGATTCGGTTTCCCCGGGGCAGGCGAGAGGCTTAGACTCCTCCCGTGCTGCGTCGCAACGAGAAGGTCGAGCTGATCAAACGGGTGCCGCTGTTCTCGAGCTGCTCGCGGAGCGAGCTCGGCGAGATCGCGCAGATCGCGGACGAGATCGACCTTCCGGAGGGCAAGGAGCTGACGAAGCAAGGCGCCGCCGGCCGCGAGTTCTTCGTCCTGCTCGAGGGCGACGCGGACGTGACGAAGGAAGGCAAGACCATCAACACGCTCGGCGCCGGTGACTTCTTCGGCGAGATCTCTCTCGTCGAGGACACGCCGCGCACCGCGACGGTGACGGCGACCTCGCCCGTACGGACACTCGTGATCACCGACCGTGCGTTCAGGCGACTTCTCGAAGAGCAGCCCGAGATCCAGCGCAAGGTGCTCGTCGCGCTGGCCGAGCGGGTCAAGCCCGACTTCTAGGCTCGGAGCTCGGCGCCGAAGCGTTCGCCGAGTGCAGCGACGATTCGCTTGCGCAGTGCCGCCGCGTCCTCGTCGGTGAGCGTCCGCTCGGGGGACTGGAAGCTGACGGCGAAGGCGATCGACTTCCGCCCCTTCCCCACCTGCTCGCCGCGGTAGACGTCGAACGGCCGCATCGTGCGCAGCTCGTCACCGGCGGCCTGGCGTGCGGCCGAGACGAGCTCGGCAGCGGAGACGTCCTCGGCGACGGTGAACGCGAGGTCCTGCCGCAGCGCCGGGAACGAGACCACGTCGGTGTAGCGCACCTCGTCGCGCGCCAGTTCGAGCAGCTTCGCGAGATCGAGCTCGAACGCGCCCCAGACGCCGTCGAGCACGCCGGGGTGGAGCTCGCCGACGATGCCTGCCACCGTGGCCGCCGACTTGCCCGGGTGGAGCAGCTCGTCCTCCACGCGCTCGAACGTGGTCTCCGCCTTCAGCGCCGCGTAGACCGTGTCGACGATCCCCTTCGCGGCCGGCCAGCCGCCCTCGACGATCGCCGCGACGTGGGTCTCCTCGTTCGGAAGGTCGCCGTTCGGCAGGTAGACGCGGGCGACCTCGTACAGGGCGATGCGCTCTGCACCGAGCTCGACGTTGCGCCGCACCGCCTCGACGAGGCTCGGCAGCAGGCGCGTGCGCAGCACCGCGAACTCGACCGAGATCGGCTCGGGCAGACGCCACGCGTTCGGGTTCGCGTCGCCTGCCCGCAGCGACGGCGTGTACGTCTCGGTCAGCCCGAGCCCGGCAAGCAGGTCCTCGATGCGCCGCCGAAGCCGCTGGAGCGGCGTGAGCGCACCGAACATCTCGCGCCTCGCAGGCAGCGTAAACGGCACCTCGTCGAGCTGCCCGCGCGCAACTTCTTCGATCACGTCGACCTCACGCGTCACGTCACGGGCCCGCCAGGTCGGGGCGACGACTTCACCGTCCCGCGACTCGAAGCCGAGCCGCTCGAGCCACCCGTCCTGCTCCTTGGGCGGGATGACGACGCCGATCAGCTCGTCCGCGCGCTCATGCCGGAAGCTGATCACCGGTCGCTCGGGGAGCCCCTCGTGCACGTCGGCGTGACCGGTCCAGCGCGCGCCGGCGGTCGCGGCGAGCAGCTCGGTCGCGAGGCGCGCCGCCGGCTCGGCGAGGTACGGGTCGACGCCCTTCTCCCAGCGGTTCGAGCCCTCGGTACGCAGGCGCAGCCGCTCCGAGGTGCGGAAGATCCCGGTCGGCTCGAAGTTCGCCGCCTCGAGCAGCACATCGGTTGTCTGCTCGCCGATCTCGGTCTCTTCGCCACCCATGATCCCGGCGAGCGCGACCGGCCGCTCGGCGTCGGCGATCATCAGGTCGTCTGGCTCGAGCTTGCGGTCGACGCCGTCGAGGGTGCGGATCGTCTCGCCCGGCTCCGCACGCCGGACGAGGATGCGGCCGCCGTGCAGCGTCGCCAAGTCGAATGCGTGCAGCGGGTTTCCGAGCGCGAGCATCACGTAGTTGGTGACGTCGACGACATTTGAGATCGGACGCATACCGGCATTCGAGAGCCGCGCTCGGAGCCAGACCGGCGACGGGCCAACGCGCACGTCGCGAAAGACGCGGCCGACGTAGCGCGGGCACCCGGCAAAGTCCTCGACGGTCACGTCCACCGTCTCTTCGGGCCCAGGCCCAGGGTCTGTCCCCGGGACAGGGCTCAAATCGACGTCGTAGAGCGCCGCGACCTCCCGCGCGAGCCCGTAGATCGAGAGCAGGTCGGGCCTGTTCCCCGTCGACTCGACGAGCAGCACGTCCTCGACGAGCGGCAGCACGTCGC
>JAWVDY010000194.1:0-6361 GCA_033856995.1 Gaiellaceae bacterium
CAGTCGTTCCGCGAGCGCGGTCTTGCCGACGCCGCCGTCGTCCGCCGGCGGTTGGAGCGACACGGCCGCGGCGAGGTGGACGCGGGAACCGAGCTCTGGCGGGCGCTGAACCTCGAGCTCTGGGCGCGGGAGTTCATCGATGGTTGAGCCGACGCTCTCGATCATCGTCGCGACCGGCGGACGTAAGACACTCCGGCGGACGTTGCGAAGCGTCTCCCAGCAGCTCCAGCCCGGAGACGAGCTGCTGGTGCTCTGTGACGACTCCGGCGATGCGGGAGACACCGGCCGCATGAACGCGATGCCGCGGGCTCGCGGGACGCATCTCGCGTTCATCGACGACGACGACGTCTACGCGCCCGGAGCACTCGAGCACATGCGTCGCTTCGCGCGCGAGCACCCAGGCCGGATCGGCATCTTCAAGATGAAGCACCCGGCCGGCACGACGCACTGGCGCGAGGGAGAGCCGGTGCTGCGCTATGCGAACGTCAGCACGCAGACGTTCCTCGTCCCGAACGTCGAGGGGAAGCTCGGCCGCTGGCGCGCAGGACGGCCACGGCCGGGCGGCGGCGTCTACGCCGGCGACTACGTCTTCATCACCGAGACCGCGGAGCTCCAGGGCGCGCCCGTGTTCGTCGACGAGGTGACGGTCTACGCGCGGCCAATCCGCAACCCGCTGCGCCTGCTCTGGGTGCGAGCGCGGTACAGCCTGGCCCTTCGAACCCGCTTTCGCGAGCACGTCCGGCGATGAACGTCCTCTTTTTGACGACCAACTGGCCGACCGATGCCTCGCCCGTCAACGGGGTCTTCGTGCGCGAGCACGCGCGAGCGCTGGCAGGGCGCGCCGAGGTGCGCGTCGTCTACCTCGAGCGGGCGCCCTCGGCCGGCGGCGCCTTCGACATGGTTCCGCTCGAAGGCGAGGACCCGCCCGCATGGAGCGTCCGCTACCGGCGCCTCGGGCGGCCGCTCAGCTACGCCGCGTTCCTAGCCGGCGCGGCCGCCGCCTACCGCCGGCTGAGACGAGAAGGCTTCGATCCGGACGTCGTGCATGCCCACTCCCACCTCTCGGCGGTCCCGGCACTGCTGCTCGGCAAGCCGGTCGTCTACACCGAGCACTGGTCGATCTTCCTGGCGGCGAACCCAGGACAGCTGTCGGCGCCGATGCGGATCGGGGCACGTGCCGTCCTCCGGCGCGCCGACGCAGTCCTGCCGGTGAGCCAGGAGCTGGCCGCGGCGCTGCGCCAGCTCGAGCCTCGTGCACGCCTCCAGGTCGTCCCCAACGCGGTCGACGAACGGCTCTTCCACCCAGGCTCGCGCGCGCCGAACGGCACGCCCACGCTTCTCACCGCCGGCCTCCTCGACAGCGACACGAAGGGCCTCGACATCCTCCTCCAGACGCTCGCGCAGCTCGGGCGCGACGTACGGCTCGAGGTCGCCGGCGACGGGGCGTTGCGCGCCGGATACGAGGAGCTCGCCGGACGCCTCGGCCTCGCCGGCGTGACCTTCCATGGCCTCCTCCCCAAGCCACGCCTGGCCGAGCTCATGCGGCGCGCCGACCTGTTCGTCCTCGCCAGCCGGTGGGAGAACAACCCCTGCGTTGTGCTGGAGGCTCTCACCGGCGGGCTGCCGGTCGTCGCGACCCGGGTGGGAGGGCTCCCGGACCTGATCCACGACGGCAACGGGCTGCTTGCGGAGCCCGGTGATCCGGCGGCACTGGCCGACGCCCTCCGCGAGGCGCTGGAGCCCGGGGAGCGCTTCGACCGTGAGCAGATCGCCCGGGAAGCGCGCGAGCGCTACGGCCAGGGAGCCGTCGGAGCGCAGCTCGCGGCGGTCTACGAGGACGTGCTCGCCCGCCGCGCCAGGTAACCCGCGCCGACTCGAGCGGCGACCAGCGGCCGGCGCCGGCGAAGCGCCTCGCGAACGAGTGCCCGCGCCTCCCGGGGGTCGTCCTCCCCCCACGCCGCGCGCAGCAGTGCGGGCTCCCGCCAGAGCTCGTCCCGCAACGCTTCGCGCATGCTCACCCGCGCCGGATCCGTCGTGGTCACCGCCCCGGTGTGCCGGCGGTACCGGTACAGCACCTCCGGTAGCGCGGCGAGCTCCCAGTTGCGCGCGATCCGTCGCCAGAGGTCGTAGTCCTCGTTCGCGCCGTGCCGGGCGCGGTAGCCGCCAGCCCGCTCGAGCGCCTCCCGCCGCAGCATCACCGACCCATGGGTGAACGGATTCCGAAGCAGCAGGCGCCGCCGCAAGGAGCGGTCCCCGCTCGGCAGCAGAACGGTGTGCTCAACCGTGCCGTCGGCGTCGGCCACCTCCACCCCGCAGCCGACTAGGCCTGCCCGCGGGTTGGCGTCGAGGAAGCCTGCTTGCCGCTCGAGTCGGTCAGGGAAAGAGACGTCGTCCGCGTCCATCCGCGCGAGCCGTGGGGCACGTGCCTCCCGCACCGCCGACTGCAGGGCGCCCGCGACTCCGGCCTGTTGCTGGTGGAGAACTCGCAGGCGCCGGTCTCGGTACTCGGCGAGCGCGTCCGCAGTGCCGTCCGTGGAGCCGTCGTCGACGACGACCACCTCGAAGTCCGCCAGCGACTGATCGAGCACGCTCTCGAGGGCCTCGCGCACGAACCGCTCGCCGTTGTGCACGGGTAGCAGGACGGAGACGACGGAGGGGCTCACGAGGCGCCGACGAGCTCGTACGGCTCCAGCTCTCCGATCACAGAGGCCTTCAGCAAGTCGCCGCGCTCATCAAGCGGCAACTCGAACCCGAGCGGCTCGACCAAGTCCTCGAAGCCGGGAGCGGGCTCTAGCTGTCGGAATCGTTTCAGCTCCTGCTCGTCCCAGATGCGGTAGTACATGTCGCCCTGCGCCGGCGGTCGGTAGAGGCCGTACCGCCGGTTACCGAGGCGGATCCTGGCCTTCGTCCCGCGCGGATCCGTGACGATGTCCGCGACGGCCGGATTGCGCATCAGGAAGGCCTCCAGCCGTAGGCCCGACTCGCGGTACCGTCGGATCATGTCGGCCTCCGCGCCGAGGCTCGAGTCCTCGAGCGCGGCGCCCTTGGGCTGCGCGCGCCAGGGGCCGAGCCGGCGGCGGATCTCCGTGCGGCAGAAGGTCACGATACCGGCGCCACCGACCGGCTCGCGCTCGTTTCCGTACCCGAGGAAGACCTGGCCGGACGAGGTCACGATGCGGCGCACTCGGCGCGACAACGGCAGCGCGCGGCCGCGCACGCGGGCGCGGCTGTCCGTGAAGTGACGGCGCAGTGTCTTCCGTCGCTGGGCGTCGAACTGAACGTGGCCAACGCCCGAGTAGCTCTGGACGAGCTCGACCATGTCTTGGAGCCAGTGCCCCCGCACGACGAACTGGACGTCCTCAGGGAGGATCATCAGGTACTCACCGGCCGCGAGCTCGACGATCCGATTCATCGCCTCTGCGTGGGTGCAGTCCTCGAACAGTTTGTGCTGCACGAAGTCGAGACCCTCGACGTAGTCACGCAGCCCGGGCTCGACCGAGTTACCGTCGACAACGATCCACTGGACGTTCGGGTAGCGGACGCACTCGCGCGCCGATTCCAGCAGCGCGCGAAGGTAGTGGAGGCGGTTGTAGCTGACGACCCCGATCGTGACGAGCGGCTCGCTCACGGCGCAAGCTCGTCGAAGAGCCGCCGGTGCCGGTCCAGCCACTGACGCAGGTCGAAGCGCTCCACCGTGCGGCGGCGCGCGGCCGGCGCGAGCTGGTCCCGCCGCTGCATCGCTTCGAGCACCGCGTCCCGGAGTTCCTGGGGTGCCGGCGGATGGTTGCGCTCCCAGTCCAGGGGGGCGGGGAGCCCGATCCCGCTCTCGCCAACGAGCTCGGGTGTGCCGCCGCTCGCCGAGTAGACGACGGGCAGTCCGCACGCCATCGCCTCGAGCACGAACGTTGGGCAAGCATCGTTGTACGTGGGGTGCAGGAGCACGTGCGCCCGCCGCAGAAGGCCGGGAGCCTCGCTCTGGCTGTAGGGGCCGGCGAGCTCCACCCGCGTCTCCAGCCCGAGCTCCGCAATGCCTTCCTCCGCCCCGGGCGGAACCGCTCCGACCGCCAGCAGCTGCCACTCCTCCGGCAAGAGCGTAAGCGTCCGGAGCGCGGTCTCGAAGCGATAGGCCTGCGTCCGGTTGCCGCCGAGGAGCAGGGTCGGGCGCTTGGGCGGGGCCTCGGTAGGGGTGAAGCGCGCCGTATCGACTGGGTTGTGCAGCACTTCCCAAGGCGCCGCCGGCTCGCCGAGGAACCGGTCTGAGCTCGCCTTGCAGAAGGCGCTCTGGAAGAAGACGCGGTCGGCCGCGTGCAGTCCCTGGCCGAGCGGCCGGTTCGTCTGCTTCCAACCTTCTCCGTGCCAGCCGGGATACGCGACGCCGTTCTGGTTCCAGACAACGATGGCGCTTCGCCGCCGCGCGAGACGGAGGAGAACGCCGACGTCTTCGGGAACGGTGCTGCTGCCGAGGTAGACGATGTTGAAGTCCCGTGGCGAGCCTGGCCAGGCTTCCGCGAGTGCCTGGAACTTGACGATGCCGCCGTGGGCCAGTTCGTCGCGCCGCGGGATTCGGTCGCGCCCGTAGTAGAGCTGCGGGCCGTTGGTGCTGGGCCGCCCGGTCGCGATCGATGCCCAGCGGGGCAGGCGTCGCAGGGCAAACCGCGCTCTCATGCCGGCGCCTCGATCCCGAGGACGCCGAGGTAGCGGTCTGCGACGTCGGCCAGCTTTGGGGTCCGGATCGCTGCGCGCCGCTCGTCGAGCTCGTCGGCGAGCAGGGCGAGCTCCGCAACGGCGTCCTCGTCCCCGTCGAACCCGAGCCCTCCCTCACCGACAAGCTCGGCGTGCGATCCGCTTCGACGGTAGAGGGCCGGCAAGCCGCAGGCCAGCGCCTCCAGCAGCGCGTTCGAGCACGGCTCGAAGAGCGACGGCGCGACGTAGAGGTGGTGCGCGCGCAGCTCGGCAGCGAGCTCCGCGGACGGAAGCGGCCCCAGCGAGCGAATGTTTGACAGCGGTCCCTGCGCGCGGCCGACGAATGTGAACTCGTAGCGGCTCGCATCCGCCGCGCCGGCAAGGGCGGCGAAGGTCGCGGCGCCCTTGCGCGGATTGTCCGACCAGCTCGTCGCGATCACCCGTAGACGCGGCCCTTCCGGCAGCTCGGATGGCGGATGGAAGACTGCGGGATCGACCGCGTTCGTGATCACAACCGGGTCGCGAAGCTCGATCCCGAGCTCCCGATGAGCCTCGAGGCTCCACTGCGACTGGAAGACCGTCGCGTCGGCAAGCGCGCCGTTGATCTGGGTGATCTGCCGGTCGGCGCCATCGTCCCGCCCGCGATAGAGCTCAACCGGCCCGTCGACACGGTGGACGACACGGCAGCCGTGCGGGATCGACGCGCGCAGGTCGTCGACGTCGACCAGGTACGAGTGGAGCAGGCACGCACGTGTCCTCGGACCAAACGCGCCGTCCGAGACGCGGAGCCCCCGCCTGCGCAGCTCGCCCCGCAGAGCGGTCAAGAACTGGTTCGAGCCCCCGTAGGGTGCTCGTCGGAAGCGGTGCTCGATTGCCAGGTCGGGACGCTCGAGCAAGCCCCGGAGCCGTCGCCTCACGAGAGCGCCCTCAGCAGGCTCGCGTACTCTCGGGCCACCACGCCGGTTGCGTAGCGCTCGACGACGGTCTCGTGCGCGCGCCTGCCAAGCTCCTCCCGCAGCGTAGGGTCGCGGAGCCGCTCCAGCGCATCGCGCCATTCGCCGGGCCCGTCCGCGACGACCCCGCCGCCGCGGTGGCCGATCGCCTCTAGATACGACTGCTGCGGGCTTGCGACCGCGGGAAGCCGGGCTGCCATGCCGAGCGTGATCTTCCATTCGGTGTGCCCCAGCTCGTAGCCGTTCACGAGCCGCTTGGGAGACACGATCACGTCTGCCTGGCGCAGGATCCGCGCGTACCGGCGCAGCGAGAATTCCGCGAACCGCACCGGCACCGCGCGGCGGAGCTCGGTGAGCTCCCGCGGCTCTTCGTTGGAGACGACCATGAGCTCGGCTCCCGCCGCGGCGAGCGCCCCGCCGATGTCCGTGAGCGGCCGCGCCTTCGAGGCGACCCCGGACCAGACCGCCGTGAACGGGCGGGCCGCGCGGCGACGCGGAGGGCGGAACAGGCGCGTATCGACGTTGTCGGGGATCCAGCTTGCCCCGTCCGTGTGCTTGCGGACGATCCCCAGCAGGTAGCTCGAGTCCGCGACTACCCAGTCGGCGAGCAGCGTCATGGCGAGCGCGTCGCGGCTCTGCTCGGTCGTCGGTCGGGTCCCGGGAAGGTCGTACTCGCCCCAGACCTCGTAGTAGTTGACGTTGGCGTCGAAGACGACCCGGCCGCC
>JAWVDY010000195.1:0-4072 GCA_033856995.1 Gaiellaceae bacterium
ACAAGGGCGGGATCATGGTCGACGACGAGGTGCTCTTCCGGACGATGCAGGTCGCGGCGCAGACAGGCGCGCTCGTGATGGTGCACGCGGAGAACGGCGACGCGATCGACGTGCTGGTGCAGGAGGCGCTTCAGGCAGGTCACACCGAGCCGCGCTACCACGCGCTCACGCGGCCGCCCGAGACCGAGGGCGAGGCGACGAACCGGGCGATCCAGCTGGCGCGGGTCGCCGGGTGCAGCCTCTACGTGGTCCACGTCTCGTGCCATGAGTCGATCGAGCCGATCGAGCTCGCGCGCGAGAAGGGCTGGGACGTCTGGGGCGAGACGTGCACGCAGTACTTCTTCATCGACTACTCGTTCCTCGAGAAGCCGAACTTCGAGGGCGCGAAGTACGTCTACACGCCGCCGCCGCGGGCCAAGGAGAACCAGGAGCACCTCTGGAACGCGGTGCGCACCGACACGCTTTCGGCGATCTCGACCGACCACTGCGCGTTTCTATGGGAGGGCCAGAAGTCGCTCGGCAAGGACGACTTCTCGAAGATCCCCAACGGCGGGCCCGGCCTCGAGAACCGGCTGCACATGATCCACGAGTTCGGCGCGCGCGCCGGCCGCATCTCGCTGAACCGGATGGTCGAGCTCCTGGCCACGAGCCCCGCCAAGCTCTTCGGGCTCTACCCGAAGAAAGGCACGATCGCTGTCGGCTCCGACGCGGACCTCGTCGTCTTCGACCCGGAGCGCAAGCTCACGATCAGCGCGGCGACCCAGCATTCGAAGACGGACTACAACCTCTACGAGGGGACCGAGGTGACGGGTTCGCCCGAGGTCGTGCTGCTGCGCGGCAACGTGCTCGTGGAGGGCGACGAGCTCGTGGCGTCGCCGGGCGTCGGCCGCTACGTCCCGCGGGCGCGCTTCGGCCAGGAGCTGCGCTCGAAGGCTGCGGTCGCATGAGGCGGCTGCTTCTCGGGGCGGCCGCGCTCACGGCGCTCGTCGCCGCAGCTCCGGCCGCCGGCAAGACGGCCTACTGCAGCCCGACGGGCGACTACTGCACCTCGGTCGCGCGGGTCAAGCATGTCCGCTATCTCCAACTCAGCACGTTCAGCTTCACAGGCCGCGTGAAGATCTGCGTCCGTGATCCGACGGCCACGCGCACTTGCCACAGCTATCCGCTGCGCAAGTCCGGGCCGCTCTTTCAGGTGAGAGTGATCTGGAAGCGCCATTACCCGAACCCCGGCCCAGGCACCTACCGCGTGACCTTCTTCGTGGGCACCGCGAAGCTCGGGCCGGCGCTCACGTTCACGCTTCGGGGCTGACCGCTCTCGGCGCGCAGCCGGTTGAACCCACCCGTGGCTCCGCCTACACTCGCGCCGACCCAGGGGTTCTCGAAGGAGGCACCACGTGAGCACAGGACCCGACCGGCCCCATGCGCGTGATGGGATCACCCAGGAAGTCGATGACATCCGCGACGATCTCGCCTTCGAGCGGGCGGCGCTAGACGAGTCGGTCAAGCACGACTACTCGACGAGCGACTTCGGCATCGTGCCGCTCGACCGGCGTCGGCCCATGTGGCACTTCATGGGCCTCTGGACGACGTTCGTCGCCGGGTTCTCGTACATGTTCCTCGGCTTCGAGCTCCACGACGGAGGCCACAGCCTCGCGTCGACGATCGGCATCACCGCGCTCGGCTACGGGCTCTACATCGCCTACGCGATGGTCGGCTCGTACCTCGGCGCGCGCACCGGGCAGACGCACGCGCTGCTGACGCGGTCGATCTTCGGCCTCGTCGGGTCGTGGATCGTCTCGGCCTTCATCCTGATCGCGCCGCTCGGCTGGGTGGCCTTCCAGGCGAACCTGCTCGTCACGCTCTGGAACGGCTTCTACAGCTGGGGCCACATCTTCACGCTGACGCTGCTCGTCGCCGGGTTGATGATCTTCAACAACCTGCTCGGCTTCACCGGCATCAGCGTCTTCGCGCGCTACCTCGTGACGCCCTTGCTGATTCTCTGGGGGATCTACATGGTCGTGAAGGCCGTGATCGACGCCCACGGGCAGCTCGGCGGCACACCGTCCGGCGGCGGCCTCCCCTTCTGGGTCGCCGTGACCGCGGTAATCGGCTTCGCGATGTGGGGCAACGAGCCCGACTTCTGGCGCTTCGGCAAGCCGCGCTTCGCGTGGCCGCTGCCCACCTACCTCTTCGCCGGCCTCTGGTTCGTCCTCTTCACGATGGCCGGCTGGATGATGGAGCAGCTCGCGAAGACGACCGACGCGGCGGCTGCCTTCCGGTTCACCGTCCACTACTCGCTCTTCGGCGCCTTCTGGCTCGCGTGGATCATCGCGACGATCAGCCAGATCGCGATCAACGACGGCAACTACTACGAGTCGGTCAACGCGGGCCAGAACCTGGTCGGCGGCTGGAGCAAGTGGCGACGGCCGTTCACGTGCGTGCTCGTCGCGGGCGGCGGCGTGATCGCTGCCGATCTCGTCAACTTCCACTTCTTGAACGGCTGGTTCAAGGTCGCGACCTTCCTGGCGATCACGGTGCCGTCCGCCACTGTGATCATGGCCGTCGACCACTTCGCGTTGCCGCGGCTCTTCCGCATCTCGCGGCCGCTGACGCAGGTGCCGTCGTGGGAGCAGACCGGACTGATCAACGTGCCCGCAGTGGTCGCGCTGCTCGCGGCCGTGTTCTTCGGCGTCACAGGCACCGCGAACTGGCCGCACGGCTGGATCTACTCGACGCCTCAGAACAGCTGGGGCCCGGTGCCGGTCGAGTCGTGGCTGCTCGCGGGGCTCCTCTATGTGGGGCTCGTCGCCGTCACGCGGGCGGCCGGGCAGGTCCGGAGCTGGCTCGGCTTCGCGAAGACGGTTCCCGACGAGGCGATGGCCGGCACGGTTCCCGCCGACATTGCCACGGTGGCAGGCGTCTGAGCGACCTCGTCCTCCAGAACGGTCTCGTCGACGTCGGCGCGGGTGAGTTCCACCGCGCCGACGTCGCCGTCTCGAACGGGCGCATCGTCGCTGACGCGTCCGCCGACGCCGAGCGCGTCGACTGCTCGCGCTTCCTCGTCGTGCCCGGGATGGTCAATGCGCACAACCACTCGAACGAGAACTGGTTCCGCGGCATGTGGGACAACCTGCCGCTCGAGCCGTGGATGCTCTTCTCGTACCCGGCGCTCGCGGCGCCGGCGCAGTCGCCGGACGAGATCTACCTGCGCACGCTCGTCGGGGCGATCGAGCAGCTGCGCTCGGGCGCGACCTGCGTCGTCGACTTCATCTACGAGCTCGACGGGTTCACGACCGAGTCGCTCGACGCGGTTGTCCGCGCCTACCGCGACGCCGGGCTGCGCGCGCTGATCGCGCTCGGGATCGGCGATCGCGCCTACCACGAGACCGTGATCCTCGAGGAGGGCCTGGTCTCTCGCGACCTGATCGACCGGCTCGAGCAGGACAAGCCGCCGACGTGGCCCGAGTGGGAGCGCTTCTGCCGCGAGGCCGTCTCGCGGTTCCACCGGCCGGACGAGGGCATCTCGATCGCGCTCGGGCCGTCGGGGCCGCAGCGCTGCACCGACGAGATGCTGGCCGGTTGCGCCGCGCTGGCGGACGAGCTCGATCTGGTCATTCACATCCACGTGCTCGAGACGCGGATGCAGGCGGTCTCGGGGCAGCAGCTCTACGGCAAGACGCTCGTCGAGCACATGGATGCGATCGGCTTCCTCTCGCCGCGCGTCTGCTTCGCGCACGGGATCTGGCTCACGCCGCTGGAGATCGACCTCGTGCGCGAACACGGCGTGACGGTCGCGCACAACCCGGCCTCGAACCTGAAGCTGGGCAGCGGCCTGGCGGCGGTGCCGCGGCTGCTGGCCGAGGGCGTGAACGTCGCTTTGGGGACGGATGGGATGTCCTCGAACGACGGCCTCGACATGTTCGCCTCGCTGAAGCTCGCGTCGCTCGTGCACAAGCTCTGGGGGATCGATTACGAGCAGTGGCTCGGCGCGAAGGAGGCGTGGCGGCTCGCGACGATCGGCGGCGCGCCGGCCGCAGGGGACGCCGAGGGCCTGGGCCGGATCGAGCCCGGT
>JAWVDY010000196.1:0-3897 GCA_033856995.1 Gaiellaceae bacterium
AATGCCTGTACAGGCTACCTCGGTGTCGACCCGATTCGCAAGCTGAACCACCAGGCCCTTCTCAGCTGAACCACCACGCCCTTCTCACGTGGCGCCGGCCGTACCCGCCGCCCGTGCCGGCGTGGCCGGCGGGGTCGCCGCGTCGGCGCTCGCCGGAGGATCCGCCGCGAGGATGGAGGGCGCGTGTCCCTCCACGCGCCGACCAGAGGCAGACTCGGATGCCGCAGAGCGGCGGCGCGCCACAGAGTCGATCGATCGCGTCTTCCTTGTCCTCAACCCGGCCGACGCAGCCGCGATCGAGCAGCCGACGACCGGCGTGACGATCGGACTTCCTTGGCCTCGGCGGCGAATGCCTGGCGATCCTCGGCGGCGAGGAGCGGACCTTGCGAGCATGGGACTTCGTCCACTGCGAACCGGGCGGCCCGCACGTGTTCGTCGGAGCCGGCGAGGCCGTGCTGGATCTCCAGATTGGTGCCCGGCGCGCGGACCAGACGCTCGACTATCCCGCCGACGAACGCGCGGCCCGCTACGGCGCAGCCGCACCCGCGCCGACGGTGGACGGGCCCGAGGCTTACGCGGACGGCCGGACGCCGCCACGGCGGTCAGAAGGCCCCCCTACGCAGGCCCTTTTCCGAGTGCGAATAAGGGACTCGAACCTCCACGGAGCTTTCTTCACACGGACCTGGACCATTCCTAGGCACTGTATAAGCGTCCAGGAACGTCCAGAATATCGCAATTTGCGAGGTTGCGTAGAACGATTGGAACGGCTGGAAGGGACGGATGTTGTCACGGTGTTGTCACGGATCGGGCAATTTCGGGCCGTTGCCGCCGGGGGTTCTCAAGCGCTCGCAGGCAGCATGGCCTGGATTCATGGGCGCGTCGTCGCGCGGCCCGGTCGCCCGCGAGCCAGCTCGAGCAGGTCGGCCCTCAAGCCGCTCGCGCGCTCGGGTGGACGTGCCGCTTGAGGAGGGGGCCGAGTGCGGATTCTGCGATGGCGCGCAGGCGCGGGTCGCGCGTGCGCAGGGTGTCGATCGTTGCGAGCAGCTCGGCGAGCCGGGTGGAGGCGGCGGCGGCGACGACGGCGGCGGGGTGGAGCGGTACGAAGGCTTGGCCGCGGACATGGCCGGTGGCGCTGGGCCACACGGGTGGCGGGTCGTCGCCCGACTGGTGGACCAGTGAGGCGATCGGCTCGACGGCCCAGGCCGCGGGCACGCCGGCGACGAGCTCGCCGAGCTTGGCGGGCGCGATGAAGCGTGCGGCGTGGATGAGAACCTGCTCGAGTTCGCCGGCGTTGACTGCGCGAGCGCCAGCGAGGTACAGGCCGGCGGTGTCGGCGCGCTCGAGTGCGCGATGAACGAGCGTGTGATCAACCTGTAGCTCGCTGGCGAGTCCCCGCAACGTCCAGGGGCGATCGTGGTTGACGGCCAAGCCGGCGAGCACGTAAAAGTCCGACGGGCGGAGCACCGCGCGAAGCCCAGTTGCTAGTTGCACAACACGCAACAGCCGGTCCCGTCCGCCGTCCCTACTCGGAACTGTGGGCCTTGCCCAGGGCGGCCTCGATGTCCGTGATGAGGATCATCAGGTGGAGCCGGTCGGTAGGCGATGCTTCGAAGCCGTGGCGGCGGTAGAACGCGCGGGCCTCAGCGTCGAGCGCATGGACGAGCATCGCGCGGATGCCGATCGTCTCCGAGGCGCCGAGTGCACGGGTCATCGCGTCTCGCAGCAGCCATGCTCCCAGGCCGCGTCCAGAGACCGAACGGTCGACCGCGAGCCGGGCGAGGAGAACGACCGGGACCGGGTAGCGCGGCATGCCCTTGATCGCCCTGGCAGTCGCGGCCGCGCGCTCGACGCCGGCGGCCGTCAGCGCGTGGTAGCCGACCACACGAGCCTGGCGGGAGTCGGTGATCACATACGTTCTGGCGGAGCCGGCCGCCGCAGCGACCCGCGCGTGCTCGGTCAGCCAGACGTTCAGCGAGGGTCGACCGCAGTCGAAGCCCTCGAGGACGGCGTCCGGTCGGAGTGGCTCCGGGTCACCGAACCGTGGCACTTACTCTGGGCGCGGGCGGCGAAACAGCTCGGCAAGCGCCGGGATCTCTCGCGCCGGTCTGTCCAGGGCGGCCGTGAAGCTCTGCCATTCCGCTGGGGAGAGGGTGAATCGTGTGCGGTCGGCAAGGACGCGTTCGGCCCGCGCGCGGCCGCTGTCGACGAGGAACTCAGAGAGCGTCTTCCGCTCGGCAGCAGCGGCGCTGCGCAGCAGCTCGTCGTCGGCGACGGCGACTCGCAGATGCACGCGCTGTGTCTTGGTCGGCGCCACACGACCATTGTACGCCTCTCGTGCGTACGGCTCAAGGCCCGGTGACTCGGTCACGCCCTGCGATCAGTCGCGAAGGTCCCTCCTCTGCTCGGCTTCGCCTCGCTCCGCCCGGGCCGCCAGGACAGCCGGCTTCCTCTACCAGGGCCATCTGCGAGCCGCAATCCGCGACCGTCTCGGGCTCGAGTGGGGGCCCCGGTGGTGAAGGGCGCGGCGGAGCTCCGAGCGCTGCCCGCGGAGGTGCTGGCGGTGTTCTCGCGGCGGCGCGCGCAGGTGCAGGCGGCGATCGATGCGCGGGAGGCGGAGGTTGGGCGGCCGTTGACGCGCGCTGAGCGCTCGCAGTCGGGTGCGATCGCGACGCGGGATCGCGAGCAGTACGGGATCGAGACGCACACGTGGCGTGACTAGATCGCTGCCCGTGCGGCGGAGCACGGCCTCGACGGGGACTCGTCGACGCGTCGTCGCCTGAGGCGTGCGGCGGCTCGCGAGGGCGCAATTCTGGCCGACGGGACGCTCGAGCTCGCGGGTGAGCTGGCGGCGGAGAGCGAGCTCGGGCGAGCGCTGACGGGGCCGTCCGGGCTGACTGAGCTGGCGAACACGTTCGACCGGTGGAGCGTGCTGCGCGAGTTCGCGGCGGCCGCGCCGCAGGGCGCGCGAGTCGGCACCGTGCTCGAGATCGGCGAGCGGTTCGGTGAGAGCGCCGACGTCCTCGCGACGACCCGTTGCACCCTGACGAGCGCCGACCTCGTTGACTGCGAACGGGCGCTCATCGAGACCGCGACCGCATGCGCCGGCGAAGGCGTGGCGCAGCTACCCGAGGGCGCGGTTGCCGCTGCGATAGACGCGTCAGCGCGTACTCTGAACCGCGGGCAGGCGGCTGCCGTGCGCGCTGTCGCCGGATCGGGGGAACGGCGTCGACGTGATCGAGGCGCTCGCGGGACCGGCAAGACCTACACGGCCGGTGTGCTGCGTGACCTCTACGCGGCCGCGGGCTACCCGGTGATCGGCGTCGCGCCGTCCGCGCGCGCCGCGCGGGACCTGGCCGAGCAGGCGGTGATCCCGGCGCGCACCTTGGACAGCCGGCTCTCGCGATCGCCCTCGGACGCCCGCTGCCGAGCGCAGTGTCGTGATCTTCGACGAGGCAGGGATGGCGTCGACCAGGCAGACCGAGTGGCTGCTCGCGCACGCGGCGGCGGTTGGCGCGAAGGTCGTTGCGATTGGCGACCCCGGTCAGCTCCGGTCGGTGCAGGCCGGCGGCTGGCTGCGCGCTATCGGCGACCCTCTCGTCGGCGTCAAGTTGACTGACGTGATGCGTCAGCGCGACCCGGCGGAGCGGCTCGCGCTCGCCGGACTCCACGACGGCAAGCCGCAGCGCTGGCTCGACTGGGGGGTCCGAGCCGGGCGCGTCGATGTGATCCCCGACGGACCCGCAGGCCTCGACCAGGCGGTCGCCGAGTGGGCAGGTGCCGTGCAGACGTACGGCCTCGAGCAGAGCGTCCTGATCGCGCGCGACAACGACGCGCGCCGCGCCCTGAACCGCCTCGCCCGCGAGCAGCGCCGCGAGACTCGGGCGCTCGGCGAGGACC
>JAWVDY010000197.1:0-3598 GCA_033856995.1 Gaiellaceae bacterium
ACGAGAAACGTCCATGGGAGCTGCTTGGGCCGTCTTCGCCACCACATCGCCCCGGCGTAGACAAGCGCGAGCCCCAGCAGGACGAAGAGACAGACCCAGCGGTAGTGTCGCGCGTAGCGCAGCACCCGGTACTCGATCGAGGACCCGGCGGCGAACGCGAAGACCGTGATCGCGAGCATCGCTGCGACGAGCCGGTCGGCCGCAGCGTCTTGCCCTCTCATGTGCCCGGGGCGCCGAGCCGCTTCAGCAGCCTGACGATTTCGGCGGGATCGACGCGAATCGTCGAGGCGCCCGGGTCCTCGCGCAGGCTCGCGATCTTCGGCGTCCCGAAGCGGCGGTCGATCGCCTCCACGAGCCGTCCCTCGCGGTCGAAGCAGAGTTCGAGCGCAAGGCGGTCGGTGCCGCGCTTGTAAAGAAGGCAGTCGAAGCGGTCGTCGATCCGGATCCGGTATGCGTTTAGCGTTCGATTGTCGATCGGCCCCACGGCCTCGAAGGTGCGCCGCATCGAACGCACCTCCGCTCGCGCGTGGCGGCGACCTTCCCAGCGGCCGACGAACACGAGTGCGATCAGAACTGCGACAGCAGCAAACGCGAGCAGGGCCAGCTGCCTACGGCCGCGGCCGATCGAACGCCGCGTAGTGCTGATCTTCGGTGAGCGCGCTCGCATCGAGGTTCTCCAGCTCTAGCTCCCGACCAACATACGGCGAGCCTGAGACGTATTGGGCGACAAGCTTCAGCCGTTCATCGCTCTGCGGCTTCAGTTGCTTGTGGTAGCCGCAGGTGTCCGCGAAGACGAGCGTGCCTGGCTTGCCTTCGAGGATGACCCACTCCTGCTGCGGCACGATCTGCGCCATCTGGTCGTCAGTTGAGCGCATGTGCTCATCGTGCTCGGGTCGCGTGCGGCGGTCGCCGAGAGGGTGCGTACCGGGCGCGTAGGTCAGCGGGCCCGCGGCGACGGTCACGTCGGTGAAGTAGCAGAACAGCTTCACGTTCATCACGTCGTCGGCGTCCCGGTGCCAAAGTTGGGTCTGGATCGCCTTGCCCGAGGTCGGCCACGTGTGCCAGAGCTCGAGCGCGCGCAGGGTCGAGCGGAGGCCCAGATAGCCGTTCGCGACGGCGAGGACGGCCGGGTGCAGCGCGATTCGGACGAACGGGTCGCTCGCGTCGAACCGCTTGGTGGCGAGCTTCGCGAGATAGGTGGCCTTGCCACCCCCGCCTTCGAAGCGGGTCTGGTCCCGCCGTTCGTAGAGCCGATGCGCCTGCGCCGCCGCATCGTCGAAGAGCGCGCTTTCCCCGATGAGCTCCTCGAAGCGCCCCTTCGCGAAGCCGTCCTGCACCAGCTCGTTGACCAGAGCCCGCTGCACGTGATCGGTCAACTTGGCTGCGTCGAACGAGCGCGAGCGATTGTGACGCCGCCAGTTCGCCCGCACCGCCGCTTCCTCGACGCGAGGCGCCCGCTTGCCCAGCTTGGCCAGAACGCGCGAGGCGACGCTCATCGACGGCGAGTCTAGCGCTCGGATTCGCATTACCCTCAGCCGGTGCTGCCGAATTTGATCGTGATCGGCGCGGCGCGATGCGGGACCACGAGCCTCCACCGCTACCTCGACGCCCACCCGGAGATCTCGATGTCGCGGGAGAAGGAGCTGGACTTCTTCGTCGCAAGCAAGAACTGGGAGCGCGGGCTCGACTGGTACGAGGCACAGTTCCCGGTGGCGAAGGTGCGCGGCGAGACTTCCCCCGCCTATAGCGCGTATCCGTTCTACCGCGACGTCCCAGAACGGATCCGCCAGGTGCTCCCGGCTGCTCGGATCGTCTATCTAGTCCGGGACCCGATCGAGCGGATCGTTTCGCACTATGAGTATCGTGCGGCGACGTATCGTGACATGGGGGCGCTCGACGACGTCCTCGCCGAGCCGCAGCTCGGACGCTGGTTCGTCGAGGTTAGCCGCTACGCGCTGCAGCTCGAGCGCTACCTCCAGCACTTCGGGGGCGAGGAGGTCCTGGTCGTCGATTCGGAACAGCTCCGTGCGAGCCCAGGCGCAACGCTCTCCGGAATCTTCCGGTTCTTGGAGGTCGACCCGGACTTCCGCTCCGTGGAGTTCGAGCGGAGTCACAACCAAGGCTCGGCGCGCCCGCGGCCCAACCGCGCGGGCCGTATCGCGCGCGCTGCTCTTAGAGGCGTGTTGACGCAGGGTGGATACGCAGCAGTCGCCTCGCGCGTGCCGGATTCGCTCAAAGGGGGCTTCCGGACGACCGCGCGCGCGACGCTGTCCGGTGACAGCCGCAAATGGCTCGAGGACGAGCTTCACGACGACATCGCCCGACTGCGGGAGCTGACGGGCCTTCCGCTCGCCGGCTGGTCGCTCTGACTGTGCGCACGACGCTGCTCTCAACGGCACTTCCCAACGAGAGTTCTGGCAGCGGGGCGTCGATCACGCTCGCGCTCATCGCTAACGCGCTTCGCGACCTCGGCCACGCTGTCTCTCTGTGCCCGATCGTCTATCCCGAATACGCGACGCCCGACGGCGCGGACTGGGAGCGCCAGCTCGAGCACGCGCGCTCGCTCGGATTTGAGGTCGAGCCGGTGATCTCGAAGGCCTGGCAAGCGTGCCCGCCACGGCGCAGTCCCGGCGAGCGCCTGCGCGCTGCCTGGAGGATCAGGTCCGAGGAGCTCTACCCCACGCTGCGGGACGCGGCCGCGGTACGGGTCGCGGTGGACGTCCTGCGACCGGATGCGGTCTTCGTCTACGGGTTCGAGGCGCTCGCGGCGAGCACAGACCTACGCCAGCCGCGCTTCGCCGCCACGAGTGATCCGCCCCACTTCGCGCTACGCGAACGATCGGTTCGGCGCTGGCGTGAGCACCCGCGGCCGGTCGCAATCGCTCGCGAGTCCGTCTCGCTCCAGGCTGCCCTGCGTGGTCACCGCCGCATCGCCCGCGAGCTCCTTCGGGACTGCGAGGCTGTCGGTGCGTTCGGGCCCCAGCACGGCAGGTGGATCAAGCGCCTCGGCATCGATTGCCGGTACTACCGGACACCGATTGCCGATCCCGGCGCTCGGCCGCCCGCCGAGGTGCGGGAAGGCCGGCGGCCGCGCCTGTTGCTCATCGGCCACCTGCGCGGAACCGCGACGCTCGACGGGCTCAGGGTGTTACGCAAGATGCTGCCCTTTTTGCGCCGGGCGCTCGGTGATGGCGGATTCGAGGCCCGCATTGTCGGAGGCTACGAGCCGCCGCCGGAGCTACTGCCGCTGCTCGCGGAGCCCGAGGTCGAGTTCATCGGCTTCGTCGACGATGTCGACCCTGAGTTCAGATCCGCGAACGTTCTTCTGGTGCCTGTCTCGATTCGGCTGGGCGTGCGCGTGCGTGTCCTGACAGGTTTCGCGCACGGTGCCTGCATCGTCACCCATGAGGCGAACGCCGACGGAATTCCTGAGCTTGTCCACGGCGAAAATGCCCTGCTTGGAACGGATCCGCGCACACTCGCCTCCGAAGTGGCGCGCGCCGTCTCCGACGACGGGCTCCGGCGGCGGCTCGGCGCTGAGGCACGGGCAACCTACGAACGGTTCTTCGCGCCGGAGGTCGCCGGGGCCGCGCGCGCC
>JAWVDY010000198.1:0-3751 GCA_033856995.1 Gaiellaceae bacterium
CCGTCGAAGCGACGCACGTCGCCTACTCGCGCATGGCTGTCACCGACGTTCCGCTCACGCTCGGCGTCGCGGCTTCGCTCGCCCTGCTCGTGTCCGGACGGATCGAGCTGGGCGGACTTGTCGCCGGTCTCGCGATGAGCTTCAAGTACCCGGGGATCTTCCTGCTCGTTCCGCTCACGGTCGCGTCGTACCGTCAGCCGCGTCGGCTCGCGGTCGGCGCCGCCGCCGCCGCGGCGGCCTTCTGCGCGACGAGCCCGTTCTTCGTCGTCCACCTGAGCAGCGCCGTCGCCGACGCCTACCGCGTCCAGCGGCTCGCGCGCCAGGGCTGGCTCGGCTTCGAGCACGACCACGCGGCGCCTGTCGCCTTCGCCGACCGGCTCTGGGAGGGCCTCGGGCCGGCGCTGCTCGTCTGCGTGCTCGGGCTGGTCGTCGCGCTCGTCCAGCGCCGCCGCGCCGACCTGATCCTCGGCTCGTTCGTCGTCGTCTACTTCCTCGACCTCTGCACGCTCGGCGCGCACTTCGACCGCTACGTGCTGCCGCTCGTGCCGGCTCTCGCCGCGCTGGCCGGCCGAATGCGGGCGCTCGCGCCGGTGACGCTGCTGCTGCTGGTCGTCCCGCTGACCTGGACGATCCGCGCCGACCGGAAGCTGACCCACACCGACACGCGCGTGGTCGCCCTCAACTGGGTCGAGCGGCACGTGAAGGCCGACGCACGGCTTGCCGCGGATCCGTCGCTGCCGCCGTTCGCGGGCTACCGGCTCGTCAAGCTCGACCTGCCGCTGCCCGAGGAGACCCATCCCGATCCCGACCGCAACATCGCCCGACTCCGGGCGGATCACGTCGAGTACGTGGTCGTCACCGGCGCCGTCGCCGACCGGGTGCTGGCCGCGCGCGAGCACTACCCGGCCGAGAGCCGCTTCTACGACCGGCTGAGGCGGCTGCAGCGAGTCTTCTACCTCGGGCCCGGCGGGCGCTATGCGGGCCCGTGGGTTGCCGTCTACCATCTCTCGTCGTGAGCCGGGTCACCGCGGCACTCTTGTTCGTCGCGCTTTCGCTCACGGTCGCCGGTTGCGGCGGGGCCGGGGCCGGTGTGGTGAAGGCGAAGCCATCCTGCCTCGCCAAGGCGGGCTGGCAGCGGCTGGCGAACCGGATCCACGCGCCGGTCTACTGCCCCGGCTGGATGCCGGACCCGCTCGACGGAGTGATCGGCGGCCGCTGGAACACGATCCAGTCGGTCTCGCCCGATCGCAGCTACCTGGTCGGCTTCATCTGGTTCGAGCGCGGGAGCGGCGAGCTGCACGTGAACTTCCGTGGCTACCCGGGCCGGAAGGCGATCCCGCGCTGCCCGGCCGCGATCGGCACGCGCACGGTCCCGTGCTTCGCCGATCGACACGGGCATGTGCGCGCTCCCGGGATCGACGCGACCGCCTACACGGTCAACCAGGGGGCTGACCAGTGGCACGTTCTGCTGGCCTGGCACCACAACGGCGCCCTCTATGCGCTCAGCCAGCACGTGGCGGCGCCGCTGACGTACGAGCACGTCGTCGCCGACCTGAAGAAGATGCTGAGCGAGCTCGTTCTCGTCACGCCCAGACGCTGATGCGCTACACCCGCCGCGGATTCCTCACGGCAGCCGCTGCCGGCGCCCTCGGGACCGCGGGTGTCTACGAGCTGGTCGACCGGTTCGGGGCGTCGCCGGCCCGGCAGGTCGCGGCGGCGGGACTGCCGGCCGAGCAGCACCTGCTCGACGGCGTCTCCGTCGTCCACGACAACGGCATCTCCGTGCTCGTCCCGCCGCTCCATCACCAGATCGTCACCGCGCGCGTACGCGCAACCGACCTCGGCACCGCGCAGGGCGAGCTCGAGCACGCCCTCGCCGAGCTCGACCGTACGTTCGAGCCAACCCCGGCCGGCCTTGGCATCACGGTCGCCTGGGGCCTGCCGTACTTCGAGCGACACGTGCCGGAGGCGTGGGCGAAGCACGGCCCGGCTGATCGCCGCGCAGGAAAGGCCGCGCTGCTGCCGGCGATCCGGTTTCCCAGTGACCCGAAGGGCACGATTCTGGAGGAGAACGACGTCGCGGTCCTCCTGCGGAGCGATACGCAGGCCCATGTGGACACGGGCGCGAAGGCGCTCTTCGAGCAGCTGCGGGTCTTCGAGCCGACCAGCATCCGCAAGGGGTTCGCTGGTGGCGGCTTCGAGGGCAGGCAGAGCCTGCCGAAGCGGATGGCGATGGCCGCCGGCGTGCCCGGAGCCGACCTGATCCCCGACACCGCCGAGCTCTTCCTCGGCTTTACCTCGACGCAACGCGCGAACCTCGGGCCCGGCCGGATCGCGAACCTCGAGACGCTCGGGTACACCGACGCCGCCGGCGGCTACTTCCACGGCGGCACGCACATGCACCTCTCCCACATCTTCGAGGACCTGGAGGCCTGGTACCTCAACTTCGACTTTCAGGAGAGGATCGCCACGACCTTCCGCCCGGGCCTGAAGGTGCGTGACGGAGCGCAGACCGTGGCTCAGGCTGCGCGTGACGCAACCGACTCCGCCGAGGTCGAGCGCGACTTTCACCGCAGTGGCCGGATCGGCCACAGCTCGTCGATCCAGCCGGCCTCGCGGCTCGCCGCCCAGGCGATGGGACCGGACGGCACCGTCTACGCCAAAGGCACGGCGATCCCACAACGCGCGGACTTCAACACGCTCGACAACCCGTTCTTCTGGAGCGAGCGAGGCGTGGACCGGACGCCGTCGGCGGGCGTTCACTTCGTCGTCTTCAACCCGACGAGCGACGACTTCCACCGCAACCGCCTGGCGATGGACGGCGTCCTTCCGGGCGGAGCTCGCCTCCCGCTGGCCGCCCGCTCGCGTGCCCAGGGCCTGAACTCGGTGCTGCAGACGACGCACCGCCAGAACTTCCTGGTGCCGCCGCGTCGGCACCGGTCGTTCCCGCTGGCCGAGCTCTATCCGAAGAACGCCCGCGCTACATCGTACCAGTCCACGGGAACCGTCATCAGCTCGGCGGTCGCCTCCTCGAGCGAGACGTCCACGATGCTGTCGCCGTGCAGCGCGGCCATCCGGCCGAAGCGCCCTTCGTGCACGAGGTCGGCGGCTTTGAGTCCGTAGCGCGTCGCGAGCACGCGGTCGCGCGGAGTGGGAGAGCCTCCTCGCTGCACGTGGCCCAGCACGGTGACGCGGGTTTCGAAGCCGGTCCTGGATTCGATCTCGTGCGCGAGCTGTGAGCCGACCCCGCGCTCGGACAGCCGTGTGTGCCCGAACTCGTCGGCCTCGCCCTGCTCCTCGACCCCTTCGAGCTCGTACCCCTCCGAGACGACGACGATCGAGAAGTCCTTGCCGCGCTCGTGCCGGTGGCGAATTTCCTTGCAGGCGTCCTCGATCGAGACCGGGTGCTCAGGGATCAAGATCACGTCGGCGCCGCCGGCGATGCCGCTGACGACTGCGATCCAGCCGGTGTGGCGTCCCATCACTTCGACGACCATCACGCGGTTGTGGGACTCGGCTGTCGTGTGCAGGCGGTCGATCGCCTCGGTGCAGATGAAGACCGCCGTGTCGAAGCCGAAGGTGTAGTCGGTCGCGGAGAGGTCGTTGTCGATCGTCTTCGGCACGCCGACGACCGGGAAGTCGTGCTCGGCGTGGAGGCGCGTGGCGACGCCGAGCGTGTCCTCACCGCCGATCGCGACGAGCGCGTCGAGCTGCTCGAACGCCGCCCGCGCCTTGTCGACGCCGCCGTCGA
>JAWVDY010000199.1:0-15694 GCA_033856995.1 Gaiellaceae bacterium
ATGTCCACGGCGGCAAGCACGCGGTTGCCGAAGTCGGCACGCGAGGCCTCGATGCCGGAGTCGACGAATGCGATCGTCGGCGTGCCGGTGCCGACGTGGGAACCGGTCGTGGGAAGATAGGGCCAAAGCTGGTCGACCCCGACCGCCGAGGGCCAGACCTCGCCGGAGCTGAATGCGCCGTGGTTCTGCCCCTTGTGTCCCTTCTCCTTCGGCCCGTCGGGCTTGCCGTCGAAGACGACCGCCTGGTCGGGCGTGATGACGAGATTGTGCGCCTTCGCGAGCTCGGGAAGGTCGCCGGCGACGACGTTCCCGGCGACTGCGCCGACGATCCTGAGGCTCCGTGTGTCGGAGGCGAAGCCGTTCAGCGCGTCCTCGGCCTTCCCGTCGGTGCTCTGGACGATCACGGGCACGGTCGTGTTCGGCGTTTGCGCCGCGGCGCGCGCCAGGGACGGCGCCAGGTAGCTCGCCGTCCAGGAATGCTTGTTGTGCCCGCTGCCGGCGGAGGCCGCCAGCGGCGCCGCGAGTGCCATGACGAGCAGCGCGAGCAGGCCGCGCCGGGCCGCCTTGCGGCCGTCGGTGGTACCGCCGCCGCCACGCCCGGTCCCCCAGAGACCGCTTCCGCGGGTCTCGCCCCGCAGTTCAGTGTCACGTCGACGCAAGAGCCTCTCCCCATTTCCGCGCCTTCGCGCGCGCCGAGTCCTTCCTGATGCGACCGTATCGACGAGCGCGCATGCCGGTATCACCCCTACAGGGGATTTCCGGGCGACGATCCCTCGTTCGGGGGACCAGGACTGCGGGCCGAGCGTCCCTATACTCGCGCGCGGTGGCGAGCCTTCTCGACTACCGCGAGCGCTTCCCGATCCTCGCGGAGACCACGTACCTGATCAACCATTCGCTCGGTGCGATGCCCGCGGCCGCCGAGGAGCGGGTGCTCGAGTACACCCACACCTGGAACACGCGGGGCGTTCGCGCGTGGGAGGAGGGCTGGTGGGACCTGCCGCTAACGGTCGGCGACCAGATCGGTCGGCTGATCGGCGCCCCGCCGGGCTCGGTCTCCATGCACCAGAACGTGACGATCGCCGAGGCGGTCGTGGTCTCGTGCTTCGACTTCGACGGCCCGCGCCGGCGGATCGTCTACGAGGAGGGCAACTTCCCCTCGGTGCGCTACCTCTACCAGGCGCTGGAGCGGCGCGGCGCGGACATTTTGGTCGCCGCCGACGACGAGGGCGTTGTCGAGGCGATCGACGCGCGCACGCTGCTCGTCCCGGTCACGCATGTGCTCTACAAGACCGGCGAGATCCAGGATGTCGAGGCGATCGTCGCCAAGGCCCACGAGGAAGGCGCGCGCGTCGTGCTCGACGCGTACCAGTCGGTTGGCACCGTGCCGCTCGACGTGACCGCGCTCGGCGTCGACTTCGCGGTGGGCGGCTCGGTGAAGTGGCTCTGCGGCGGACCCGGCGCGGGGTGGCTGTACGTGCGCCCCGACCTCGGCGCGAGGCTCGAGCCCGCCCTCACCGGCTGGCAGGCCCACGCCCGCCCCTTCGACTTCGAGCCGGAGCAGGTCTACGCCGAGGGCGCCGCCCGCTTCCTCACCGGCACGCCGAACGTGCCCGCGCTCTACGCGGCAACCGCCGGCTACGACATCGTCGAAGAGGTCGGCGTCGACCGAATCCGCGAGCGCTCGGTCGAGCAGACGGCGCTGCTTGCGGAGCTGCTCCGGGAGGCCGGCTTTGCCGTCGGCGGCCCTCGCGACCCCTCGCGGCGCGGCGGGACGGTCGTCGTCCGCACGCCGGCTTTCGAACGCGTCGGCCGCGGCCTCGCCGAACGCGGCGTGATCATCGACTGGCGCCCCGACGTCGGGCTGCGTCTCGGGCCCCACTTCTTCAACAGCGACGACGAGCTCCGTTTCGCGGTCGAGCAAATCGTCGAGCTCAGCCGCCGAGCAGCTCCATCAGGCGCTGGGCATACGTAGGCCCAGTGGGCTCGTCCTCGTGCTTGAAATAGCAGTAGACGCGAATCCCGTCGTCGAGCAGCGGTCTCAGCCGCTCCGCCCAGACGGCGAGGGCCCGATCGTCGTACGGCGGCTCGCGCAGTCGCAGGTAGCGGAAGGGCGCGTCGCACTCGAGCGAGTTGACCGTCACCGGGACGTCGGCACCCGCCCACGACTCGTGCCGGAAATCGAACGCCACCTCGAGCTCGGGGTCGAGCGAGTCGCGCAACAGCATCAGGAAGCCGTCGTCGCGCGGCCGGTCCAGCACGACGAGCACCGGGCCGAGCTTGTCGCCGAGCAGCCGCACCCGCTCGCAGAAGGTGCCGACGAGGCCGAGCCGCGAGCCGTGCGTGATCTGGCGCGGCATCCGGACGGCGAAGCGGAACTCCGCCGGCACCTGCTCCGCCCAGCTCGTGAAGTGCCCCTCGGCCGGGAGCTGGTACGCGCTCGCGTTCAGCTCGACCGACGGCAGCCGCTCCGAGTAGTGGCGCAGGAAGTCCTTCGGCCGCGCGTCGGCCGGGTAGAAGCCGCCCCGCCAGGTCGGGTAGGACCAGCCGGAAGTGCCGACATATGCCCTCGCTAGACTCGCCCGCGTGGCGGTCACGGCCGAAGTGATACCCGACCAGACGATCCCCGTCCTCGACCACGGCTTCGTGCGCCTCGACGACGCGATGGCCGACGACCTCTCCGTGGTCAACGGCGCGAGGGTCAGCTTCGCCCGGCGGCGCGAGGAGATGGACGACGCCGACCACGGGCTGATCCGCTTCCTGATGCGCGAGCGGCACGGCACGCCGTTCGAGCACAACGCCTTCCGCTTCCACGTCCGCTGCCCGATCTTCGTCGCGCGCGAGTGGTTCCGGCACCGCGTCGGCTCGTTCAACGAGTTCTCGATGCGCTACGCCCGCGCGAGCGACGAGTTCTACGTGCCCGCCCCGGAGGACGTGCGCACGCAGGTCGGAAAGCCAGGCTCGTACTCGTTCGAGCCCGTCGGCGACGAGCTGGCCGAGCTCGCGCGCCAGAAGCTGCAGGCCGTCTACGAGACCGCGTACCTCGCCTACGAGCAGCTGGTCGAGCTCGGGGTCGCGCGGGAGGTCGCGCGAGCGGCGCTCCCGGTGGGCGCCTACACCGAGTTCTACTGGACGGTCAACGCGCGCTCGCTGATGAACTTCGTCTCGCTGCGGAACTCCGAGACGGCGCAACGCGAGATCCGCCGGTACGCCGAGGCGTGCGAGCGGTTTCTCGAAGAGAAGATGCCCGTCACGTACGCGGCGTTCGTCGCGAACGACCGCACCGCGCCCTAGACGTTGTTGGTCCTGAGCACTACGGGGTGCCGGTTCGAGCCGGGCCGCTCACGCGTGACGATCCAGCCGCTGAAGCCGCGCAGGTCGTAGGGCGCGTTCAGCCGGACGCGGTCGCCGTTCGAGAGGCGGAAGGTGCCGCAGCTCGCGGCGCGCTTGCCGTTCCTCGTGAGGAACATCTCGTAGTACTGGCCCTTCGGCAGCGGCTTGAGGCCGTGGGCGACGACCTCGAGCGGCCAGTTGCCGTCGGAGTCCGCCTTTGCGACGTGAATCGTCGCGGAGGCGTTCGACGCGAGCGCGGTGCCGTGCATCGGCACGTCGATCGCGGTCGGGAAGCTGTGGCTCGACTTGCCGGCGACGAAGCCGCCGAGGAACGCCGTGAGGGCGAGCGCGGCTGCGAGGCCGAGCATCAGGCCCGCGCGCCGGCGTGGCAGGAAGCTGACGTTGGAGTCGCGGCGTCCCTCGAGATCGGGCTCTGCCAGGCGCGGCGGGAGCTCGGGCGGCGGTCCCGCGGCGACCAGCAGGTCGTGGACCCGCTCGAGCCGGGCGAGCTCCTCCGGAGTGACGTCGTCGCCCACGAGCTCGCGGAAGTCCGGGCCGTCGGTCATTCCAGCTCCCCCTCGAGGACGCCCGCAAGGCGGCCGAGCGCGGCACGCGTCCGCGTCTTCACCGTCCCGAGCGGGATGTTCAGGAACTCGGCGATCTCGGACTGTGAGAGGCCGCTCCAGTATGCGAGCTCGATCACCGACCGCTCGTTCGGCGACAGCTCTTCGAGTGCCCGGTGCACGCGCCAGCTCGTCCAGCCGGCCTCGGCGCGCTCGGGCGGGCCGCTGTCGGGCGACACCGTTTCGGGCACCTCGATCGGCGGCTCCGCGCGCGCCCGGCCGCGGTCCGTGATCGCGTTGCGCGCGACGGCGTAGAGCCACGGCGCCCCCGGCCCGCGCTCCGGCTTGTAACTGCGAGCCGCACGCCAGATCGACGCGAAGGTCTCCTGCACGGCGTCCTCGGCGCGGCCGCGGTCGCCGAGCCGTCGCAGCGCGAGGCCGAACACCGGCCGCGAGTAGCGCCGGTACAGGATCTCGAACGCACCGCGGTCGCCTCCTGCGGCGCGGGTGATCAGCTCCCCGTCGGTGCAGTCCTCGGCGGCCACCGCGGGCATGGTGGCTGGTTCCGCGCGGCGCGGCAAGCAGGTGGTGTCGAGAGCGAGCTCCATCTCAGACATCTACGGCTCGGACGAGAACCCGGATTTGAGCGAGCGTCCGCCGTCGACGAAGAGCGTCGTGCCGGTGACGAACCCCGCGCCAGCAAGGTAGGCGACCGCATCGGCCACGTCGTCGGCCGTGCCGATCCGACCGAGCAGGGTTTCGCCCGCACGCCGCTCCTCCTGGTCGCGAGCGACAGCGACCGGGCCGGGCGCCACGCCGCAGACCCGGACCTCGGGCGCGAGCGCGCGCGCGAGCACGCGGGTCAGCATCGCCTGGGCCGCCTTGGCGGCGGAGTGTGCCGCGAACGAGGGCCACGGCTGATAGCCGGCGACGTCCTCGATCATCACGACGCAGCCGCGGGAGGCGCGCAGGTGCGGCGCGGCCGCCTGGGTGACGAAGAAGCTGCCCTTCGCGGTGGCGCCGAAGGCCGCGTCCCAGTCGTCCTCGTCCAACTGCTCGAACGGCTTGGGCGCGAACCCCTCGCCGGCTCCGTTCACGAGCAGGTCGAGCCCGCCGAGCTCCTGCACCGCGCGTTCGACCAGCGTGCGCGCTTCCTCGGGCACGGAGACGTCGCCGTCCGCCCGGCCGGCGGCAAGCACCGACCAGCCGTCGCCCCGCAGCCTGGCCGTGATCGCCTCGCCCAGCCTACCGACCCCTCCGGTCACGAGCGCCCGACGAGAACCGCTCACGGCGCTGCGCAGGTTCGGAGGTTCGGCGGGATCATCTAGAGGCAATGAGAGCTTTCGCAGCAGTTTGTATCGTCACGGCCGCGCTTGCGGGGGCGGCCGGCGCGGCGGCGCCGGTCACGATCACGCTCGCAGCGAGCGCGCGCTCGGTCGCCTACGGCAAGCCGCTCACGCTCAGTGGCCAGATCTCGAACAAAAGGGCCAACCAGCAGATCGCGATCGCGGCGACGTCGTGCGGGAGCACGAAGGCCGCCAGGGTCGCCTCGGTGCGGACAAACGCGACCGGTGCCTACACGACGCCGGTCACCCCGACGCTCGGCACGAGGTACCGCGCGACGCTCAAGAACGTGCAAAGCCCCGCTGTCGCCGTCACGGTGAAGCCGGTGCTCGCGCTGAAGCGAGTCGCGAAGGGCTCGTTCACCGCGAACGCGACCGCAGGCCAGGCGCTGACGGGTAAGTTCGTTCTCTTCCAGCGGTACAAGAAACTGAAGAAGCGTTGGGCACAGGTGAAGCGCATCGCCCTCGGCGCGGCTGTCGCGGGGGCGACGAAGCCGACCATGATCACCTCGGTCTCGTTCAAGGCCAAGGTCGCAAAGGGCACGCGTGTGCGAGTCCTGATCACGACCGCGCAGGCCGGCCCCTGCTACGTGTCGGCCGTCAGCAAGTCGATCCGCGCCTAGCCGCCCGTCGCCTTCTCGTAATTCGCGGCGACGGCGTCCCAGCTGACGACGTTCCACCATGCGGCCAGGTAGTCCGGGCGACGGTTCTGGTACTTCAAGTAGTAGGAGTGCTCCCAGACGTCGATGCCGAGTAGCGGCACGTCGTCGGTCAGCAGCGGCGAGTCCTGGTTCGGCGTCGAGTAGACGGCGAGCCCGGTGCCGTCGTGGACGAGCCAGCTCCAGCCGGACCCGAAGCGCTTGATGCCCGTGTCGTTCACGAGCTGCTTCAGCGCGTCGAGGCTGTCGAACGTGTTGCCGATCGCGTCCGCGAGCGCGCCGCTCGGCTCACCGCCTCCGTCGGGGCCCATGATCTCCCAGAAGAGCGAGTGGTTCGCGTGCCCGCCCACGTTGTTGCGCACGACCGCCTGCTTGTCCTCCGGGAGGATCTCGAGGTTCGTGAGCACGTGCTCGACCGGCTTATCGGCCAGCTCGGTTCCTTCGAGGGCGGCGTTCGCGTTGTCGACGTACGCCTGGTGATGCTTGTCGTGGTGGACGCGCATCGTCTGCTCGTCGATGTGCGGCTCGAGAGCGCCGTAGTCGTACGGGAGCTGCGGTACCTCGAAGGCCATGTGTGCTCCTTTCTTCGCTGCCGTTGAGGCTAACGGGTTCGGCCTGCCGGTGGGCCGTTATGCTCAGCCGTCCGTCACGTCGAAAGGAGCTCGTTTGGCCACGCTCGCGTTCAACCGGGAAGAGATCACGCCGAGGCAGCTGAAGCCCGCGCTGCTCGAGCTCGACGGAATCTCCCGCGAGTCGGTCGAGGCGCACTTCAAGCTCTACGAGGGCTACGTCAACAAGCGCAACGAGATCCTCGGCAAGCTGGCCGAGCTCGACCTCGGCGAGGCGAACCAGATCTATTCCGAGTTGCGCGCGCTGAAGGTCGACCTCAGCTTCGCACTCGGCGGAATCAAGAACCATGAGATCTACTTCGAGCATCTCGGGGGCGGGGGCGGCGAGCCGGACGGGCTCGTGCGCGACCTGATCTGCCGCGACTTCGGCTCGGTCGAGGCGTGGCGTGCCGACCTCAAGGCGACGGGCATGGCCGGCCGTGGCTGGGCGTGGACGGCGTACGACTGGGACGAGGGCCGCCTGTTCAACTTCATCGGAGACGCTCAGAACACGTTTCCGGTCTGGAACGCGACCCCGCTCGTCGCGCTCGACGTGTACGAGCACGCCTACTTCATCGACTTCCAGACCGACCGCGCGTCGTACATCGAGGCCTTCTTCACGAACCTCGACTGGACCGTCGTGAACGACTGGGTGCAGCAGTACCAGATCACGCCCTGAGCACGGGGTTCTTCGCCCTCGCCGGCTACCTGGCCGGGAGCATTCCGACCGGGTACTGGCTCGTGCGCGGCCTGCGGCGCGAGGACATCCGCGCGGCGGGCAGCGGGAACATCGGCGCGACCAACGTCTGGCGCACCTACGGCGCGCGTTACGGGGTCACTGTGATGCTGGCCGACACGCTGAAGGGGTTCGTTCCCGCGCTGCTGGCGACGATCTACGTCGGGCATCTCGCCGGCGTGCTCGCGGGCGGTGCGGCAATGCTCGGCCACTGGCGGCCGCTGTTCATGGGCTTCGCCAAGGGCGGCAAGGCGGTAGCGACCTGCGGCGGCGCGTTCCTCGCCGTCGCACCCGTCGTCGGCGGCGTCGGCCTCGCGATCTGGATCGTGATCTTTGCGCTTGCCCGCTACGCCTCGGTGGCCTCGATCACGGCGGCGCTCTCGCTGCCCGTCGTCGCGGTCATCCTCGGCGAGCCGTGGCCGGTGATCGCTTTCGCGGCGATCGCTTCACTGGCGGTGATACTCCTGCACCGCCCGAACATCAGCCGCTTGCGCGCCGGCACCGAGACGCGCTTTCGCTTCCGCCGGCGTTCCGCCGAACCAACCCGTCACGGTGTTTGAGAAGCCTCCTCACGCACGAAAGAGGCGCTTGACCTCGTAGGCCGAGATAGGGCGCGCGAACCCCTTGAGCTCGAGTTCGCCCGCGGCCTCGGCTTCGACGGCCTCCTCGACCGCGGCGAAGACCCGCTGGCTGACCAATGTCTGGCCCGGTCCTGCCCTCGTGCTGAGCCGCGAGGCGAGGTTCGTGACCGAGCCCAGCGCACCGTAGTCGTAGCGACCCTCGAACCCGATCCGGCCCAGGGTCGCATAGCCGGCCGAAATGCCGATCCCGAGACCGAGTTCGGTGCCGCGCTTGCGCCAGCCGGCCGCAAGCTCCGAGAAGCGCTCTTGCGCCGCGAGGGCGAGTCGGATTGCCTGCAGCTCGTGCTCCTCCACTGGCAGCGGGTCGTTGAAGAAGACCATCACGCCGTCGCCCGCGAAGTGCTCGAGCGTCCCTTCGTTGCGAGTGATCAGCTCTCCGAGCAGCGCGTGATACTCGCGCAGCACCTCGATCAGCTCCTCGGGCTCGGCGGTCTCGGCGAAGGCTGTGAAGCCGCGGAGGTCGCAGAAGAGCGCGGAGATGTACGCGCGGTGGCCCGCGAGGAGTCGCTCTCCGTCCTCGGACGAGATGAGGTCGGCGACCTGTGGAGAGACGAAGCGGGCGAGCTCGGTCCGCTGCCGCTCGACCGCGTCGATCAGGCGTGCGTTGGCGATCACGATCGCCGCCTCGTCGGCGAACGTCTGGACAAGCTCGACGTGCTCCTCCGCGAACGGGCCGGGGATCGCCCGGACGATCCCGAGCACCCCGATCAGCTCGTCCTCGTGCATGATCGGCACGCTGAGCCCGGCCCGGTACGGGCGGGGGCCCGCATACGCGTACTCGGAGTCCTCGGCGAGATCGGGCACGTGCACGACAGTGCGACTCAGCGCGGCACGGCCGGCCATGGTCGTGCGGTCGATCGGGTGCGGGTGCTGCCGGTCGTAGTCGAACGTCTCGGCCAGCCCGTGGTTCGCGATGGCATGGAGCAGGCCGTCCCTGACGAGGAAGAGCCGGCCGTTCTCGACTCCGCTCAGAAGCGTCACGGACTCGACCACCTGATCGAGCACCGGCTGGAGCCCCTCCGCGCGGGCGACGGCGCGCAGAACGAGACTGAGCGCCCGGCGTTGCTCGAGGGCCTCCTCGAGCCTGCGCGTCAGCTCGGCGGCATCCCCGACTACGTCAGCCACTCGCGGAGCTCGGTGTGCCGCTCGGCGGCCGGGCTGCCCTCGAGCTCGGTTCGCAGCTCGGCGGCGGTGCCGTAGCGCTCGGCGACGACGTCGTGCGTATGGATCGTCTCGAGGTTCACCTGCCGCGAGAGCAGGAAGTCGCGATCGTCGAGCTCCGGGTACGCGGCGAGCGCGTCGCGCAGCGCGATTCGCACCGAGTCCTCGACGAACCGCGGCTGCAGGTGCGCGTGCTCGACGACGAAGAGCTCGTCGGGCCGCTTCAGCAGCTCGTAGACCGGCGAGCTCATCGAGCCCTCGACGATCCGAACCAGCTGCTCCGCGTTGACGGGCGAGTCGGAGCCCACGAACAGTGTCCCGCGACCGCGCTGGTTGTGCGTCGCGAGTGGCACTAGCTCGAGGATCCGCTCGACGTCCAGCTCCGCGAACCCGGCCTCGCCGAGCCGCTCGGCCGCGCGCTTCCGGACGAGCCCCTGCGCGCACGGGCATGCGTTGATCCCGTTCGCTTCGACGCCGACGAGCCGTCGTGTCCGCTCCTCGGAGGCTGCCGCGAGCCCGATCAGCGAGACGATCTCCTGCGTCGCGAGGCCGGTCACCGGCGTCTCGCGCTCGACCGGATAGCGGGCGACGATCTGCACTTCGGCCCGGAGCGCATCCTGCCGCTGGACGATCTGCGCCGCGATGTGCTCCGCAAGGCCCTCGATCAGCAGCGCCTCGCCGATCACGACCTCCTCGATCGCCTCCTCGAACAGCTCGGGGAAGCGCGACATGTGGACGCCCTTCTGCGCGGGGTCGAGGTCGACCGTGCAGTCGATCTCCGCCGCGATCAGCTTCTCGGCGCCGCCGTAGCTGATGCGGATCGCCTTCTGCACCCCGCGCACGCCCGCGCGCGAGAGTCCGAGCGGCACGTCCGAGGGCGCAGCCTGCAGATCGTGTGCTAGAAGCTGGCGAACCTCGTCCACGGTTCAACGCTACCAAGCTCCCTTTGGCCGAAGACTCCGATTTCGCCCGGCTCGTGATGCTGGCGTGCCACGACCTCCGCACGCCGCTCGCGACGGTTCACGGCTTTGCACAGACGCTCGCGCGGGACGAGGGGCTCGACGAGACCACCGCCCGCTACATCGGCATGATCAGCTCCGCTTCGGCGCAGATCGGGGAGCTGATCGACCAGCTCTCGGTCGCCGCGCGGGTCGACGCCGGCCGTTACGACCCGACGCTTCGGGCCGTCGACACGCTCGACCTGGCGCGCGCAGCCGCCGAGCGGCTCGGAGAGGAGCGGGTCGGCGTCTCCGGCGAGGGCGCCGAGCTCGAGCTCGACCCGGACGCGGTGGAGCGGGCGGTGTCCGCGCTGGCGCGCTGCCTCCTCCGGCACGGCGGCTTCGAGCACGTGGAGGTCGAGGTGCGGGGCGCGGAGCTTTCGCTCTCGCCCGTGACCCCGGCGTCGGCGCCGGTCGTGCTCGGCGAGGATCTGCGCGACCTCGGCGCTGCCGTGGCGGTTCGCGTCCTTCGGGCACGCGGCGGCAGCGTCGCCGTCGAGGGCGAGACCCTGAAGCTCCGGCTCGCGTGAGCGAGCCGTTCGTCAACGTCGACGACTTCGAGGCTGCCGCCCGCGAGCGGCTCGAACCCGGCGCCTACGGCTACATGGCCGGCGGCGCGGGGGACGAGCACACGCTGCGCGCGAACTCCGCGGCCTTCGCGCGCTGGGAGCTGCGGCCGCGGGTGCTCGTGGACGTCGGGAGCGTCTCGACGGCGACGACCGTCCTCGGGACGGAGATCGCGCTGCCGCTGCTCGTGGCGCCGACCGCGTTCCAGCGGCTCGCCGACCCGGAAGCCGAGCTCTCGACTGCGAAGGCGGCCGCGACGGCAGGCACCGTGATGACCCTCTCGACGCTGTCGAGCGTCACTCCGGCCGAGCTGGCTGCGGCCGCCCCGGGTGCGGCGCAGTGGTTCCAGCTCTACTGGTCGCGCGACCGCGGCTTCACGCAGACGCTCGTCCAGGGAGCCGCGGAGGCCGGCTTCTCTGCGCTGATGCTGACCGTCGACCTTCCGGTTGCCGGCCGGCGCGAGCGCGACGTCCGCGCGGGGTTCGCGCTGCCGGACGACCTGCCGCTGCCGAACCTGCCGATCGCGCTCCAGCGCGAGGATTTCCACGCCGCGTTGAACACCGCCGTCGACGACACGCTGACCTGGCGCGACCTCGAGTGGCTGCACTCGGTCTCCGAATTGCCGCTCGTGGTGAAGGGGATCCTGACCGCCGAGGACGCGCTGCTCGCAGCCGAGCACGGCGCCGCCGCGGTCGTCGTCTCCAACCACGGCGGCCGCCAGCTCGACGGCGTTCCGGCCACGCTCGACGTTCTCCCGGAGGTTGCCGAGGCGGTCGGCGACCGCGTCGAGGTGCTGCTCGACGGCGGAATCCGGCGAGGAATCGACGTGCTCAAGGCGCTGGCGCTCGGCGCGCGGGCGGCGCTCTCCGGGCGAGCGGTCCTCTGGGGCCTCGCGGTGGACGGAGAGGACGGCGCCGCGTGCGTGCTCGAGCTGCTGCGCCGAGAGATCGAGCTCGGCCTGACGCTGCTCGGCTGTCCCTCACCCGCCGATGTGACCCGCGGCCACGTACGGCGCGCGACCATATGATCCGGCCCGTGGGCGAGGGAACGCTGACCACACCCGACGGCCGGACGCTGACCTACGTCGAGCGCGGTACGCCCGACGGCGCGCCGGTGATCGTCTCGCACGGCACCCCCGGCAGCCGCTTCGCACGGCATCCGGACCCGGAGCTCTACGCGCGCCACGGCGTCCGCGCCGTCGCGTACGACCGTCCGGGGTACGGGCGCTCGGACCCGCAGCCCGGCCGCTCCGTCGCCGACGCGACCGCTGACATCGCCGCGATCGCGGACGAGCTCGGGTTCGACCGCTTCGCCGTCGTCGGCGGCTCGGGCGGTGCGCCACACGCGCTCGCCTGCGGCGCGCTACTCGCCGACCGCGTGGTTCGGGTCGGCGCGCTGGTCACGCCCGCACCGTCCGACACCGAAGACTTCGACTTCTTCGAGGGCCTGGCCGACCTGAACGTGAAGGAGTTCGGCGCAGCGCTGGAGGGCCGCGAGGCGATCGAGGCCTTCCTCCAGCCCTACGTCGACGGCATCCGCGAGGACGTCGACAGCGTGATCGAGGGCATCCTCACCGAGCTGCCCGACGTCGACAAGCGCCTCGCCTCACGTCCCGAGGTCCGCGCGATCATGAAGGAGTCGTTCACCGAGGCCGTTCGTCAGGGCAGCGCCGGCTGGGCCGACGACGACCTCGCCTTCGCGAAGTCCTGGGGTTTCGAGCTCGAGGACGTGACCGTCGAGACGCGCGTCTGGCAGGGCGAGCTCGACGTCCTCACCCCGCGGCCGCACGGCGAGTACGTCGCCTCGCGCCTTCCGAACGCCCGCTTCGAGCTGCTCGAGGGCGGCGGCCACTTCCTCGACGAGGAGTGGGCGCCGGTGCTCGACTGGCTGACGGCACCGGCCGGCGCGACGGCCTAGTTCTCGATCAGGTCCTTGAATCCCGGTTCGTTGCGGATCGCGGCGAGGTCGGAGTCGTCCTTCGCGTACCCGCGGAAGTGATCCGACAGCTCGATCGCGCGCCGGAGATGGGCGACCGCGTCGGCTTTCTCACCGAGCAGGCTCTCGCAGCAGGCGAGGTTGTAGAACAGCAAGCCGTACTGCGGAGGGCCCTCGATCACCTTGCGTAGGCGCTCGGCCACCTCGGCGTACTCGCCCTGCTCGTAGAGCGGCTTGAGCGGGACCCAGTGCTCCCAGCCGTGCGTCTCGTACGCCTTGCCCGGGGTGCCGCCGAGCGCGACGATCGTCGTCTCGGGCTCCTCTGCGAACGCCGTCCGCTTCACCGCGGGGGCGGCGAAGACGAACGTCCCGGTCGGCGCATCAACCTGCTCGCCGTCGAGCTCGAACCGCGCGCGGCCGCGCTGGACGAGGTAGAGCTCCTCCTGCAGATCCTGTTCCTCCGACTCGTCGTGCTCGTTGATGATCCGGTCGCCCACCTCGTGGCCGGTGAAGGCGTTGACTCCGAACGACGTGATCCCGAAGTGGAACCGGACCGGCCGCCACGGACAGCGGCCGTCGCTCATCTCTTCGATCTCCTCCAGGTGCGTTGTCGCGTACCCGCTCATCGGACCCCTCTCGTCGCGTCTGTGGCGCCGCGAGTTCTACCGCAGCAGGCGGGACAGCCGCCGGTCCTTCAGCAGCCGGCCGCTCGTCTGACACGTTGGGCAGTAGAAGATCGTGTGCTCCTCGAAGTCGACCTGCTCGATCGGCGCTCCGCAGACGTGGCAGGGCTCGTGCAGCTTCTTGTGCACGCGGTAGACCTTCGCGTCCTTGACGCCGCGCTCGCGGAGCTCGAGGCCCCGCTCGAGCTCGGAGTCGATCGCGGCCGCGAGCGTCTGGACCTGTCCCGGGGACAGTCCCCGGGCCGGGGCGAAAGGGGACAGCTGCGCCGTGTGCAGGATCTCGTTCGCCCACGCGCGGCCGATACCGGAGATCACACGCTGGTCGCGCAGGAGCGAGTGCAGCCTGCGCGGCTGCTCGGCCAGGATCGCGCCCAGGCGCTCGGCCCCTAGGCCCAGCGCCTCCGGCCCGAGATGCTCGAGCTCGGCCCCGACCGCCTCGGGGGTCAGCAGCCACACGCCCGCGCGTTTCTTCGGCCCGCCCTCGGTCAGCACGAGCTCGCCACCGCCCTCGAAGCGAAGCCGAAAGGCTGGCGACTTCGGTCCCTTCTCCCCGGCGCGCAGGTAGCGGATGCGGCCGGCCGACATCAGGTGGATCAGCAGCACGAGCTCGCCGTCCTCGGTCGGGAAGAGCAGCCGCTTCGCGCGACGTTCCGCGCCCGCGAGCCGGCGTCCGTCGAGCGTCGAGAGCGGCGGGTCGAACGTCTTCAGCGTCGCGATGTGTGCCGGGCCGGCCTTCTCGATCGGGAACGCCGACACCGGGTCGTTCAGCGCGCGGCACCACGCTTCGACCTCCGGTAACTCAGGCATCTACCCTCCCAGCCATGGCTGAGCCGCTCAGGGTAGCCGTGCGGCGCGGGGAGATCCTCGAGTCCGTCCACGAGGTCCACGCAGTGGCGGTACGCGGTGGCGACGTTGTCGCATCTGCGGGCGACGCGTCGCTTACGGCTTCGCTGCGCTCGGCAGCCAAGCCGTTCCAGGCGCTGCCGCTCGCGCGCGCGTACGAGAGCCTCGACGACGAGCTGCTGGCGATCGCGGCCGCGTCGCACTTCGGCACGCCCAGGCACGTCGAGGTGGTCCGCAGGCTGCTCGCCGCCACGGGAGGCGACGAGTCGGAGCTCCATTGCGGGCTCCAGGAGGGCCGCCCGGCCGAGGCCGTCTACGACAACTGCTCCGGCAAGCACGCGGGCATGCTTGCCGTCTGCCGCGCGAACGGCTGGCCGGTCGAGACCTACCGCCGGCCGGAGCACCCGCTCCAGCGCCTGCTCTGCGACGAGGTCGCGGCGGCCGCCGAGCTCGAACCCGAGGACGTCGAGACCGGCACCGACGGCTGCGGCGTGGTCGCGTTCGGTGTCCCGCTCGAGCGGGCCGCGCGGGCCTTCTCGAGGCTCGAGGAGCTCGACGGTGGCTCCCGTGTGGCCGCGGCGATGCGCGCTCACCCCGAGCTCATCGCAGGGGAGGGCGCGACCGACACCGAGCTGATGCGGACGCAGGTGGGTGCGCTCGCGAAGGGCGGCGCCGACGGCCTCCTCTGCGTGCTTACCGCCGACGGCACGGGGGTCGCGCTCAAGGTCGCCGACGGGAACGGGCGCGCGCTGCGGCCGGCGCTTGCGGCCTTCGGCGCCGGCGTCGGGCTCGTCTTGCCGGAGTTCGCCGAGACGACCGTCCCGAACCGCCACGGCGAGCCGGCGGCGACCCTCGCGATTTTGTAAGGAAATTGTTCCGATCTTGCGAGTTCGCGTGTAACATCCGAGCCCCAAGAGGGTGAGTCGGGAGTGGGAGACCGGCTCTTGGTGTTTCTAGGTAGGTCCGCTGCCAGCCGCAGAGCCGGGGAGGTCCAAGTTGCTCACCGTCGACATCTCTCTTCCGGACGTCGAAGAGCTTCACAAGCTCGTTCAAGACGGTCTCGAGAAGGGGTTCCTGACCTACGACGAGATCGTGTCGGGCCTGGAAGAGGTCGAGCTCACCAAGGAGCAGATCGAAGACTTCTACACGTATCTGATCGACCACTCCATCGAGCTGATGGAGGGGGAGAACCACAAGCACCCGCCGCACGAGCAACCCGCCCTGGCCCCGGAGGAAAAGGGCCCGAAGCTCGACCTCGCGGTCGAGCCGTCGCTCGACTCGCTGCGGCTCTATCTGCGCGAGATCGGCAAGGTGCCGCTCCTGACCGCCGACCAGGAGGTCTACCTGGCGAAGCGCATCGAGCGCGGCGACATGGGCGCGAAGACACAGATGATCGAGGCCAACCTGCGGCTGGTGGTCTCGATCGCGAAGTCGTACCTCGGCCGCGGGCTGAGCTTCCTCGACCTGATCCAGGAAGGCTCGCTCGGCCTGATCCGCGCCGTCGAGAAGTTCGACTACCGCAAGGGCTACAAGTTCTCGACCTACGCGACCTGGTGGATCCGCCAGGCCGTGACGCGGGCGATCGCCGACAAGGCGCGCACGATCCGCATCCCGGTGCACATGGTCG
>JAWVDY010000200.1:0-8852 GCA_033856995.1 Gaiellaceae bacterium
AGCCGAACGAGCGCCTTCGACGGCAGCCGCAGCCGACCCAGTCGGGGTCGTGTCATTGCTCCTCCTTCCGGTTCCTTCCGGTCGTTGCAGAGGGTGGATTCGGCGTCGCGTGCGCTACGCGAAGCGCCCCTCGACAGCACAAGCGCACAGAACCGTCTCCCGTACTCCCCTCCTCTTCCAGCGGGTGTCCTTCCATCGAGAAGCGGAGGCGAAACCGCCTCGCCGTAGTCGCGCTCCTCGTCTTCACTGCTCCCTCCCTGTCGTATGGGCACGGGTGCCCGCCGCGGGCGAGTATCTCGCCTTTCTGGAGGCCAGGTCAAGGATCCTCTACCAGCCGTCCCCAGCCGTGTCGCGACTTTCGAGCTACCGGGCCCGGCCAGGCGCTACTTAGAGGCTCTAACGACCCAGAAGCATGCGTGGAATTGCGGTCACCACGCGACGAACACGCTCTGCCAGACGACCGACTCGCTTCACCAGCCGACCGGCGATCCTTACAGGCATGAGGTAGGTCTCCTTTCACAGAGACTTCGCCTGCGCCGCGCTGAAGTCTAACGTCGAGGCACGTGGCTCTAAGCGTTCGGTGGGTCGGCGTTTGGGCATCTCACCCGATGCCCAAGGGTTTGATGCAGCCGAGGCCCTCGCTACCGAGGGCGCGTGTCGCGTGGGGCGCTGGTACTGCCCGGAGGTCCAATCTCAGGGCGGTGCTGGTAGCGGCTGAGCGCCTCTCGCTGCTCGTCGCTCATCTCTGCGTAACGGTCGCGGGCGCGCTTGCGGCGCTCCTGCCACCGTCGATAAAGCCTCAAGGGCACCAAGGGCACCTTAGATCAGGCGACTCAAGCGACGGCCGGGCCAGTTGCGGGAATTGTCGTCCCCCGGCGCCCGTTCGCTCGCGCTCAGGAGAAGGGATGCGATTCGCTCAGCGGCGGCCCGAGAACGGTCATCCCGACCTCGGCTCCGAGCCTCCTGAACTCGGCTACCGGTGACGCATCGGCGGGAACACCGGCGAAGCGCTCGAAGAAGCGCTCGAAACCGGCGGGAGCGACTATCACCAGCAACCGCGCCGGGTCCGGGCCGACGTTCTGCCAGGTATGAACGGCCTGTCTCGGGATGAAGACGAACGTGCCTGCCGGCGCATCTCGCACCTCGTCGCCAAGGCGCACACGAAAACTGCCGTCCAACGCGTACCAGATCTCGTCTTCGTTCTCGTGCCGGTGTAGCGGCGGCCCTTCTCCCGGGGCCGCAACGCTTTCGAACGCCGCCAACGCGCCGCCCGTCTGCTCGCCGCTGACCTTGAACGTCAGCGGGCCGCCGACCGGGTTCGCCACCGCATGACCCTCGCCAGGCCCGAGGAAGATCGCGCCAGCTTCGTCGACACCCATACTCCGGCGAGTTTAAGAGGTGCGCTGCGCCGCATGCGAGTGTTCGCCAATACACCTCGAGCTGAGGGCCCGGGCGGCCGGTGGAACGGGCACCACGAAGGGTTCGGGTCCGCGCCGGCCACAGGCTGCGCGCAAACGTCCACTGCCGGTTCCACTAAGCCGACGCTCGGCTGCTAGCCACGGCCGAGAATTGGCTCGTCCGAGGGAAGCGGCCCGTCTGCACTTCTGTCGATGCAGCCCTGCGGCTGTTTCTGCGGAAGACATCGACAAGGAGGCAGCATGGCACTTCGCGCAGGATTCGCAGTCGCTTCACTTCTAGGGGTCGTCACCACGTTCGGGACCACGCTCTGGGTTGCCGCGGTTCTCGTTCTCGCCTCGCTGGTCATTGGGCTAGTGGCCGTCGAACGTGTGCCCCGGATTCGCCGCAACACCCGCAGCTAGATGACCTGGAGCGCGCTGCTCCTGCTCGGGGTCCTCGTGTCGCTCGACATGCAGAACCTTGCCTCGCGCTGGGGCAGGGTCATTTCGCTGGGCGAAGAGACCTCGAGCGACTACACGCTGATCGTCCCCATCTTCGGCGACCCTAAGTACTTCCGCAACGCCGACTACCTGCGCCGCTTCCGGGACCGGGCATTGCTCGCCGTGAACGTCGACAGCCCGAAGATGGAGCACTTCGTCGGCGAGCTCCGCGATGCCGGCTGGCGTGTCCACGCCTCACTGCTGACCGGCCGCGTCTCGTGCCCCGAGATCGTCCTGGACGCGCTCCGCAGCGTCGACACCGAGTACGTGATCCGGATCGACGGCGACACCGTCTCCCACGAGGATCCCGGCCGTGCGGTCGCGGCGGCCCGGGCAGCCGGCGCCGACCTCTGCAGCGTCAAGATCACCGTCTCGCGCCGGCAGAACCTGATCGAGAAGCTGCAGGCGGTCGAGTACGACATGTCGATGCTGGGCCGGCACAACCGTGCCTGGATGACGAGCGGCGCCTGCATGATCGCGCGCACCTCGGCGTTGCGCGGCATCCTCGCCTCCCACTCGTTCTGGTTCCCGGGCGAGGACATCGAGACCGGCGTGATCGCCAAGCACTTCCGCCTTGCCGTCCGCCACGTCGACATTCGCTTCTACACCGACGCGCCGGAGACGTTTCGTGCCTGGCTGCGCCAGCGGAAGATGTGGTGGTCCGGGAGCTTCCGTATGGCGTTCGTGAACGCCGACCAGACGCTGCGCTTCCCGCTGACCTTCGCCTATACCGTCTGTGTGGTCTGGCTGCTCTGGGCGGCGAAGTGGCACGAGCTCTTCGACGTGCGCCACCTCGCAGCGATCCTGCCGTTCGTCCTTCTTCTCTACACCGGTGTCTGCTTCTTCTCCAACTGGTCGGTCCGCTCCCGCTGGATGGTGCTCTACCCGTACTACGCGCTCTTCCAGGCCCTTGTGCTGCCGCCGCTCGGAGCCCTCTACTACGTCTGGCTCTGGGCCAGGCGCGGGACGCTGAAGCCACCGGGTCGGTACCGCATCGGCCTGCGCCGCGACGGGCTGGACCTGAGCCTGTGGGAACCGGCCGAGGGCCCACGCGTCGCCTGGATCGCGAAGGTGGTGCGCGTCACGGCGCTTCGCCGCTCGGCCCGGTAAAGGGCCGCTTAGCCTCGAACCGAGTGAGCGTCCGGATCGAAGATCTGCTGCCGCGTGACCCTGGATCGCGCGTGCGACCGGGCCGACTAGCTGTACCGACGACTCGGCCTAGACCGCCGCCTCGGCTCGCGCCACGAAGCGGAGCTCCGAAACTTCGTCCAGCTCACCGACATCACGCGCCAGCTCGAGGAACGTGAGTAGCCCCGCGCGTTCTCGGGGTCCGAAGCGGTACCGCAGCTTCTCGAAGTAGCGCGCGAGGAAGCCGGCCGGATAGCCGTAACGCTCGCTCGCCTCGTAGGCCAGCCGCTCGGGCTCCGCACGCGCGGTGAGGACCGACTCGACCAAAGCCTGTTCGAGCTCGGCTAGCCCTTCGGCAACCGGCTCCGGGCACGCCCAGACCGCGAAGACCATCGGCAGGCCCGTCCGCTCGAGCCAGAGGCGGCCGAGATCGTGGTGCGGGGTCGGGTCCTCGAACGCGCTCTTCAGGGCTGCGTCGCCGATCAGCAGCGTCGCATCCGCCTCCTCGCCGAGCGGGACGTGGTGGGCCTCGGGCAGCAGCACCTTCGTGAGGACGACGGAGGTCGCGCTCTCGGGCGTGACCGCGATCGTGCGCACCTGCTCGAGCGGCCGGCGCGCGACGAGCTGGATCGAGTCGACCGCGCCCTCGGAGGAGACGCAGAGCCGCGGCAGGAGCCGCAGCCGGTCGGCGTTGCGCGCGTATTCGATCGACGAGATCGGCGCGAGGTCCAGCTCGCCGCCGAGCAGCCGCGCGTTCAGGTCGGTCGGCACGCCCTGCACCTCGTCCACCTCGGCGTCGAGCCGGTAGAAGACCGGCGCCATGTTCACGTAGGAGATGCGGCCGAGCCTGATCACTAGGACTCCCGGTCGACGACGGCGTCGGTCAGGGCCTCGAGCTCTTCCCGCCGGAGGTGACCGTCGAGACAGGCGCGCGCCTGACGCGCATAGTCGAGGGCGGTCTCGCGGGCCGAGTCGAGCGCGCCGGTCTCGGCGACGCGCAGCAGCGCGCCGTCGAGCGGTCCGCCTGCGAGCGCCGCGCGGACAGTCGCGTCCTCGCGCGCCGCGAGGATCAGCGGCAGCGTCGGCGTCCCCTCGCGCAGGTCGGTGCCGGCGATCTTGCCGGTCTCGAACGTCTCGCCCGAGCAGTCGAGGATGTCGTCCGCGATCTGGAACGCGATCCCGAGCGCCAGGCCGAATGCGCCGAGGTCGCGGTCGCCGCCGCTCCCGAGCAGGCAGGCGGCCTCGAAGAGCTTGCCGGTCTTCAGGGCGCAGCGCTCGAGGTAGCTCTCGACGCTCGTCTCCGGGTCGTTTGTCTGCAAGCGCTGGAGAGCTTCGCCGCGGGCGAGGGCAAGCGTCGCGCGCGCGAGGCAGCGCACCGCCTCCTGGTCGCCGGTAGCGGCGAGCTCGGCGAACGCGCGCGCGAAGAGGTAGTCGCCGGCGGCACGCGCGGCCTCGGTGCCGTAGCTCGCCCAGGCCGCCTCGCGGCCGCGGCGGTAGCGGGCGCGGTCGATCAGGTCGTCGTGGACGAGCGTCGCCATGTGCACGAGCTCGACCGCGGCGCCCGCGGCCAGCGGCGCCTCGCCGGGCGAGGCGGCCAGGAAGACGAGCAGCGGCCGCAGCCGCTTGCCGCCCGCTGCGAGCGCCTCGCCTCCGACCTCCGAGACGAGACCGGGGTAGGCGGCGACGGCGTCGGTCAGCCGCTCCTCGAGGTCCTCGAGGTACGCGTCGAGGCCCGGCGTCTCGCGAATCGTGGCGAGACTCAAGCCGCAACCCCTGTGTGCAGCGCGACGATCCCGCCGGCAAAGGTGCGCCAGCGGACGTCTTCGAAGCCGGCGGTTCGAATCAGCGCGGCCAGCTCCTCGGGGCCCGGGAAGCGGCGGACACTTGCCGGAAGGTACGAGTAGGCCGAGCCGCCCGGCAACGCCTTGCCGAGCCGGGGCACGAGCGTCTCGAACCAGAGCCGGTAGAAGGGCGCAAGCGGCCCGCGCGGGCGCGTGATCTCGAGCACCGCGAACCGGCCGCCGAGGCGCAGCACCCGCCGCAGCTCGACGAGCCCGCGCTCGAGGTCGTCGAGGTTACGCACCCCGAAGCCGACCGTCGCCGCGTCGAAGGCCCCGTCGGCGAACGGCAGCGCCAGCGCGTCGCCCTGCACCCAGTCGATCTCGGACGACTTGCGCTTCGCCCGCTCGAGCATGCGCTCGGAGAAATCCAGGCCGGTCACGCGGCCGCCCGCGCGACGAGCCGCGAGCGCGAGGTCGCCGGTGCCGCAGCAGGCGTCGAGCACCCGGTCCCCGTTCCGGACGATCGAGGCCGCCGCGGCTCTGCGCCAGCGCCGGTCGAGTCCGAGGGTCATCGTCCGGTTCATCGCGTCGTAGACCGGCGAGATCCGGTCGAACATCGTCCGCACCGCGTCGGGCGCGAGCCTGCCGGTCTCGACGCTCACTCGCCCCACCTGGGCGCGACCTCGTGCTCGAGGCCGAGCTGGTCGAGGCACCGCGCGACGACGAAGTCGACGAGGTCGCCCACCGTCTCGGCCCCGTGGTAGAAGCCGGGCGCGAGGAAGAGCACGACCGCGCCCGCCTGCTTGACGCGCAGCATGTTCTCGAGGTGGATCGTCGAGAGCGGCGTCTCGCGCGGGCAGAGCACGAGCTTGCGGCCCTCCTTCAGCGCGACGCTTGCCGCCCGCTGGATCAGGTTCGTCATCGTCCCCGAGGCGATCGCGCCGAGCGTGCCCATGGAGCACGGGCAGATCACATAGCCGTCGACCTTCGCGGAGCCGCTCGCGTACGGAGCGTGCCAGTCGCGCTCGTCGTGGAGCGTGACCGAGTCGCGGACGGGCTCGATCAGCCGCGCGAGCGTCTCGTCGGGAGAGAGCCGCGCGTCGCCGTAAAGCTCGGTCGCCACCACCTCGAGCCCCGCGCGCGAGGCGCAGACGCCGATCTCGCATCCGGCTGCCGCGAGCGCTTCGAGCAGCCGCCCCGCGTACGGCGCCCCCGAGGCGCCGGTGATCCCGAGGAAGACGCGCACGGTGGCGCTACTTCGGGCCTTTTGAGGCCTCGAGGAAGGTCGCGAGCTTACGCAGGTTGTCGTCGCCGAGGGCCGCGAACGGCGGCATCGGCGAGCCGGGGTTCACGCAGCTCGGGCACTTGAGGTGGTCGATCTGGAACTGGATGCCCTTGCCCTTGGCGCCCTCGGCGCTCAGGTCCGGCGCGCCGAGGTTCGACCCGCCCGTCCCGAGATAGGTGTGGCAGTTCGTGCAGCCGGACTCGGCGAACAGGTTCGCGCCGGCCACCGCCTGCTTGTTGTTGCCGAAGCCCTGCTTCTTCTCCCAGCTCGGGATCGCCGCCTTCACCTCGGCCGCGATCGCCTCCTGCGCCGTCGCGCCCTTGTAGGTGAGCACGCCCATCGTGAGCACCGTCAGCGCCGCGGCCACGATCGCGACGGGCCGCCGGCTCAGTCGCCGCTCGCGCCGCAGGTCGACGAACGGCATCGCGAGCAGCAGGACGAGCGCGATCGTCGGGATGCCGACGGTCGCGAGAATCACGGTCTCGGGCCACTTGAAGATCCGGAGCAGGTAGAACAGGAAGTAGAAGTACCAGTCCGGCCGAGGCACGAACGAGGTCGTGCCGGGGTCGGCCGCGGGGCCGGTGAGCGCCCCGAGCAGGCTGGTGTAGCGCCAGACGATCGCGAGCCCGGCGATCACGCTCACGACGACGAGGCTCATCACGGTGTCGTGGAACATCGCGAACGGGTAGAACGGCTTGCCGCGGTCCTTGACGTCCTGCTTGTAGCGCTGGAACGCCGAGCGGCGATCGTCGAGCGAGCTCATTCGCTGGGCCTCTTTCGGACTCCGGAGGCGCGCGGGCCGGGCGTCACGAGCCCGGAGCGCGCGGGCGGCGGGTCGGGATCGGGGTCACGGCCGGCGGCGTCGGCCGACCATGGGGGCGAGCTGACGCCCAGGCGGACGACGAGGTAGAGGTGCAAGCCGATCAGGCCCATCAGGGCGCCGGGGACTAGCAGCATGTGCAGCGAGTAGAAGCGGCTGAGCGTGTCGGGTCCGATCTCGGCCCCGCCTCGTAAGAGCGTCGCCAGGAACGGCCCCACAAAGGGCGCGGTCCCGTTGATGTTGATCGCGACGACGGTGGCCCAATACGCGGTCTGGTCGAACGGCAGCAGGTACCCGGTGAGGCCCTCGAAGAGGCCGGTCGCGAGCAGCAGCACGCCGACGATCCAGTTCAGCTCGCGCGGGTACTTGTAGGCACCGAACAGGAAGACGCGGCCCATGTGCATGAACATCAGGATGATGAAGACGCTCGCGCCCCAGCGGTGCATCCCGCGGACGAGCCAGCCGAGCGTCAGGTCGTGCGTGATGTGGTCGATCGACTTGTGAGCCTCCGCCGGGCTCGGCTTGTAGTACATCGCGAGGATCACGCCGGTCACGAGCTGGACCAGGAACGCGGTCAGCGTGGCCGAGCCGAGCGTGTGCCACCAGCCGGTGTCGCCCGGGACTTTGCGGAAGAGGAAGTAGCGGATCCCGCCGACGAGGCCGGAGCGCTCCTCGAGCCAGTCGAGCGGGTACTGCGCCACGCGCTGGAGCTGCGCGGCCCGCGCCGATCGCTGGCGCGGGCTCAATGCGGCGCCTGGATCGGATACAGCCAGGACTCGATGCCGTCGACGTGCTGGCCGGGCCCGGCGAGCTCGTACCGCTTGATCCGCGCGCTCTTCCCCGACCCTTCGACGTGGGCGACGCTGTAGGTGTTGCCGAGCACGAGTCGGCCGTTCACGATCGAGAACTCATAGCGGTCGAGGCCGCGCACGGGCGGCCCGGCGATGCGGTTGCCCTCCTGGTCGTACGCGCCGCCGTGGCACGGGCAGATGAAGCCGGCCGCCGGCAAGGTCGGCGTGATCTGCACGTCGCCGTTCCTGGTCTTGACGGTCTTCTCCTGTTTCTGGAAGAGCGGGCCGCCGGTCTGCACCGGGCAGCCGAGGTGCGCGCAGCGATTCGAGATGATCGTGAAGCTCGGCGCTCCGTTCAGGAGCCCGTTGTTGCGCACGAAGGCCGTGCGCCTCGACACCTCGCCCTGCGCGGGGTTGCGGAGGAAGGTGACGACCTTCCACTTGTTCTCCTCGAAGTCGGCGAGCGGGCCGAGGTCGACCTTGTGGGCCTTCTGGTGGAGGAACCCGGGGAGCAGCGCCATGCCGGCGGCGGGCAGCGTCACGATCGCGCCGATGACACCGCCGAGGCCGAGGGTCGCGCCCTCGAGGAAGCGGCTGCGCGGGAAGCGCTCGCCGGGCTGCGGCTCGGGCATCGCGGCCTCGCCCTGGTGGGCGGGAATCGCAGGCGCGTCGGTGCTCTCCGCGGACCCGTCCGCTTCCGGCGCGGCGACCTGCGTCCGGCCGGTCGCGACCTCGCGAGCCCAGAGGAAGCCGAAGACGAGCGCCAGCGCGGCGCCGACCGCGGCGACGACCCAGCTGATGATCAGGCCGACGAGCAGGCAGACGATCCCTACGGCAAAGCCCACCGGCCACAGGCTGGGCGGCGGGAGCTGCGGATCGTCCCCCGGGCGGTGTTCCAAGCGTGCCTCTCCTTCGTTCTGGCGGGCTGGATTCAATCGTTGCAGGTTGGCCGCGTCAACGACGTAACAGTTGGCGCAACGCGCCTTTGCCATGCCCGTGCGCCTCCGCGGGGGCGCCGAGCCCGAACTCGTCCCACCGTTCGTCCACCCGGCGGCGGACCTCGTCGCTCATCGAGATCTCCTCCGGCCACGGGCGCGCACCCTCGGCCGGGCCCTTGTGCGTGGCGTCGATTCCGAGCTTGCCACCGTA
>JAWVDY010000201.1:0-3825 GCA_033856995.1 Gaiellaceae bacterium
CGAGCCCGCGCGAGCCGATGTGGTCGGTCACGCGCCGCTGGGGGAAGTTGTAGGTGCGGATCTTCTCCGCGCGCTCGCCCGTCCCGACCTGCGACTTGCGGTCGGCCGAGAGCGCCTCCTGCTGCTCGCGCACCTTCGCCTCGTAGAGCCGCGCGCGCAGCACCTTCATCCCGCGCTCCCGGTTCTGCAGCTGCGACTTCTCGTCCTGCATCGAGACCACCACGCCGGTCGGCTTGTGCGTGATGCGCACGGCCGAGTCCGTCGTGTTGACCGACTGCCCGCCGGGACCGGAGGACCGGTAGACGTCGATCTGGAGGTCGTTCTGGTCGATCTGGACGTCGACCTCCTCGGCCTCGGGCAGCACCGCGACCGTCGCCGTGGAGGTGTGCGTGCGACCCTGCGACTCGGTCGCCGGCACGCGCTGGACGCGATGCGTGCCGCCCTCGAACTTGAAGATCGAGAACGCGCCGTCGCCCTTGATCGCGAACGTGTACGCGCCCTCGCCGGCCTCGAGCAACTCGACCTTGAAGCCCCGCTTCTCGGCGTACTTCGACAGCATCCGGAACAGGTCGGCGGCCCACAGCCCGGCCTCGTCGCCGCCCGCGCCGCCGCGGATCTCGACGATGACGCTCTTCTCGTCGAGCGGATCGCGCTGCACCATCGCGAGGCGGATCTCCTCGGCGAGGCGCTCGATCTCCGCGCGCGCGTCGCCGAGCATCTCGCGCACCTCGGCGTCCTCGGACTCGTCGAGCATCGCGCGCGCCTCGGCCTCGTCGGCGACGGCCGCGCGCCACTGCTCGGCCAGCTTGTTGGCGACCTCGAGCTGGCGGTACAGGCGTCCGGCCGTGGCCGCGCGGTTGCGATCCCCGAAGATCTCGGGGTCGGACATCTCACGCTGCACGTCGGCGAAGCGCGCCTCGATCTGTTCCACCAATTGCTCGATCACGACCAGCGAGGGTAATGCAGCGCGTCACATCGCCGGCCGCGAGGCATCCTCATCAGATATAGACTTGTGCCAACGGTTGTATAAGGATTTCAACGATGCCTCGCGAAACACTCAAGCGAGCCGGTCAATCATCCGATGGGGAGCACGTGGAGGTCAGGTCGAACAACCGTCCATCCCGTGGGGCCGACGCGAGCGCGGCCTCGAGCCTCGACGTCCACGCCGCCGCCGCGCTCGAACGCCTGACGCGCTGGGCCGCGAAGGCGCTGCGAGCGCCGGTCGCCTTCCTCTCGCTGGCCAGCGCCGACGGGAGGATCGTGTCGAGCGCCACCCGCGGCGACCGACAGCCGACGCCCGGAACGCTCGAGCTGTGCGCTCGCGTCGTCACGACCCGCAAGCCCTACGCCGTCACGGGACCCGACGACGACCCGGTCGCGTTCGTGGGGGCGCCGCTGATCGACAGCGGCGGCAACGTGCTCGGCTGCCTGTGCGCCACCGACACCCGCCAGCGCCGCTGGACCAGCCATGACACCGAGCTCGTCAAGGAGCTCGCGATCTCCGCGACGACCGAGCTCGAGCTGCGCACCGCGCGGGCGATGGCCGAGCGCGAGAAGCGCTGGAGCGACGGGCAGCAGCGCGTGCTCGAGCTCATCGCCGCGCGCTCGCCGCTGACCCGCACGCTGACCGAGCTGCTGCACGTCGCCGAGGCGCACGCGCCCGGCATGCTGGCCTCGATCCTGCTGCTCGAGCAGGCCGGCCTCGGTCGCAGCGTCCTGCGCCACGCCGCCGGGCCGAGCCTGCCGCCCGCCTTCTCCAACGCCGTCGACGGGCTCGAGGTGGCCGACGGCCAGGGGATCTGCGGAACGGCCGCGCACCGTCGCGAGCCCGTGATCGTGCTCGATGTCTCGACCGATCCGCTGACCTCCACGTTCGTCGAGCTCGCCGAGGAGCACGGTCTGCGCGCGGGCTGGTCGACCCCGATCCTGTCCAACGACGGCGCCGTGCTCGGCACCTACGCGCTCTACTACGGCCCGCAGCGGCTGCCCAAGCCCAGCGACGAGTTCGTCATCGACCGCTCGATCCACCTCGCGCGGCTGGCGATCGAGCAGACGCTCGACGCGCGCGCGCTGCGCGACAGCGCCACGCACGCGCGCTCGCTGGCCCGCGAGCAGACGGCGCTGCAGCGCGTCGCGACGAGCGTCGCCGAGGAGCGCGACCCGGACACGCTGTTCAAGCTCGTCGCCCGCCAGGTCGGCCTGCTGCTGAAGGCCGAGAGCGGCTACGTCCTGCGCTTCGAGGATGACGGTCTCTACTGCACGATGGGCTCGTGGGCGCGCTCGGACGCGCACGTGCTGGCCGTCGGCGACACCCGCGCCTACGCCACCGACGACCTCGTCGCACAGCTGCGCAGCGGGCGCACGGCCAAGCGCAGCAGCGTCACCGCGGGCAGCCACCCGTTCGACGGCCGCCATCGCATCGGCGCGCCGATCGTCGTCGACGGCAAGCCCTGGGGCGTCGTCATCGCGCTGCGCGACCGGCTCGGCGCCTTCGAGCGCGAGGACGAGAAGCGGATCGGGCGCTTCGCCCAGCTCGCGGGCGTCGCCGTGTCCAACGCGCACGCCCGCGAGAAGCTCGCCACGCAGGCGCTGACCGATCCGCTGACCGGGCTGGCCAACCGCCGCGCGTTCGACCAGCGCCTCGCGGGCGAGACCGAGCGCGCGCTGCGCCACGAACGCTCCCTGTCGCTGATGCTCGTCGACGTCGATCGCTTCAAGGCGATCAACGACCGCTTCGGCCACGCCACGGGCGACCGCGTGCTCGTCAACCTCGCCGGCGACCTGTCGTCGGTCATGCGCACCGGCGACATGCTCGCGCGCGTCGGCGGCGACGAGATGGCGATGATCCTCGCCGACTGCCCGCCCGAGCAGGCCGTCGAGGTCGCGACGCGGATGCTCGCCGAGATCTCCAAGGACGCCTCGTTCTCCCACCGTCACGGCGTGACGGTGTCGATCGGCGTGTCGGGGCTGGCGCCGACCGGCAACGCCGACGAGCTCCTGCGCCATGCCGACCAGGCGCTCTACCGCGCCAAGGACGGCGGCCGCAACCAGGTCGTCGGCTACGAGCAGCACATCGTGCTCGGCGGCCCGCCGGAGTCCTGACCGCTCGCGCGGCCCGGCTCGGGCTACGCGACGACCTCCATGCCGATGCGATCCTCGTCGGAGGCGTCGGCGGGCGATTCGACGGCCAACACCGCCTCGAGCGCCGCGATCGCGACGGCGAGCTGGCCGAGGTCGGGCTCGCGGGTGGTCAGCAGCTGGAGCTTCATCCCGGGCGCCATGAGCACGCGCGCCCAGCGCTTGCTGCGGTTGCGCCCGAACCACTTGATGACCTCGAACGCCAGCCCCGCGACGAGCGGGATGCCGAGGATCCGCGACGCGAACAGCCAGTACCAGGCCGGCGTGCCGAGCGGCGCGAAGACGACGACAGCGACGACCATGACGATGAGCATGAAGCTCGTCCCGCAGCGCGGGTGCAGCCGGCTGAAGCGCCGCGCGTTGGAGGGCGTCAGCGGCAGGCCGGCCTCGTAGCAGGAGATCGTCTTGTGCTCGGCGCCGTGGTACTCGAACACGCGCCGCAGCTCCCTCAGCCGCGAGACCACCGACAGGTACAGCAGGAAGATCGTGATGCGGACGAGCTTCTCGACGACGACGAAGACGAGCGAGTTGGGCAGCCGGTCCTTGACGAGGCTCGTCAGCCCGACGGGCAGCAGGAAGAAGAGCCCGATCGCGAGCGTGAGCGCGAGCGCGACGGTCCCGATCCACGTGCCGCCCGAGAGCGGCTCCTCGTCCTCGGCGGTCTGCGCGTCGGCGGCGATGCCGAGC
>JAWVDY010000202.1:0-7122 GCA_033856995.1 Gaiellaceae bacterium
CTTCGGCGCGAGCGGCGCTGGCCCCATCCGGAAGAAATAGTCGCGGCGCTCCTCGAGCCGTTCGCGCAGCCAGTTGGCCGCTTCCTTCGCGCGCCGGTACTCCGCGAGCCGCCGGGCGAGCTCCTCGGCGGCTTCCTCCGGCTCGAGCTCCGACAGCTCCGCCTCCTCGTCCGGGAAGAGGCCGCGAGCCTTCAGCTCGAGCAGCGCGGCGACCAGCACCAGGAACTCGCCGCAGGCCTCGAGGTCGAGCTCCCCGCGCTCTGCGAGCCGCTCCACGAATGTGACGACGATCCCGGCGACGTCAACCTCGGCGAGATCGAGCTCCTCCTTCAACACGAGCGTCAGGAGCAGGTCGAACGGGCCTTCGAAGGCGTCGAGATCCAGCTCGAGCTCGCGCGCGACCACGGCCGGAACCTAGCGAGAGGGCCGGACGCGCCCGCGCGGGATCGCCATCGCCGGACCCTCGGGCTCGCGGCGGCGCGCACTGTGTCGCGGCCCGATCTCGCCGCCGCGCAGGAACTGCCACCAGACGAAGAACGCGCTCGAGAGCGCGAAGACGACGACCGAAACCCACGCGTTCAGGCGTAGGCCGGCGAAGTGGTGCGCCGGATCGATCCGCAGCAGCTCCTCGCAGAAGCGGCCGGCCGTGTAGTACGAGGCGTAGAGCGCGAAGAGCGCCGGCGGCCGGAAGCGGAAGCGCCGGTCGAGCAGCAGGAGCAGGCCCACTCCGACCAGGTCGTAGACGAACTCGTAGAGGAAGGTCGGGTGGAAGGTCGCGTCGTTCTCGTAGCCGGCGACGCGGTGCTCTGGATTGATCTTCAGGCCCCAGGGCAGGCTGGTCGGCTTGCCGTACAGCTCCTGGTTCCACCAGTTGCCCCAGCGGCCGATCCCCTGTGCGAGCAGGAGCCCGGGCGCGACGGCGTCCATCATGTCGCGGACGCGGACCCCTTCTCGCCGCACGACGACCGCGCCGACGAGACAGCCGAGCAGGATCCCGCCCCAGACGCCGAGACCGCCTTCCCAGACGGCGAAGATGCCCTTCCACTTCGGGCTCGAGACCTCGTTCCAGCTCGTGATGTCGTGGTAGGCGCGCGCGCCGACGATTCCCGCCGCGACGCCCCAGACGGCGATCTTCAGGACGAGGTCCCAGTCGCCGCCCCGCTTGACCCAGCGCACGCCGGTCAGCCAGATCGCCGCCGCGATCGCGAGCAGCAGCATCAGGCCGTACATGTGGATCGTCAGCGGCCCGATGTCGAGCGTGCCGGTGTGCGGCGAGGGGATCGACGCGAGGCTCACGCGGGGCACATTCTGCCCGGCGGCTTGGACGCCTGCCTAGATCAGAATGTCGAGCGCCGTCTCGAGCGGACAGCCCTGCTCGAGCAGTGAAACGGCGAAGTGGAGGTCGATGTCGTGCCTGGCCGCGAGGGCCGCCGCATCGCCTGGGTCGTAGCCGGCGCGCACGAGCTCCTGGGCGCGCCAGTGCTCGACCCGCTCCTGCTCCGTTTCCTCGACGACGTGAATGTCCGCAGTGGTCATCACTTGGGTATTCGGTGGTTCGGCCAGGATGGATCTCCCCCGGCAGGGGGATCTCACCGAACCGTCCGTGCGATCTCGAGCGCCTGCGCTTTCGTCAGCCGGCCCTCGACGCGCAGCGTGAGACCCCGGTGCAGCCAGAGCAGGACGTTGCCGTGGATCACGATCGGCCGCTCCCGGTAGCCGGTGTCGCGGTCGATCCAGCTGAGCGTGTGCGGGCCACCCTCGATCCAGAGCCCCTGGGCGCCACGAACCGTGACCCGCTCGACGATTGTCCCGCGGATGGCGAGCTTCTTCAGCGCCTGCTCTCCGTAGGAGTCGAACTCGGAGAGCAGCAGAGTCGTGCCGTGGGCGCGGAGGACGACCGTGGCCAGCGAGTCGCCCACCATGTAAACGCGTGGCGCTCCGTGGAGCGGCGGGAGCTCCAGCGGGAAGCCGAGTCGCCGCTCGGCCTCGACCCTGGTGACGGGCCTTCCAAGGCCGCCGGCCTGCGAGCGCTCGATCGCGGGCGGGAGCGTGTCGATGCGGACGACGGTCGCGCCGCCGAGGTGGAACCAGCGCTCGAGCGCGCTCCGCGCCTGGGGCACGGCCAGCGCGGCTCCGAGCGCGATCGTCGCGAGCGCAACCGCCGGGGCGGCGCGGCGCCACGGGAACGGTTTCCTGTCGATGCGCGCGAGCACCGCCGGAGCGAGATCCGGCTCCGGCGGGAAGGCGAGCTCATGGCCGAGCTCGTGCAGGCGCTGGTCGAGCGAGGTCACTGCTGGGCCTCCAGGCTCTCGCGCAGCCGCGCGAGCGCACGCGCGAGTCGTGACTTCACCGTGCCGGTGCGAATCCCGAGGGCGGCGGCCGCCTCGCCTTCGCTCAGCCCGAGGAAGTAGCGGCACGCGACGACGTCGCGGTGATCCTCGCCCAGCGCCTCGACGGCCGCGAGCAGGCGCGCCTGCTCCTCACGCGCGAGCAGAGCCGCCTCGGGGGACGGGACCGCGTCCCCCGAGCGGGTCTCGCCGGCCGCGCGCAGTGCGAGCAGCTCGCGGCGGCCGGTGGAGCGGCGGCGGTTGCGCGCCTCATTGGCGACGATGCGCAGGAGCCAGGGCTTGAGCGGCGAGCCGCGCCGGAAGCGCCCGAGCGCACGGTGGGCCTTGAGGAATCCGTCCTGCGCGGCCTCCTCGGCATCGGCCGCGTTCCCGGCCAGCAGGTACGCGGTCCGAAATGCGATTCCCTGATATGCGCGCACGAGCTTCTCCCAGGCCTCGAGGTCGCCGCGCCGAGCCCGCTGCACGAGCTCGGCTTCGTCCAGTGGCCGGTCCACCACTACGGGTCCTACACCGAGCAAGCGAGTAGGGTTCCCGGCATGCTGGCGCGTGTTGCAAGGTACGAAGTCGAAGCGGAACGGATCGACGAGGCGGTGCAGGCGTTCGGCGAGGCGGCGGCGCAGATCGAGCACCTCGAGGGATTCGCGGGCGGGATGGTTCTCGTCGATCCAGAGGACGGACGCACGATGACCGTGACGCTCTGGGAGAACGCCTCGGTGCTCGAGACCAGCGAGCGTGCAGCCGGAAGCGCCCGTCGTCAGGCGGCAGACGCCGTCGGGGGCTCCGTTCTGTCGGTCGAGAAGTTCGAGGTCGCGCGGGAGCTGCGCCCTCGCCCGGCCGGCGGCTGAGACTTCGCACAGGGAACCTCCGAGGCGCCGCCGGTGTATCGACGGCACACGCCGAAAAGGAGCTGCCCATGATCCGCCTCACGCTCGCCGCCGCTGTGCTAGTCGCTCTAGCCTTGCCGACCCTCGCTGCGGCCAAGGAACCGACGCAGGCCTCGATCTCTGGCCCCGGCTTCCACAAGGCACTCAGTCTCCCGGACGGCGCCGACTTCAGCTCCACGCCGATCGGCCGGCTGACGACGGACAGCGGCTTCTTCCCTTCCGCCGTCGGCCAGTCGCCCGACCCGATGCTTCATGCCCGGCCGGCCCGCCCGCTCGGGCTGCGGTACCGAATCGTCTGGACGGTGCCTGGCGGAGGCCCGACGCGCCGCGTGACTCAGGACGTCTATCCGTATGCCCACGGCGGCGCGCTCGCGTACATGCGGCCCGGGCAGCGGATCTACGGTGCCACCACGACAGGCGGCTGGTACCCCGGCGGTCTCGCGCTGAAGCAAGCGCTCGTGCAGCTTGGACTGCCGAAAGCGCCTAGACCCTCCGCCGGGACGAATTACGCGCTCGTCGCGGGCCTCGGCATCCCGGGCGTGCTCGTGGCGCTAGGCGTTGCGGCGCTGTTCGCGCGAAGGCGGGCTCAGCGCGGCGAGAGGTCGCCGTCGACCAGCTCGACCGAGTTGCCGGCCGGCCAGCGGACGTGAACCCCGGTGTCAGACGCGCACGCGAAAGCGTCACGAACCATCCACAAGCGCCACGTTTGCAGGGTCTTTCCGCTTCCTTCAGGTGTCAGACACCATGACGGAAGTGTCACGCCGGCCAGAGGTCGCCCTCGACCAGCTCGACCGAGTTGCCGGCTGGGTCGCGGACGTAGATCGAGCGGCCGCCCCGCTCCCAGACCTGCTCCTGCTCGATCACGACGCCCAGCGCCAGCAGCCGTTCGCGCCACGCATCGAGCTCGCCTTCGCCGACCGAGAATGCGACGTGGACGGCACCCGTCGGCCCGTGTGATGGGATTCCGCGCCCAGGCTGAGCTGAGCTTGTCGGGTCGAAGATCAACAGCATCGCGTCGTCGTCCAACCTGAATGCTCCATCGCTCACCGCTCGCAGCCCGAGCACGTCGCGGTAGAAGGCGACTCCCGAGTCGTAGTCGGTCGCGTAGACGACGGTCTCGTAGACCCGCCGCGGCCTCACGCGACGGCGGCTTCGCCGAGGAGGGCCTTCACCTCGGCGAAGAAGTCCGGCTCCGGCTTCACCCGGTAGTCGGTTCCGAACTGGAAGGTGCGCGCGCCTTCCGAGGTGACAAGGTCGACGATCACCGGCGCCTCGCCGGGGAAGTCGCGGACGACCGCGGCTAGCTCGCGAATGATCCCGGCCCGCGCCAGTCGCGCGTCGAGCTTCAGCCGCACCTCGCGCCGCTCGGGGGTCGCCTCGAAGGCCGAGACCTCTAGCGCGATCAGCTTCGACTCGCCCTCCTTGTGGTCGACGCGAGCCTTGACGACGAGCACCGCATCCGTGACGAGCAGCTCGCGCGCCGCCGCGTACACCGAGTTGAAGACGACCACCTCGGCGCTGCCGATCACGTCGTCGAGCCGCATGAACACCATCGGCTCGCCCTTCTTCGTCGTCAGCTGCTTCAGTGCGGAGACGATCCCGGCGACGGTCACGACCTCGCCGTCGCGCCGGCGCTCGAGCTCCGCCAGCGTCGCGTCGGTCTTGCGCCGCAGCTGCGCCCGGATCGCCTCGAGCGGATGCTCGGAGACGTAGAGGCCGAGCGCCTCCTTCTCCTGCCGCAGCAACTCGTTCTTCTCGTACTCCTCGCTGCCGATCGCCGGGTGCTCGAGCTTCTCCTCGACCTCGGCGAAGAGCGAGCTCTGCCCGCGCAGCCGCTCGTCCGAGGCGCGTTGCCCGTGCGAGAGCGCGTGCTCCAGCGCCTCGAGCATCCCGCGGCGTGAGCCGCCGGTGGAGTCGAGCGCACCGCACTTGACGAGCGACTCGAGCGCCCGCTTGTTCACGAGCTGCGGGTCGACGCGCTCGGTGAAGTCCCACAGCGAGGCGAACGCTCCTCCCTCCTCGCGCGCGTGAACGATCGCCCGCGCCGCCGAGTCGCCGACGTTCTTGACCGCATTCAGCCCGAAACGAATGCGGCCCTCGACGACCGCGAAGTCGCACTCGGACCCGTTCACGTCCGGTGGTAGCACGTCGACCTCCATCTCACGGCAGGCGTTCACGTAGAACGGAACCCGGTCCTTCGTGTTCATCACGGACGAGATCAGCGCCGCCATGTACTCCTTCGGGTGGTGCGCCTTGAGCCACGCAGTGCGGTAGGCGATCAGTGCGTAGCAGGCGGCGTGCGACTTGTTGAACGAGTAGTCCTGCGCCTGCTCCATGTCCTTCCAGAGCTGGTTCGCGACACCCGGCGTGACCGAGTTCGCGGCGCAGCCTTCGAGGAACTTGTCCTTCAAAGACGCCATGAGCGCGTGGATCTTCTTGCCGATCGCCTTGCGCAGGTCGTCCGCCTCGGCGGGCGTGAACCCGGCGAGCTGCTTGGCGATCTCCATGTACTGCTCCTGGTAGATGCAGATCCCGTAGGTCAGGCCGGTGATCGGCTCCAGGCGCGGGTCGGCGTAGGCGACGGCTTCGTTGCCGGCCTTCCGCTTCGCGTACCCCGGGATGTAGCCCATCGGCCCGGGCCGGTAGAGCGCGACGAGCGCGATCAGGTCCTCGAACTCGGTCGGCTTGACCTGCCGCAGCGCCTCACGCATCCCTGACGACTCGAACTGGAAGACGCCCACGGTGTCGCCGCGCTGCAGCATCGCGTAGGTCGCTGCGTCGTCGAGCGGGAGCTTGCCGATGTCCGCGCCGCCGATCAGCTCGACGGCCTTCTCGATCACGTCGAGGTTGCGCAGGCCGAGGAAGTCGATCTTCAGCAGGCCGAGTGCCTCGACGTCGTTCATCGAGAACTGCGTCACGACCTCCTGCTCGGCCCCTTTCTGCTGCAGGGGCACGACGTCGGTCAGCGGCCGGTCGGAGATCACGACCCCGGCCGCGTGGATCGAGTCCTGGCGGACGAGGCCCTCGAGCGGCTTCGCCAGGTCGACGATCTCCTTCACGAGCGGGTCGGCGTCGTAGGCCTGCTTCAGCTCCGAGCCCGGCTTGAGGCAGTCGTCGAGGTAGACCTTCGGGCCTTCCGGGATCAGCTTCGCGACCTTGTCGACGGTGCCGTACGGGATCTCGAGCACGCGGCCCGCGTCGCGGACGGCGGCTCGGGCCATCATCGTCCCGAAGGTGATGATCTGCGCGACGCGGTCGCGGCCGTACTTCTCGGCGACGTAGTTGATGACCGTGTCGCGGCCGGCGACGGCGAAGTCGATGTCCATGTCGGGCATCGACTTGCGGCCCGGGTTCAGCATCCGCTCGAAGAGGAGGCCGTAGCGGATCGGGTCGACATCGGTGATGTCGAGGCAGTAGGCGGCGAGCGAGCCTGCAGCCGAGCCGCGGCCGGGGCCCACCGAGATGCCGTTCCGCCTCGCGAAGGCGATGAAGTCCCAGACGATCAGGAAGTAATCGGCGAAGCCCATCTCCTTGATCGTCTTGAGCTCGAAGCGCAGGCGCTCCTGAATCTCCGGCGTGACCCGTTCGTAGCGCTTTTGCAGGCCTTTCTCGCAGAGCTCGACGAGGTACTCGAACGCGTCCTTGTCGTCCGGGAGCGGGAACTTCGGCAGCAGGATGTTGCCGAGGTCGAGCTCAACCCGGCACCGCTCGGCGATCTCGAGCGTGCGCCGCATCGCCTCGTCGTGGCCCGGGAAGTCGAGCGCCATCTCGGCCGGCGACTTGAAGAAGAACTGGTCGGTGTCGAACTTCCAGTGATTCGGGTTCTTCAGCGAGTCGCCGGACTGGATGCAGAGCAGCGCCTCGTGGGCGCGCGCGTCCTCGTGACGGAG
>JAWVDY010000203.1:0-2716 GCA_033856995.1 Gaiellaceae bacterium
CGCGCCGGGAGCGCATCAGGCGGCGCACCTGCTCGGCCACGTGGACCGGAAGCCGGATCGTCCGGCCCTGGTCGGCGAGCGCGCGCGTTACTGCCTGACGGATCCACCACGTCGCGTATGTCGAAAGCTTGTAGCCGAGCTTGTAGTCGAACTTCTCCACGGCACGAATCAGGCCGAGATTCCCTTCCTGGATCAGGTCCAGGAGCGGCACGCCGGCTTTGGTGTAGTTCCGCGTGATCGACATGACGAGCCTGAGGTTCGACTCGATCAGCTTCTTCTTGGCCTCTTCGTCTCCCTCGTCCTTGCGGCGCGCGAGCTCGCGCTCTTCCGCAGGTGTGAGGAGCGGGCCGTCGCCGATCGCGCGGACGTAGAGCTTGAGCGGATCCTGCGTCGCCTCGGCTTTTGCGGCAGGCTTGACGTCGTCTTCGTCAGCCTCGGGCGTCTCGTCGGCCTCGGCAGTCTCTTCGTCGACCTCGTCGGCCTCTTCTGCTTCTTCGACGTCGGGAACGAGCTCGAGCTTCGGCTCGACCTCGAGGGTCGGGTCTGAGGGCACATCAGGGAGAAGCCGCATGGCACAGGTATCGGCGTGGCCGAGACCACTCTTGAGGCGCCCGTCAACCCTCAGGAGAGGGATGGCAGCTAACAAGGACCCCAGCCGATGCGTCTAGAAAGATGGAGCGACCACCTGGTCGCTTCGTATTTTCCAGACACTTTGTGCGGAATAGCCGGATATAGCCTCGCCCCCGACAGCGCCGTCGAGAGAACGGTTGCGGCTCGGGCTCTGCTGACCGGTATCGCCGAGCGTGGCGCAGACGCCGTCGGGTACGCGTACCGCGTCGCCGAAGCCCCGGTGGCCGTGCACAAGCAGCGCTCCGGGGCGACTGCGCTCCTCGAGCGGATCCACGTCCCCGGGGACGCGAGCAAGCTGCTCGTCCACGTGCGCGACTACACGAAGGGGCACCCGAGCTTCTCGGCCAACAACCATCCCGTTCGGCACGGCTCGGTGGTCGGCATCCACAACGGCATCATCGAAAACGACGACGAGCTGTTCGCCCTGCATCGGATCGAACGCGCCGAGAGCGGCATGACCGTCGACTCGGAGATCATCTTCGCGCTCGCAGAACGCGCGCGCGGGCGCACCGCTCAGGCGCTCGAGGAGCTCTACGGCTCGATGGCGACCGCCTGGCTCGACGAAGGCCGCCCGGAGCTGCTCCTCGCACGTGGCGTCGGCCGTCCGCTCTGGCTCGGCCAGGGCAAGCGCGAGCTCTTCTTCGCCTCCACGCGCATCGCCCTCGAGCTCGCCGAGAGCTACGCGTCGATCAAGCTCCGCAAGAGCGAGCTCGCAGAAGGGACGATCGTCGCGGTCGAGCATGGCAAGGTCGTCGCGCAAGACTCGTTCCGGCCCGACCGTTCGTTCGAGGAAGAGCCACTGCCGGCCGTGCGCGCCCCGCACGAGGGCCGCGCCTGTCTCGAGCAGCTCGCGCGTCTGTACACCGCAGCCGCGTAGCTCTTACGCGAGCCGGCCGTCCGGGCCGACCTTGCGCCCTTCGCTCTCGAGGCGTTCCTTGATCAGGTACTGGAACGTCGACCAGGCGCCGCGGCGCGCTTCGAACATTCGGTAGACCTGCCACTCGGTCAGGAGCGCGTCGTCCTGCTTTCGTGCGGTCGCCCAGTCGGCGAACTTCGGTAGCCGCTTGAGTTTGCGCGCGAGCGTCACTCCCTGCTCGACCGCCCGTTCGAGCCGCTCCTCGCCGAGCGGGACGTCGAACCCGGCTTCGCGGAGCGCTTCCGCGAGCGAGCCGAACGTGTGCCAGTAGAGCGACTTCGAAGGCATCGAGCCGCGACGGGCATCGAGATCCTTCGCCGTCGGCACGCGGCCGAGCTCCTCCCCCAGCTCGCGCAGCAGCCCGACCAGCTCCTCGCGGGTGGCGAACCGGCGTGGCACGAGCCCTGCCTCCCGCTTCGCCGCGTTCCAGCTGCCGAAATGCTCGATCACCGTCTGCGGGTGGACGCTTGTCTCGGCGTCGGCCGCGAACTCGCGCATCGTCGGCGAGCGGCCAAGCCGCTCCGCGCTGGCGCGCAGCTCCCCGAGGATCTGCTCGTTCGAGTAGCGCTTGCGGATTCCGGCCTGGAAGGACGCGAGCGCGTCGGGGTCGATCTTGGCGACCGCCCTATAGGGCGGCTTACGGGCCATGCCAAGAAGGATAGAGCGTTCTGGAAAGAACGCAAGTGTGGGCTTGGAGGCTTCTAGGACGCGACTGCAGACAGGCGGGCGCGGTCGGCGTCGCCCTTGAGGGTCTCGAGCGGCAGGATCCGCTCCAGAGCTGCCACGCAGCGCGGGCAGAACTGGGTGCCGGCCGCGCGCCTGAGCTCCTGGAGCGCCTCGGCAGCCGGCCGGGCGGCGCGGTAGATGCGTGTCGTCAGCATCGAGTCGAGGGCGTCCGCGACATGGATGATGCGAGCCCCGAGGGGGATGTCCTCACCTCGCAGGCGATCCGGGTAGCCGGTGCCGTCGAAGCGCTCGTGGTGGTGGCGGATCGCCGGCACGGCGTCCTGCAGGAAGCCGAGGCGGTCGATGATCCGCGCGCCCTCCTCCGCGTGGCCCTGCATGATCGCCCACTCCTCGGGCGTCAGGCTCGCGGGCTTCAGGAGGATCGAGTCCGGGATCGCAAGCTTGCCGATGTCGTGGAAGAGCGCCGCATGGCCGAGCAGGTCG
>JAWVDY010000204.1:0-6280 GCA_033856995.1 Gaiellaceae bacterium
TGCACGCCCACGACCGGAAGGTGGCGAAGTACTTCCTCGCCGGCGGCTTCTTCCTCATCCTCGGCAGCCTCCACATGGCGCTCAAGAGCCTGCCGTGGGTCTCGGAGTACCTCGCGCGTACCGGCTACGCGGGCCACCTCGTTCGCGACCTCTCGAACACGCACGTGATGATCGTCGGTGGCGGGACGCTGCTGGCGACGGGTCTCTGCTGGCTCGCGCTGCCCCGCGTCGTGCGCCGGCCGCTCGCGAGCGAAGGGCTGGCCCAGAGCGCGTTCTGGCTCACCGTGGTTGGGCTGGCCGTCTTCTACGTCTCGCTGATCGGCAATGGGATCGCGATGGGGCCGCTGATCGAGCACGGCTGGACTTACCCGGCCGCCAAGGCACACATGGGCAACTGGTACAAGGCGCCGACGGGGATGGGCGCCGGGGTAATGGGGCTCGGCTACTGGTGCTTCGCGACCAATGTCGTCGTGACGATCTTCCAGTCGCGCCTGGTGCGCGTGCCCAAGCCGCAGTGGCACCTCTGGAAGTTCTTCGCCACGGGCGCGCTGGCGCTGACCGTCGGCACCGTCCAGGGCGTGGTGCAGGTGACGCCGGCCAACGCCAACTGGCTCTACAAGGCGGGTCACGCAGGCGAGTGGATCGACCCGATCAGCCACGCGCACATCAACCTCGTCACCGGCCTGACGATGCTCGTCGCCGGCGCGTTCTTCGCGCTCGTACGCTCCGCGGGCGGCGTCGAGCCTTCGGCCCGGCTCGTGAACAGGGTGTTCTTCGCGCTGCTCGGCGGCTCGCTCGCCTTCTACTTCTCGACGCTCTACCTGGGCTTTCAGGAGGGATCGCTGGTCGTACACCACGGGCTGACGCCGGAGCAGGCGGAGGAAGCGACGGCGCTGCACCCGTACCTGATCATGGGCTCCGGGATCGCGATGTTCTCGGCCTTCTGGCTCCTGCTCGTCGTGATCGTGCGCGCCGTTCGCGGGAGCAGCGGCCCGCTGCGGCCGTTCGTGCTCGCCGGCTGCGCGGCGCTGGCCGTCGGGACGTTGCAGGGGCCGATTCAGGCGGTGCCGCTCGTGAACGAGGCGCTCGACCGCGGCGGCGAAGCGGGCGACGTGATCGTCAACCTGCACGCCCAGCTGAACATGCTCGGCGGACTGATGCTCCTGCTGACGGGGCTCTCTCTGGCGGCGCTGCACGCTGTAGGCGCCGAGTGGCATGCGCGCAGGGCGCGGCTCGTGGTGCGGCTCGTGCCGCTGGGGACCGCGGTCTACTACGCAGCCGGCGTCGCCTTCTCGGCCGTAGAGGCCCACCGCGTCTCGCGCGGCCACTCCTTCGCGTCGGCGGTTTCGGCACTCGAGCCGTGGCAGTCGCTCGTTCTCGTGCCCGCGGCCGCGGTCGTGCTGGCCGGCTTCGCGGCGTTCTCGGCGGCGGCCTGGAGGATGACGAAGCGGCAGCGCGTCGAGGGGCGCGCGTCGCTGGCAGCGGTTCCAGCTGTCTACTCGGGCACGATTCCGAGGCGCGTGCGCCGACGCAGCCCCGCAGCGCTCGCCGCCTATGAGTTGCCGCTCGGGTTGATGGGCTTCCCGGGCGTCGGCTGGCTCTTTGCCGGCTTCCCGCTCGCGGCCTCGATCCTGCTGATGGCAGGGCCGGCGCTCACGTGGGCGGTGATCCCGGTCGCGTTCAGCCCCTACGGCAACGGCCCTCTGAAACACATCGGCTGGCGCGTCGAGCTCGGCTGGCTGCCGACGATGGCGCTCATCTCGTCCGCGCTGCTGTACCGCGCCCATGCGCGCCGGCGAGCGAAGCTCGAGCACCGTCCGCCGCGCGGGCGCACGCGCCGGACCGGCAGCTACCGCGCCCGTGTGAGCGCCGCCCTCGGCGGGATCGGGCTCCTGCTCGTCGCGATCCCGTTCGTCCCCGCGCTCGCCGGCGTGGGCGGCAGCACCGTGCGCTACTCGTACGAGCCCCGCCTGACAAAGGAGGTGACCGGCCAGTTCGTGACGACGAAGCGCGGCCCCGTGAAGCTGTTCGCGTGGGACGCGCTGCAGTCGACGACCCCGGCCGACGCGCTCCGCCTGCACGCGTCGGACGTGCATTCGCTGGTCGTCCGCGCGGCCGCCGTCGACACACCGAGGGCGTACCAGCTCTTCGATCTCAATCGAGGCGGCTCGGTGGCGCTGGTGGTCCGAAAGGCGTCCCCGCGGCAGCTCGTGCTCGCCCTCCAGCGCCCGCTGCGCACGGGCAGCTACGCGTTCGTGTCCACCCACGAGGGGATGTTCGGCGGCCGCGACTACACCTACCTGCGCATCGTCCCGCCCTCGGCGGCGGTCACGGCGATCAGCTCGCGGCCCCACGCCGAGGCGCCCGCGGTGCTCGATGCCCTGCTACCCCTCTGCGCGGCCATGGTTGCGCTCGCGTTCGCCGCGCTCCTGCTGCGATCGCTGCTGCGCCGCCGCTCGGGCGAGAAGGTGCTCTGGGGCCTCGGCTTCACCCTCTTCGCCGTCGCTGCGGCCTGCGAGGCGCTCGCGCAGAGACTCGGCTGGAGCCCCGCGCTCTTCAAGACCTACTACCTCGCCGGCGGCGTGCTGACCGTTGCCTACCTCGGAGCCGGCTCGGCGTGGCTGCTCCTGCCGAAGCGAGCGCGAGACGCGCTCGTGGGGGGTCTCACCGTCGCGACCCTCGCGGCGGTCGCAACCGTGGCCCTCGCGGGCGTCGACGGGACTGCGCTTGCCGCGACCGCTCACGGCCGGCCCCCGGCGAACGGCGCACTTGTCGGGCACGCGTTCCTCTGGGCGGTCGGGCTCAACTCGTTCGGGAGCCTCTTCCTGATCGGCGGCTCGCTCTATTCGATCGTGCGCCGGCAGCGCGTGCGGCCGAACCTCTGGATCGGGAGCGGCGCGATCGTCGTCGCGCTCGCGACCGGGCTCTCGCGCGCGGGCTCGTACTCGCTCGTCTACGTCGGCGAGCTCGTCGGGATCACGCTGATGTTCGCCGGCTTCGCCTTTGTGGGGAAGCAGGCCGCGCGGTCGCGTCAGCCGTCGACCCAGTCGCGCGTGAGGTACAGCCAGAAGGCCAAGCCCGCGTAGTCGCGGTAGCGGCGGAAACGGCGTTCGATCGTCCGGTCGGCGGCCTTGCGTCCGTTGAGGCGCGCGTAGGTCGGGCGCGTCCACGAGTCGAGGATCAGCCGTGAATAGCGGCCGAGCAGCATCATGATGTGCGCGGTGGCGTAGGGGCCGCAGCCGGGAAGCGCGATCAGCCGCTCCGCCACCTCGTCGTCCGACAGCCCGGGGTCGGTCAGCCGCTCGAGGTCGAGCCGTCCGTGCGCGACGCTGCCTGCGAGCGAGCGCAGGTACGCCCCGCGGTAGCCGGCACGAACGACGTCGCGGTAGAACTCGTCGCCCGCCTCCGCCATCGCCTGCGGCGACGGGAACGCGTGGCGCCCGCCCGGAGCCTCGGCGCCGAGGTGCTCGACGAGCGCGCCGATCATGCGCACCGTCGCCGACCAGGCGCAGTTGGTCGTGCAGATCGTCTTCACGACATCCTCGAAGACCGTCGTCCCGCGCATCATCCGGCCGGCTCCCGTGCCCGCCCAGTCGAGCTCGGGGTCGGCGCTCGCGACCTCGTAGAAGCCCGAGAGGTCGGCGTCGAGGCGCAGCATGTGACCTACCGTCTCGCTGATCGCTCGTCCTTCCGCAGCGGTGACCCCGGCGGCCTCCACGCGGGCGAAGCCGGTGCGACCGGGGCCGACGCTGACCGTGCGCGCCCTGTCCGGTGCGAGCGCCAGCGTCGTAGTGAGCGTCTGCGCCGCAGAGTCGATCTCGTTCGGTGGCAGGTCGGCGACTCCGTGTGAGGTGAGCGTGCGGCGGAGGTCGACGGGCTCACCGCCCGCCCCGCGGAGCTCGAGCTCGGCAGACCAAAGCTTGGCCATCGCCCTGGTCGAACGCGCTGCGTGCCGGGGCATTCCCGCGCCATGGCCGCAACGGCCACTAGGCAAGCGGCGGCGTGACGCGTAGGACTTGCGCGGATGTTGCAATTTCGACGCGAAGGCGTTTCACGCCCGTGCGCCGGCCACGCCTACCGTCGGCATGAGTCGACGGGAGGTGGACGATGGAGACAGGAAGGAAGCTACGTGGCGCGGCCGGCCTTACTCTGGTCGCCGCGTGTTGTGCAGGCGCGCTCGCCCTGCACCCGGGGCGCGCGGCCGCGTATGCGGCTGACATGTGCAGCGACCCATACGTGGACTGCGGCACGAGCGAGGGCGACTCGGACGTGATGACCGAGTCCGCAGCTGCGGTACGGGTTCCCGTCCGGGAACTGCCGCACACGCTGGGTGCGGGCAACGCGCCGCAACCTCGCGCACATGGTCGTGTTCCGCTACAACGAGCAGGTTCGCTGGTGCTGGTCAGCGGGTGTGATCACATACTTCTGGCGCGACCGGTGGGCCTCCGCCACGGCCTTCGGGTGGATCTTCGACCGGCAGATGGGCTCGAACTGCACCCTCGAGCACTGCAACGGCAGGGGCGTCGGCACCTACTCGACGGATGCCTGGACGCAGGGCGAGTTCCACGCGTGCGTCGTCTGGTACTGCCCGCACAAGTACCCGCTCGTGGACATCTGGGTCCACGGCGACGGAGGCAGCGGCGCGAGCTGGTCCGGTGCGTAGCTGGCGCGGAGTGGCGATCCTCCTTGCGGCGCTCGTGCTGCTGTGGATCCTGCTCGCCCTACCCGGTTGCGGTTCCGGCTCGAGCGGGCTCGGGCGCCTCTGACCGGCGCTCACGAGGGGCGGCTTTCAGGCCGTCCCTCGTGCAGGCCGGGTGCCGCAAACATGGCGTACACTTTCCCGATGGTCTGGGAGTTCGTCTTCATGATGCTCGTCCTGAAGATCCCGATCGTCTACCTCTGTCTCGTCGTCTACTGGGCCGTGAAGGCCGAGCCGAAGCCGCCCGAGCCTTCCCGCGCCGGGGTCGTCGAGCCGCTCGAGCCGAGGTCGCCGTGGAGGCCGCGGCTGCACCGCACAGGCCCGAGGCGGGGTCCGGAGCGGACACCCGCGCGAGCCCGCCGGGCCACGGTGTCGCGATGAGCGCACAGCCGCAGACACGCGCGCGTCCGGGCGAGGCGATCGCCGGGCTGCTGGCTGCGCTTTCGATCTTCACGAGCCTGATCGCGGTCGCCTACCGGCCCGGGCGCCTGATTCCCTTCGCGCTACTCGTGGCCCTGCTCGCGGCCTCCGTGGGCGGCCGTCACTCCCGGCTCGCCGGAGCCGCGATCGCCGTCGGCGCGGTCTGCTTCCTGGTCGGCATGGCAATAGCGGTGATCACCGGCCATCCGATCTACTAGGCGCGCGATCGATCCGCGCCGGGAGGGATCCCGGTTGGTACAACAAAGACGATGAGCATGCACGACGTCGACGGCCTCAACGCGGGCTACGCAAGCGCACTCCTCGAGCAGTACCTCGAGAACCCGGACGCGGTCCCGAGCGAGTGGCGCGCGCTCTTCGAGAGCGGCGCAAGCGACCTCGTCGCGACGCATCCAGGATTGGCGCGGCTCGTCGAATTGCTCCAGGAGGACAGAAACGGGCACGTGCCCGCGGCGCCGGCCGCGGCCCCGGCTTCTGCGCCCGCGGTCGCAGCGGCCGAGCCCCCGTCGGCCCCGGCCGCCGAGCCCGACCCGACTCCGGTCGCGGCTCCGGACGAGAAGCTGCTCGCCGCCGTCGCGGCCGCGATGGCGCTCGTTACCGCCTACCGCACGTACGGGCACCTCGCGGCGCGGCTCGACCCGCTCGGCGGCGAGCCGGTGGGCGATCCATCGCTCGAGCCGGAGCGGCGTGAGCCGAAGCTGACGCCCGAGCTACAGCGCCTGATCCCCGCGACGATCCTGGGCGTGCACGTCGAGGGCGAGACGCTCGCCGACGTGATCCCGCAGCTCCAGCAGGTCTACTGCGGCACGAGCGCCTACGAGATCGAGCACATCTCCGATCACGAGCAGCGGGTCTGGCTGCGGAGCGTGATCGAGGGCCGCCGCTACCACCACAAGCTCCCGGCCGAGGAGAAGCGCCGCCTGCTCGAGCGTCTGACCGAGGTCGAGGGCTTCGAGCGCTACCTCCGCCGCGCGTTCCTAGGCCAGAAGCAGTTCTCTGTCGAAGGGCTCGACGTGATGGTGCCGATGCTGGACGAGGCAATCGTCCTCTCCGCCGAGGAAGGCGGCCACGAGGTCGTGCTCGGCATGGCGCATCGCGGCCGCCTGAACGTTCTCGCCCACGTGATCGGCCGCTCCTACGAGA
>JAWVDY010000205.1:0-2694 GCA_033856995.1 Gaiellaceae bacterium
CCTCGCTGGTCGACATCCGGCGCGTGCAGGACCTCGACGAGTTCCTCGGCCAGGAGTTGCGCGCGAAGGTGATCGAGCTCAACCGCTCCCGCAACAACGTCGTGCTCTCGCGCCGCGCGGTGCTCGAGGACGAGCGCAAGGAGATGCGGCAGGCGATCCTCGACCGGCTCAACCCGGGGGATGTCGTCGAGGGACAGATTTCCAACATCGTCGACTTCGGCGCCTTCGTCGACCTCGACGGGATGGACGGCCTGATCCACATCTCGGAGCTGTCATGGAGCCACGTGAACCATCCGTCCGAGGTGCTGGAGATCGGGCAGGACGTGAAGGTCAAGGTGCTCGACATCGACCGCGAGCGCCAGCGCATCTCGCTCGGCCTCAAGCAGACGCAGTCGGATCCGTGGCAGCAGGTGCTGGAGACCTACAACGAGGGCGACGAGGTCGAGGGCAAGGTGACCAAGGTGGTCACGTTCGGCGCCTTCGTCGAGATCATGCCCGGCGTCGAGGGGCTCGTGCACATCTCCGAGCTCGCGCAGCACCACGTCGAGAACCCGCGCGAGGTCGTCTCGCAGGGCGACGTCGTCAAGGCGAAAATCATCGAGGTCGACGCCGAGCGACGACGCCTCTCGCTCTCGCTCAAGCGCGTCGAGGGCGACGCGGTGCAGCAGCGCGCCGACGATTCCGAGGGCGTCGAGGGCACGCCGAACCTCGATCTCTCCGAAGAGGTGTTCCCCGAGTACGCCGACGTCGCGGCTGATGTAGAGGCGGAAGCCGTGGCCGACGAGCCCGTCTCAGAGGCCGAGCCCGTCTCGGAAGAGCCGTCCGCTGACGAGCCCGAGACGCCTGCGGAAGAGCCTCAGCCGGCGGCCGAAGAGCCCGAAGTGCAGCCGGACGCGCCCGCCGAGGCCGATCCTCCCGCCGAAGAGCCCGAGTAGCGTTGGCGCCGCCGATCGCCGTCGCCATCACGGGCGGCATCGGAGCCGGGAAGAGCGAGGCACTCGCGGCCTTTGCGCGTCAAGGCGCCGCGACCATCTCGAGCGACGAGATCGTCCATCGGCTGCTGCGCGAGGACGACGAAGTGAGGCACGCGTTGCTCGAGCGCTTCGGCGACCGAGTCCTGGACGGGCGCGGAGAGATCGATCGCGGCGCGATCGCCGAGATCGTGTTCGCCGACCGTGAGGCGCTCGACTGGCTCGAGGGCCTGCTGCATCCCGTCGTGGTGCGCGAGTACATGGAGTGGCGCAGGGAGCTGGCAGCGCAGGACGACCCGCCTGCGCTCTGCGTGACCGAGGTGCCGCTCCTCTACGAGGTCGGGGGTCAGGAGCGCTTCGACGCGGTCGTGGTGATCACCGTCCCGTCGGACCTGCGTGCCTCCCGCACGGAGGTGGCTGCGGAGGAACGCGAGCCGCGGCTGCTGCCAGACTCGCTGAAGGTGACGCAGGCGGACTACTCGTACGTGAACGACGGCTCGCTCGAGCAGCTCGACGCGTTCGTCGAGGGGGTCGCGCGGGAGCTCTCGCAGTGAGGAAGCTCTTCGCGCTGCTGGTCGCGGCCACGGCGCTCGCAGCGGGGTTTGCCTACGTCAACTCGACAGAGCCGGCCTGGTACGTGCGGCTCCGCTACCCGCTGCGCTATCAGGCGATCGTCCGCGGGCACGCGCGCAACTACCGGCTCGACCCCGCTTTCCTCGCCGGCGTCATCTACCAGGAGAGCAAGTTCCAGGCGCATGCGCGCTCCAGCTCGGGGGCGATCGGGCTGATGCAGCTGCTCCCTGACACGGCGAAGGGAATCGCGGTGCACACCGGCGGCTCGCGCTTCCGGGTCGCGGACCTCGACGACCCCGAGATCAACGTGCGCTACGGCTCGTGGTACCTGCGGCACCTGCTCGACAAGTACGGCGACGAGCGCACCGCGCTGGCGGCCTACAACGCGGGCCAGCAGAACGTCGACACCTGGCGCAAGGAGGGGAAGGGCATCGCCTTCGCCGAGACGCGGGCCTACGTGCGCCGAGTCGAGCACCTGAAGACGCTGTACCGCCGCGCCTACCACCCGGAGTTGTACTCCGGAGGTTGACGCTTGACAGACAGCGCATGTGATGTCACTATGATGTCATCATGCAGCTACAACGATTCGTCGATGCGCTCAAAGCCGACCTGACGGCGGTTGCGGAGCTTGGCGACGAGACGACGGCCGACGCGGCCGGGCGGCTCGTGGTCACCCTCCAGGCGTCGGTCGGCCTGCGTTTGCTCGATGCGCTCTCCGAAGCGGCGCTCGAGCTGAACGACAAGCTTCCCTCCGGTCACGTCGAGGTTCGGCTGACCGGGCAGGACCCGGAGCTCGTCTACGTGAGCGACGAGCCTGAGGCGCCGGCGGCGGCCGCCGACGAGGCCTACACCGCCCGCATCAGCCTGCGCCTTCCCGATGCCCTCAAGACCGCGGTCGAGACTGCCGCGGCCCGTGAGGGCGTCTCCGTCAACACGTGGATCGTCCGCGCGCTCTCGCGGAGCAGCACGACCGCCCCGGCGGTGCAATCAGGCAACCGGCTGACGGGCTACGCCCGCGGCTGACAGGAGGAGGAGATGAAGGTGGCCTATTACCCAATCCCGTTCGGACACGTCGAGGTCCGGATCGACCGGCGCCCGCAGCGGCCCGGGCACATTCCCGCTGGGAGGCGGCCGCGGTGAGGACCGAAAC
>JAWVDY010000206.1:0-6792 GCA_033856995.1 Gaiellaceae bacterium
TGGGCGGCCGCTCGACGTACGGGGTCTGCCTCGGCGCGCTCTCGTGGAAGGTCACCGAGGGCAGTGCCGGCGACGTCGACCTGGCCGGGCTCGGCGTCGTGCTGGCGACGAGCTACAGCGACGACGAAGAGGGCTCGCCCTGGAGCTTCGTGCTCTACCTCGATCAGCGCGCCGACGAGGCGCAGCTCGCGGCGCTCGAAGCGATCTTCACCGGGCGCCTTCCGGGCTCGCAGCTCGACCACTTCCCCTGGGCGTGGAAGGAGAGCCGTGAGCTCGCGGTGCGGCCCGCGGAGATCGAGATCGAGCACGTTGCCGGCCGCGGGTGGTTCCGGGCGAAGGGCTACGTCGAGGTGCGCGCCTCACGGCCGGTCGAGAGCGGCGAGACCGTCACCTGCGTAATCCCAGGCCACGCGCGCGTCGGCAGCGAGCTCCTGGCCGAGAGCCTCGAAGTGCACGACGGCGAGCTCGACTTCTCGTTCCACGGCAACTGCGCGTTCGAAAGTGACTTCGACTACCAGGGCTAGACTCCGGCCCGTGCCGAGCGATCCCCTGAGCGACGAGCAGCGCGAGATCCGCGACCTCGTGCGCGACCTGGCGCGCGAGCGCGTCGCCCCGCGGGCGGCCGAGATCGACAAGTCGGCCGAGTTCCCCTGGGACATGGTCGAGCTGATGCGCGAGCACGACCTGCTCGGGCTTCCGTTCGAGGAGCGGCACGGCGGCACCGGCACCGGCGCCCTGATGGTGCTCGTCGCGATCGAGGAGCTCTCGAAGGTCTGCGCGACGACGGGCCTGATCCTCGCGGTGCAGGAGCTCGGCTCGCTCGGGCTGAAGCTCGCGGGAACCGACGAGCAGAAGGCGCGCTTCCTGCCGCGCCTCGCCAGCGGCGAGTGGCTCGCGGCGTACGCGCTGACCGAGCCTGACTCGGGCTCGGACTCCGCCGCGATGCGCACCGAGGCCCGCCGCGACGGCGACGAGTACGTGCTCAACGGCGGCAAGCGCTTCATCACCAATGCCGGGGTCGCGCACCTCTACACCGTCTTCGCCAAGACCGATCCCGAGGCCGGGCACTCGGGGATCTCGGCGTTCGTGGTCGAGGCCGACTCGCCCGGGTTCGAAGTCGGCCGCATCGAGCCAAAGATGGGGATCAAGGGCTCGACGACCGGCGAGATCTTCTTCAACGACTGCCGCGTGCCGGACGGCAACCTGCTCGGCGAGGAAGGGGAGGGCTTCCGGATCGCGATGCGGATCCTCGACCGCTCGCGGCCCGGGATCGGCGCGCAGGGCCTCGGCCTCGCGCAGGGCGCGACCGACTACGCGCTCGAGTACGCGAAGAGCCGCGAGACGATGGGCAAGCCGATCGCGCAGCACCAGCTGATCGCGGCCTCGCTCGCCGACATGGAGACGAAGTGCGAGGCCGCGCGCGGGCTCCTCTACAAGTGCGGCCAGCTGATCGACGAGGGCGCGGACGGCTCCGAGCTGACGAAGATCTCGGCGATGGCGAAGCTCTACTGCACCGACGTCGCGATGGAGGTCACGACCGACGCCGTCCAGATCCTCGGCGGCTACGGCTACATCCAGGAGTACCCGGTCGAGCGCATGATGCGCGACGCGAAGATCACGCAGATCTACGAGGGCACGAACCAGATCCAGCGGCTCGTGATCGCGCGCGAGATGCTGAAGGAGAACCGCGCGTTCCTTCTGGCCGGAGTTGGCTAGAGAAGCGCCGCCGGACGCCTTCGGGCGCGCGGCGCGCGAGTACGAGCTCGGGCGGCCGGAATGGCCGGGCGAGCTGCTCGACCGGGTCGCCGCCGAGCTCGGGCTCGGTCGCGACGCGACGGTGCTCGACCTCGGCGCGGGCACCGGCAAGCTCACGCGGGCGCTCGTGCCGCGGTTCGCACGGGTGATCGCCGTCGAGCCGGACGACGCGATGCGCACAGTGCTCGAGGAGGTCGTGCCGGGCGCCGAGTCGCGCGCGGGCCATGCGGAGGCGATTCCGCTGGCCGACGGGGATGTGGACGCGGTCTTCTCGGCCGAGGCGTTTCACTGGTTCTCGACCTCGCAGGCGGTCGCCGAGATCGAGCGTGTCCTCCGCCCGGGCGGGGGCCTGGTGATCATCTGGAACATTCCGCTCGAGCACGCGGACGTCGGCGAGGAGGCCGATGCCGCCATCGACGAGGCGTTCGAGCCCGGCGGCGCGCCCGGGCTGCCGAAGGTGCTCTCGGGCGAGTGGCGGAAGCCGATCGCCGGCGCCGGCTTCGAGGAGCTGCGCGAGGAGGAGCTCGAGCGGGAGCTCGTCACCGACCGCGAGGGCTGGATCGCGAACCTGCTCTCGGTCAGCTCGATGGCGGCGCAGCCGGCCGAGGCCCGCGCCGCCTTCGCCGCCCGGTTGCGCGAGCTCGTCCCGCCGGGCGAGCTCCGGAGTCGCGTGAAGACCGTCGCCTACTGGACGCGCCGTGCCTGAGCTGGCGTTCAGCTTCGGGCGGATCGCGACGGAGTACGACGACGTTCGGCCCGAGTACGCGCCCGAGGCGTTGCGGCGGGCGGAGGACGCGCTCGGCCTGAGCGCCGGCTCGGCGCGCGTCGTCGACCTCGCTGCCGGGTCGGGCAAGCTGACGCGCCCGCTCGCCCGCCGCTTCCGCGACGTGATCGCCATCGAGCCGAACGACGAGATGCGCGCGGTCCTGGCGCGGCGCTCGGCCGGAGTCAATGTGCTCGCCGGGACCGCAGAGCGGATGCCGCTTCCGGACGAGTCCGCGGATGCGGTCTTCGTCGGCGACGCCTTCCACTGGTTCGACGGGCCCGCGGCGGTCGCCGAGCTCGCGCGTGTGCTCGCGCCACACGGCGGGGTCGCGCTGCTCTGGAACCACTGGTGGAGCGACGGCGACGACCACATGGTGAATTCGCTCGACCCGCCGCTCCCGGCGGAGGCACAGGCCTTGCTCGACGACGTCTACGTCAGCTCCGGCCGCGCCGCGGCGCGTGGCACGATGGCGGATCCGCTCGACGCGTTCGCCGGCGGGCCATTCGAGCCGCTCGTCGAGAAGACCTTCGGACGCTCTACTCACCTGACCGGCCGCGAGATCGTCGACCTCTTCGCCACGGTCAGCTCGATCGCCTCGCTGCGGCCGGCCGAGCGTGAGGAGCTGAAGCGGTCGCTCCTGGCGCTGCTCGAGCCGTCGTACCGCCTCGAGATCACGACCGCGCTCCACTGGACGCGCCGTGTCTGAGCTCGAGCTCACCGTCGGCCGCCGCCGCGTACGGCTGACGAGCCCGGACAAGGTGCTCTTTCCGGGCGACGGCTTCACGAAGCGCGATCTGGCCGACTACTACGTCGGCATCGGCGAGACGATCGTCCCGCACCTGCGCGACCGGCCGTTCACGCTCAAGCGCTACCCGTACGGCATCCGCGGCCAGGCGTACTTCCACAAGCAGGCGCCGAAGGGCAAGCCGTCGTGGGTCCCGACGCGGCAGTTCCGTACTTGGCCGCGCGAGGGCGAGTCGCGGCTCGTCGACTTCACGCTCGTCAACGAGCCCGCCGCGCTCGCCTGGATGGTGCAGATGAACTGCATCGACATGAACGCCTGGTACTCGCGCGTCGACAAGCCGGAGCGGCCGGACTACGTCGTCTTCGACCTCGACCCGCCGGAGTCGCGCAACGGGTTCTCGCAGGCGATCAAGGTGGCGCACCTCGTGCGCGAGGCGCTCGAGGGGCTCGAGCTGAGCTCCTACGTGAAGACGAGTGGCGCCGACGGGATCCACGTGCTCGTCCCGATCGCTCGACGCGCCACGTACAAGGACACCTACGAGCTGGCCGAGCGCGTCTCGCGCGGGCTCGAAGAGGGAAACCCCGGGCTCGTGACGACCGAGTGGCTGAAGAAGAAGCGGCGCGGCGTGCTCGTCGACCACCGGCAGAACGGCCACGGCAAGACGATCGCGTCCGCGTACTCGGTGCGGCCGAAGCCGGGCGCGCCCGTCTCGACGCCGCTGCGCTGGGAAGAGCTCGGCGAGAAGGTGCGCCCGCGCGACTTCGGCATGGAGGAGGCGCTCGCACGGGTCGAGCGGCACGGCGACCTCTTCGAGCCCGTCCTGCGCGGCGGGCAGGCGCTCGGGCCCGCGCTGCGACGGCTGCGCGCGTGACCCGCGCCTTGGTCGTCGGCTCGGGGCCGAACGGGCTCGCGGCCGCGATCGTACTGCTACAGGCCGGGGTCGAGGTCGAGGTGCGCGAGGCCGCGGGCCACATTGGCGGCGGGCTTCACACCGAAGAGCTGACGCTGCCCGGCTTCCTGCACGACGTCTGCGCGACGGTGCAGCCGCTCGCGATCGGCTCGCCGTTCTTCCGCAGCCTCGACCTCGGCGTGGAGTGGGTGCACCCGGGCGCGCCCGCGGCGCATCCGCTCGACGACGGGACTGCGGTCGTCCTCGAGCGCGGGATCGACGAGACCGTCGAGAGCCTCGGCCGCGACGGCGCCGCGTACCGGCGGCTCGTCGAGCCGCTCGTCGAGTCGTGGGACGAGCTCGCACCCGTGCTGCTCGGCCGCCTGCCGCCGCCTCGGCGCAGGACGCTGCGCGCCGTGCGGGCGACCGGTCTCGGACCGCTCGCTGCGGGTGCGCGTGCCGCGCTCGGCGACGCGCGCTCGGTCGCGGAGTCGCTGTTCGAGACCGAGCGCGCCCGAGCGTGGTTCGCGGGCCACTGCGCGCATTCGATGCTCCCGCTCGAGCGCCGGCCGAGTGCGGGGTTCGGTCTCGCGCTCGCGGTGCTCGGGCACGCGGTCGGCTGGCCGTTCGCTCGAGGCGGCGCCTCGCAGCTCGCCGATGCGCTGGCAGCACGCGTCCACGAGCTCGGCGGCTCGCTCGTGACCGACTCGCCGGTCGACGAGCTCCCGCGCGACCGGCTCGTGCTCGCTGACGTCTCGCCGCGTGAGCTCCTCCGGCTCGCGCAGGGCCGCTTCCCCGAGCGATACGAGCGGCGGCTGCGGAGCTACCGCCACGGGCCGGGAGCGTTCAAGGTCGACTGGGCGCTCGGCGGGCCGATCCCCTGGCGCGCCGAGGAGTGCGGCCGCGCGGGAACCGTCCACCTCGGCGGCACGCTCGACGAGATCTCGCACTCCGAGTGGGGCGCGTGGAGCGGCCGCACCGCCGAGCGTCCGTTCGTGCTGCTCGTCCAGCAGACGCTGTTCGACGACACGCGTGCGCCGGCCGGCAAGCACAGCGCGTGGGCGTACTGCCACGTTCCCAACGGCTCGACGGAGGATATGACCGAGCGGATCGAGGCGCAGGTCGAGCGCTTCGCGCCGGGCTTCCGCGAGCTCGTGCTCGCGCGCAACACGATCGGGCCGGCCCAGTTCGAGGCCCGCAACCGCAACCTGGTCGGCGGCGACCTGAACGGCGGCGCGATGGACCTCGGCCAGATCGTCGCGCGGCCGGCGCTCCGGCTCGCTCCGTACCGGACGCCGCTCGACAACGTCTTCCTCTGCTCGGCGTCCACGCCACCGGGCGGCGGCGTTCACGGGATGTGCGGCTACGCGGCCGCGCGTGTAGCGCTGAGGGGCGCGGGGAAGCTCTGACCTCGTGGTCGTGAAGCTCTCGGATCGAGTCGTGCGGCTCGGCAGCCCGCTCGTCAACTGGTTCCTCGTCGAGGACGGTGGCCGCGTGACCGTGGTCGACGCGAGCGCGCCGGGCTACCGCGACCAGCTCGGCCCCGGTTGCCGCGAGCTCGGCTGCGACGAATCCGACGTCGCGGCGGTGGTGCTGACGCACGCACACGCCGACCACGTCGGCGTCGCCGAGCTGCTGCGCGCGGAGCTCGGTGTGCCCGTCTATGTCCACACGGCCGACGAGCAGCTGGCGACGACCGCCAAGTCGATGGGCAAGAACGAGGGGTCGATGCCGAAGTACCTCCGCTACCCGGCGGCGTGGAAGCTGATGTGGGAGCTTGCTCGCAACGGTGCGATGAAGCCGCGGCCGATTCAGGAAGTCCGGACGTTCGCCGACGGCGACGAGCTCGACGTGCCCGGCGGTTTCCGCGTGGTGCACACACCGGGCCACACGGCCGGCCACTGCGTGCTCGTCTCCTCGTCCGCGGACGCCGTGTTCGTCGGAGATGCGATGTGCAGCTACAACCCGCTCACGGGTGCGCGTGGCCCACAGCTGCTGCCGAGCGCGCTCACGCACGACGTCTCGCAGGCGCTGGGCTCGCTCGACCGGATCTCCGGCCTCGGCGCCGCGCGGCTCCTGCCGGGTCACGGCGACCCGCTCGACGATCCCGACGCGGCCGTGCAGCAGGCCAAGCAGCGCGGCCCGACCTGACCGGCGTCGTAGAGTCACGCCGTGCTGCTCGCCGCCGACTGGGTCACGGTCTCCGCGCTCGCGACCGCGGGCGGGACGCTCGTGCTCGCGCTCGCGACCTTCGCGTCGGTCCGGTCCGCGAACCGCGCCTCGCGCGTGGCCGAGCGCTCGCTGCTCGCCGGGCTGCGGCCGCTACTCGTGCCGTCGAAGCTCGACGACCCGCCGCAGAAGGTCGGGTTCCTCGACGACAAGTGGCTGGTCGCCGAGGGCGGGCGCGGGGCGGCCGAGGTGAGCGACTCGGCGATCTACCTCGCGATGGCGCTGCGGAACGTCGGCGCCGGGATCGCGGTCCTGCACGGCTGGCTCCTTTATCCGAGGCTCCTGCACGGTGACGACGGCCACGCCGATCCCGCCGAGTTCACCCGGCTGACCCGCGACCTGTACGTGCCCGTCAACGACGTCGGCTTCTGGCAGGGCTCGTTCCGCGATCCGAGCTCGCCCGAGTTC
>JAWVDY010000207.1:0-8682 GCA_033856995.1 Gaiellaceae bacterium
ATCAAACGGAGAACAACAAAATCTACAAGTGAACCAACAAACATACCCAACACGACGAACAACCCATAAACGAGGTTCCGGTCGGTGAAGGCGTCGCGGTTGACGATCAGCGAGCCGCCCTTCGGCAGGTCGCGCAGGTTCGTCCGCAGCGCTGCGGGGTTCATCGCGACCAGCACGTCGGGCGCGTCGCCCGGCGTGAGGATGTCATGGTCGGCGAAGTGCAGCTGGAAGCCCGACACTCCGGGCAGCGAGCCTGCTGGAGCGCGGATCTCGGCGGGAAAGTCCGGCAGCGTCGAGAGGTCGTTGCCGATCAGCGCGGTCTCGCTCGTGAAGCGGCCGCCGGTCAGCTGCATCCCGTCGCCGGAGTCGCCGGCGAAGCGAATCGTCACCTGCTCGAGCCGCTCGACCTGCTTTTCCATCTCGCTCTACACCGTAGCGCGAACGACCGTGATGCCCCAGGCCCTGCCGGAGGCGAACAGCTGGTCCGGATCGACCTCGTCGCGCCAGCCGAGAAAGTGAGGCTCCGGGTCGTCCTCGGTTGAGCCGAAGACGGCCGGCCGGTGCTCGCGCGCGGGCTCGTCGCCGCCGCGCTCGATCTCCTCCAGCCGGCGCTCGGCCTCCTCGGCTGCCGGGCCTTCGGCGTAGCCCTTCGCCATCAGGGCGCCTCCGCCACCAGAGCGTCGAGGTCGAGCGGCGCGTTGTGCATCGCGACGCCCTCGCCCTCCACGGGGCGCGGCCATTCCTCCTCGGGCCGGTCGCGGTAGAGCTCGACCCCGTTTCCGTCGGGGTCGCGGAGGTAGATCGCCTCCGAGACGCCGTGGTCGGTGGCGCCGTCGATCGGCCAGCGCGCCTGCGCGAGCCGACGCAGCGCATCGCCGAGCTGCGCGCGGTCGGGGTAGCGGATCGCGACGTGATAGAGGCCCGTCGTCCCGGGCGGCGGGGGCGAACCGCCGCGTGAATCCCAGGTGTTCAGGCCGAGGTGATGGTGGTAGCCGCCGGCCGAGAGGAAGGCGGCCTGGTCGCCGTGCCGCTGCGTCACGTCGAAGCCGAGAACGTCGCGATAGAAGGCGAGCGAGCGGTCGATGTCCCCGACCTTCAGATGGACGTGGCCGATGTCGACACGCGGGTCGATGCTCACATGCCGACGATAGCGACTGACGCGACACACCCCAGGCAGGCCGCGCGAAACCGTGTTGCCAAGAGTAGAAGGCGCAGGGGCGCCGGCTGCGGGCGCCCCTGCGCCCAGAATCGCGCCTTTACGGCCCCCAGGGGGTCGCGCCGTTGAAGGCTGCAGCCGCGATCGTGCCGAGCACGAGCAGCAGTGCCTGAATCCTGGCAGACATAGGACACCTCCTTTCGCGCGCGAAGGCGTCTGTGACGCCGGGACGAAGGACCCAATCGACGTAGTCATTTGTTGTCAAGCACAAGTAGCCGTTTGACGATGTCCTCGGAGGAGGTCAGTATTTGAACGCGGTGCCAGCCGAACAACACGAGGGGGCCGAGACGATCGGTCAGCGGCTGCGGCGCCTGCGCCATGAGCGCGGGCTGTCGCAGCGCGAGCTCGCAAGCCCCGGGGTCTCGTACGCCTACATCTCCCGGATCGAAGCCGGCGCGCGGCGGCCCTCGGTGAAAGCCTTGCGAATGCTCGCTCGCAAGCTCGGCGTTTCCGCGGACTACCTCGAGACGGGTTCGCAGATCAGGGACATCGACGAGCGCGAGCTTCAGATCTCGGACGCTGAGCTCGAGCTTCGCCTCGCGCAGGACACCGCTCAGGCCGTCGGCAAGCTCGAGCTATTGCTCGCGGAGGCGCTCGCGGCCGGCGACGGTGTCGCCGTGTCGCGGGCGAACATCGCGCTCGGTCTCGCCGCCGCGCAGGACGGCCGCAACAACGACGCGATCGAGAAGCTCGAAGCCGGTCTCGAGCTGTCGACGGTGTCGCCGAGCGCGAGGCCCGACGTCTTCGCCACGCTCGGCCATGCGCACGCGGCCAGCGGCCAGCCCGACAAGGCGGTGAAGCTCTTCGAACAGTGCCTGGAGGAAGTCAGGGAGGCGAATCCTGACGACCTCGGCCCGCAGGTCCGCTTCACGACGTATCTCAGCTATGCGCTCACCGACCTCGGAGACCTACGCCGGGCGGAGGAAGTGCTCGAGGAGGCTCTCGGCAGGGCGGAGGAGATGGCCGACGCGTACTCGCGCGTGCGCCTCTACTGGTCGGTTGCGCGGCTGAACGACGTCCAGGGACGCCCCGCGGCGGCGCTCGATTACATCCGCCGGGCGATCGCCCTTCTAGACGTCACCGACGACACGCTCCACCTCGCGCGCGCACACCTGCTCTGCGGCTCGATCATGCTCTCCCAGGGACGCGCGGAGGAAGCGGGAAGGCACTACGACCTGGCGGAGAAGCTCTTCGGGCCGAGCGCCGAGCCGGAGGACCTCTCGGGCCTGTACGCAGAGCAGTCGAAGCGTGCGGTCCGGCTCGAGGACGCTGAGACGGCGATCCACAAGGGCGAGGCCGCGGTCGCCGCTGTGGAGGGCGATGAGTACCCGCACGAGAAAGGGCGAGGCTTCTGGGCGCTCGCGGAGGCGCGGGCCCTGGCCGACGACGTGGACGGCGCCGACGCCGCCTACCGCCAAGCCACGGTGCTGCTCGAGGCGCATGGTCACCGACGAGACTACGTCGACGCGTACCGCTCCTGGGGCAAGTTCCTGCGGCGCGCGGGCCGCGAGGACGAGGCGCTGGAAGTGCTCGAGCGCGCCGGCGACCTCGCAGCGGAGCCGCTGACCGAAACCCAAACCCACCAGCTCGGCAGTTGATCTCGGCCGCGGTTCGGCCGCGGGGCCCGTTCTCCCTTCACGTCTCCGCGCGCGGCGGCAGCGATGCAACGCGGACCGTGATCGACGGAGTCGTCGTCGCCGCCCTCGCAAGCGGCGGCGCGGGTCGCGCGTGGCAGCAGGCGAACGGCACGGTGCAGCTGCGGGCGCCGAGCGAGGCCGGAATCGACGAGCTGCGCTTCGTCCTCGCCCTCGACGACGACCACACGGAGTTCTTGCAGCGGTTTTCGCGCGACCCGCTGATCGGCGCCGCCACGCGCCAGGTGCGCGGCTTGCGCCCGCTGCGGACCGCGACGGTGGCGCAGGCGTTGCTGCGGGCGGTCTGCGGCCAGCTGATCCAGGCGCGGCGGGCACGCGCGATCGAGGTCAACGTGATTCGCGCGGTGATGCCGCAGCTGACCGGGGCGAAGCTGCACGCGCCGCCGGACTGCGCGAGCCTCGGGCGCGTCTCTCCCGCCGAGCTGCGGCGGCTTGGCCTCGGGATGCGACGGGCCGCATCGCTCGTGCGACTCTGCCGCTCGATCGAGTTGGAGCGCCTTCGGGAGTTGCCCGGCGACGCGTCGGCCGAGCGACTCCTGCGCGAGCGCGGGCTCGGCCCCTGGTCGGTCGGCGTCGTCTTCCTCGAGGGCCTCGGCCGCTACGACCGCGGGCTCGAAGCCGACCTCGGCCTCGTGAAGCTGTGCTCCGCGTTACGCGGGCGGTGGGTCGAGGGCTGGGAGACCGCGGAGCTGCTGGAGCCGTACGGCGAATGGGCCGGCCTCGCGAGCATCTACCTGCTCGCCGCGTACCGGCTCGGGCTCGTGCCTCTGCCCAAGACCGCCGCCGCCTAGACTCCGCTCATGGCTGTCGACGCGCGACGCGTCGCGATTCTCGGCGCCGGCACGATCGGCGAGTCGCTCCTGGACGGGTTTCTCACCGGAGGCTGGCGCGAGCCGGGCGAGATCGTGGCGACCGTTCGCGACCAGGAGCGCGCGGACGAGCTCGCCCAGCGCCACGGCGTCCACGTCACGCTCTCGAACGCGGAGGCAATCGCAGGCGCGACGCTGGTCGTGATCGCGGTCAAGCCGCAGGACTTCGACGTCCTGCTCGGCGAGATCGGGGGCGTCCTGACACCTGGGCAGACCGTGCTCTCGGTGGCCGCGGCGATCCCGACCGCCGCGATCGAGGGACGGATCGCCCCAGGCGTGCCGGTCGTGCGAGCGATGCCGAACCGGCCCGCAACCGTCCACGAAGGGATCGCCGGCATCTGCGCCGGCGCCCACGCAGGCGACGAGCACCTCCGCCTCGCCGAGGAGGCGCTGACCCACCTCGGCGCGGTCGTCGAGGTGCCCGAGCGCTACATGGACGCCGTCACCGCCGTCTCCGGCTCCGGACCGGCGTACTTCGCGCTTCTGGCCGAGGCCATGATCGAGGCCGGCATCCTGCTCGGGCTCTCCCGCGAGGTGACGACGCAGCTCGTCGTCCAGACGATGCTCGGGACCGCACACCTCTTGCGCGACGAAGGCATTCACCCGGTCGAGCTGCGCGAGCAGGTCACTTCACCCGGCGGCACGACGATCCGCGCGATCAGGGAACTCGAGCGCGCGGGCGTGCGTGCTGCCTTTCTCAATGCGATCCAGGCGGCGATGGAGCGATCCCGCGAGCTGGCTGCCGGAGAGGAATGACGCTCTACGGCGTCGAGCTGACGGTGTGCGCCGACGCCGAGGAGGTGGCGTCGAAGGTCGCCGACGAGCTGGTCGCGGCGGCGCGGGCCGGCGGGTCGATCGTGCTCACGGGCGGCACCTCGCCGGGCCGCGCCTACGAGCTGGCCGCCGAGCGTGAGCCCGATTGGAGCGCCGCGTCGGTCTGGTGGGGCGACGAGCGCTGCGTGCCGCCTGAGGACGAGCGCTCGAATTTCCTCCTCGCGCGCGAGCACCTGCTCGACCGCCTGGAGGCGTCGCCTCGGGAGGTGCAGCGGATCGGTGGCGAGCTCGGCGCGGAAGAGGCCGCGCGCGAATACGACGAGCTCCTCGGCGGCATCGCACTCGACTTCGTCCTGCTCGGCATCGGGCCGGACGGCCACGCGGCCTCGCTCTTCCCCGGGCAACCGACGCTCGAAGACCGCAAGCACCGGGCGATACCCGCGGAGGCGAAGCTCGAGCCGTTCGTCGATCGCGTGACCATGACCGTGCCGGTGCTGTCATCGGCTCCGGCGGTCGTGTTCATCGTCACCGGCGAGGAGAAGGCCGAGGCCGCAGAACGCGCCTTCGGGCGCCCGCCGGACCGCTCTACGCCCGCGAGCTTGATCCGTTCTGCCGCCGGTCGGACCGCGGTCGTGGCCGACTCTGCAGCGGCCGCGGCATTGCGCGCCTAGAGCTTCCGGTGTATACAGCCGCATGGCCGCCACCGAGTCCAAGCGGCTCCTGGACGTCCTCACGCTCCACCAACCGGAGCAGCTGAAGGCGCTCGGACACCCCCTGCGCCTGCGCGTGCTCGAGGCGCTGGGAGCCGGCGACGGCGAGAATCTGACGAACCGGGAGCTCGCCAACCGGCTCGGCGTCGATCCCGGTCACCTGCACTTCCACGTGCGGATGCTGCTTCGTGCCGGGCTGATCGAACTCGCGGAGGGCGGGCAGGGACGCGAGAAGCCCTACCGTGCCGTAGCCCGCACCGTGCGCGTGGCTCCGGAGCTGCTCAAGTCGGACTTCACGAGCGAGCTGCGGGCCGCGATGCTCGACGAGGTTCAGCGCGGATTCGCCGAGCACGGGGCTCAGGGCACGTTCCGCTCGGCCCAGGTCACGGCACGGATCAGTCCCGAGCAGGCGGTCGAGCTGATCCAGGAGCTGGCGGAGCGGGCGCGCGAATCCGAGGATCCGTCACTCGAGCCGCTGATCATCACGACCGTCCTCCACCCGCCCTCGACGACGGTCGAGCCCTAGGCCGCCGGCAGCAGCGGCGAGATCAACTCGACCGCCATCCCACGCCGACCGGCGAGCGCCTGTAGCACCAGCACCGTGTCGGCCACGGGCATCTCTTCGAGGTATTCGTCACGCGTCTCGAACGACTCGAGCACGGCTTCGACCGCCTCGGTGTACCCGAGCACGTCCTGAGCGGCGAGGTATGCGAGGGCATCGCCTACGGGCCGCGGGAAGTCCTCGCGGACGCGGATCTCGTCGGCGTGCGGCCGCGCGCGCTCGTCCTCACCGAGCACGAGCAGCGCGAGCGCGGCGGCGTAGCGGCCGATCGGGCTCTGCGCGCCGTCCGCGCCCGCGTCGAGGGCCCAGCGCGCGGCGTCCTCGGCAGCGAGCCAGTCGCCGGCGAGGACGAGCGCCTTGACGGCACCGATCGGACGCCCCCAGCTGTCCGGAGGCGCCTGCTCGAAGCTCTCGCGATAGCGCTCCGCCGCGCGATGGAACCAGTGGCTTGCCTCGTCGGGCCGACCGCTCATCAGAAGCGCGAGCCCCGCGCCGCCGGCCGCGTTGCCGAGGCGCGTGAGCTGCCGCTGCCGGGCGTCGGCGTCTTCGGCGTCCGGAAGCCGCGACTCGCCGTCGCGGTACCGCCCTTCCTCCCGCTCGAGATGGGCCGCCCAGTTCTCGTTGCTCACGCTCTGTGTTTCAGGCACACCCAACCTCCTCCCCGAGGCGATCGTATCGAGGCTCGGCGCGCGGGTGTGTGACGCGATCATGGCGAAAGCGTGACGATTGACTAGGGTCTCCGGCGTGCGGGAGCTGCGCGAGGTCTTCTACGTCGACGGCGCCCGCACGGCGTTCGGGCGGGCCGGTCCGAAAGGGGTCTTCTGGCGCACCCGGGCCGACGACATGGGCGTCAAGATCGTCCGCGAGCTGCTCCGGCGCAACCCGACGGTGCCGCCCGGGCGGATCGATGACGTGATCATGGCCGCGACGGCGCAGGTCGGCGATCAAGGGCTCACGCTGGGCCGGGACGTCGCGCTCCTGGCCGGCCTCCCGCAGAGCGTTCCCGGCTTTGCCGTCGACCGCATGTGCGCCGGCGCTCTGACTGCGGTCACCGCCGGGGCGGGCGAGATCGCGATGGGCGCCGCCAACGTCGTGCTCGCGGGCGGAATCGAGCACATGGGCCACCACCCGATGGGCGCCGACGTCGACTTCAATCCCCGCTTCGTCGCCGAACGGCTCGTCGACACCTCCGCGGTGACGATGGGCACCACCGCCGAGAACCTGCACGACCGCTTCCCGCAGCTGACGAAAGAAGCGTCCGACGCCTACGCAGTGCAGTCGCAGCAGCGCGCCGCGGCCGCGTGGGCGAACGGCGTCATGCGCGAGACGGTCGTGCCGATGTCGGTGTTCACCGACGACGGCTGGCGCATGGCCGACCGCGACGAGTTCCTTCGGCCGGACACGAGCCTCGAGGCGCTCGCCACGCTGCCGACGCCGTTTCGGCCCGGCGGGCGCGTGACGGCGGGGAACTCCGCCGGCCTCACCGACGGCGCGACCGCCTGCCTGCTCTGCTCCGAGGCTGCGGCGCAAGAGCACTCGCTCGAGCCGAGGATGCGGCTCGTCTCGTACGCGTTCGCGGGTGTGGAGCCCGAGTTGATGGGCCTGGGGCCAATTCCCGCGACGAAGAAGGCGCTCGAGCGAGCCGGTCTCTCGCTGGACGAGATCGGGCTGTTCGAGCTCAACGAGCCGTTCGCCGTGCAGGTGCTCAGCTGGTGCGACGGCCTCGGCGTGGACCCGGAGGACGACCGGCTCAACCCGTACGGCGGCGCGATCGCGTGTGGCCATCCGCTCGCCGCGACCGGCGTTCGCCTGCTCGCCCAGCTCGCGTACGGGTTTCGGGAGCGGCCGGGCGTGCGCTACGGGCTCGCGGGCCTCTGCGTCGGGATGGGCATGGGCGCTGCGCTCGTCTGGGAGAACGTCGCTGCCGGAGACTGAGTTCAAGCTGGCGCCTGTGGATCGTGAAGAGGGCACGGTGGCCCTGGTCACGATCGACAACGGCGAGGACCACACGAAGCCGACCTTCTTCGGCCGGGCCGCGCTGGAGTCGCTCGAACGGCTGCTACCACGGCTCGAGGAGGGCGACTGGGCGGCGCTCGTGCTGACCGGCAAGCCGTTCGTCTTCGCCGCGGGAGCCGACATCACAGAGTTCCCGGACGCCACGCGCGAGCTCGCGATCGAGGGGAGCCGGGCCGGGCACGAGCTCTTCGGACGCGTCCGCGCGCTTCCGTATCCGACGGTCGCCGCCGTCAACGGGGCCTGCCTCGGCGGCGGTGTCGAGATCGCCCTGCACTGCGACGCGCGGACGATCTCGGCGGCGGTTCGGCACTTCGCGTGCCCCGAGTGCTTTCTCGGCATCGTCCCCGCCTGGGGCGGAACGCAGCTCGTGCCGCGGCTCGTCGGCGCCGAGACGGCGGTCAGGTTCGTGGTCGCCAACCCGATGCGGCAGAACCGGATGCTGACGGGGCCCGAGGCTTTCGAGCTCGGCTTCGCCGACCGGCTGCTCGAGCCGGCCGAGTTCCTGGACGAGTCACTCGCCTTCGCCGCCGAGCTCGCCGCCGCCGGAGCCGAGCCGCGGGAAGCGGCCGGCTCGGACGAGCTCGAAGCCATCCTGCACAAGGCTCGGGCACGCGTCGACGACGCTGTCCACGGCGCAGCACCGGCCCCGTACCGCGCACTCGACCTGATCGAGGGCGCCTGCTCGGGGTGGACGATCGAAGAGGGTTACCGCGCCGAAGAGGAAGCGATCGGAGACCTCCTGCCCGGCCCGCAAGCGCAGGCCTCGCTGTACGCGTTCAACCTGGTCGAGCGGCGAGCGAAGCAGCGACCCGATGCGTTGGCAAGTGTTGCAAGCCACAAGGTCGCAAAAGTCGGCATCGTTGGGGCGGGACTGATGGCC
>JAWVDY010000208.1:0-3073 GCA_033856995.1 Gaiellaceae bacterium
GACGATGATTTTCCAGGATCCGTACGCCTCGCTGAACCCGCGCAAGCGCGTCGGCTTCATCATCGGCGAGCCGCTCGAGGTGCACGGCCTCGGGAGCGGGAGTGAGATCAAGCGGCGTGTTCAGGAGCTGCTCGAGGTCGTCGGCCTCAATCCGGAGCACTACAACCGCTTCCCGCACGAGTTCTCCGGCGGCCAGCGCCAGCGCATCGGCGTCGCGCGCGCGCTCGCAGTCAACCCCAAGCTGATCGTCTGCGACGAGCCCGTCTCGGCGCTCGACGTCTCGGTGCAGGCGCAGATCCTCAACCTGCTCAAGGACCTGCAGGACGATTTCGGCTTGACATACATCTTCATCGCGCACGACCTGAACGTCGTCCGGCACATCTCCGACCGCGTGATGGTGATGTACCTGGGCAAGGTCGCCGAGATCGCCTCGCGCGAGGTGCTCTACCGCGAGCCGAAGCATCCCTACACCGGCGCGCTGCTCTCGGCGGTGCCGATCGCGAACCCGGACACCGGGCGCAAGCGGGAGGCGATCGTGCTCGAGGGCGACGTGCCGAGCCCGGTCAACCCGCCGAGCGCCTGCAACTTTCATCCTCGCTGCCCGCGCTTCGTCGAGGGCCACTGCGATGTCGAGGAGCCGCCGCTGTACTCGTTCGGCCCCGGCCACGTCGCTGCGTGCCATTACGCCCTCGAGCGCTGGCCGATGACCGCGAGCGAAATGCGGCGCGCGGGCTCCGGCACGACGCAGGAGCGCGAGCAGTCCGAGCAACTACCGGCGTAGGCACACATGGTCGCGGCGCTGCGCCGTCTCGTGTTCCTCGTCGCTCTCACCTCGGGCCTGACCGCCGGCATCTCGGCGCTGCTCGGCCTCTTGGTCCACGCCTCCCTCGAACGCGCCGTCTCGCTCGGCTTCTACGGCGTGGGCTGCTTCCTGATGGTCTCCGGGTTCTTCGTCGGGAACCGCGGCCCTGCGCGCGTGAAATCGGAGCCCGCGGGCCCCTCGATGCTCCCGCTGCCGGGGTTCGGCGCGCGCAGGCTGCGCTGGGCGACCCCCGAGGAGCAGAACGAGACGATCGGCAACTCGGCGGTGTTCATCGTGCTCGGCCTGATCCTCGTGGTGATCGGAGTGATCGTCGATGCGCGTCACTCCCTCATCTGAGGGTCTAACTTCTCGACCCCGCCGCCGTCGAAGCTACTGTGAGTCCCATGAACGGCGACTGTGACCGCGCCCGGCAGTGGGCGTCGATCGAGCTCGACGACGAATTGTCGACCTTCGAGCGCGTTCTGCTGCGCGCACATCTCACCGGCTGCTCCTCGTGCCGGGAGTTCCGCAGCGCGATCAAGGGAACGACGGAGATCTTTCGCTCGGAGCCGCTGGAGCCGGTTCTCGGCATGATCGAGATCAATCGGTTCCGCCGTCCGCGCCGCCGGCTGCGTTTGGCGCCCGCTGCAGCCGCGGTCGCCGTGGCCGCTGTCGGCCTCGGCAGCGTCCTCGCATCCTCTGCGCTCCGCTCCGGCCCGGTCGCCGCGGGGCCGGCTCAGGTCCGAGTCGTCAGCCACGCCGTGGCGGGGCTCGACACGATCAACCTCAGCACCTCGACGGCGCTCGAGCGTCTGAACGCCTTCCAGCAGATTCGCGCCACGAACGCAAAGCGCTCGCTCCGCGGCGGGCCGGTTCTCCGCGAACGGTAACGCCGGGCCTCCGGCGGATACTGTTCATCGATGTTTCCGTCGCTCGTAACCTCCTACGTCTGAAGCCTCGATCACGCCTCCCGGGTGGCGGCGCTGACAGAGGACGGAAAGGCGTATCCCAAGCCGGATCGGCCGGAGCGGCGCTTCGCTAGACTCCGAAACCTGGGCCGGCGGCACGGCCACGGCCTCGAAAGCGCACCCGATCCACCTCTCCAGGAGACACATGCCTGACCAGAAAAACGGCCAGAACGTCGGCAAGGTGATCGAGATCAAGGGCGTCGTGATCGACGCCGTCTTCACCGACGGGCTCCCCGAGATCAACACCGCCCTGCGAATCGAGATGCCCGAGCGCGACGGCCAGCCGGCTGTCGAGCTGATCGCCGAGGTGCAGCAGCATCTGGGCGACGACCGCGTCCGGGCGGTCGCCATGGACGCGACCGACGGCATTCCGCGCGGAGTCGACGTGATCGACACCGGATCGCCGATCACCGTGCCCGTCGGCAAGCAGACGCTCGGCCGCTTGTTCAACGTCCTCGGCGACACCATCGACCATGGCGAGGAGCTGGCGGCCGACGCCGAACGCTGGCCGATCCACCGGAACCCGCCGTCGTTCGACTCGCTGCAGCCGACCATGGAGATCTTCGAGACCGGCATCAAGGTGATCGACCTCGTCGCGCCGTTCGTGCGCGGCGGCAAGGTCGGCCTCTTCGGCGGCGCCGGCCTCGGCAAGACCGTGCTGATCCAGGAGCTGATCCGCAACGTCGCGCGCGAGCACCAGGGCAACTCGGTCTTCGCGGGCGTGGGCGAGCGGACGCGCGAGGGCAACGACCTCTGGATCGAGATGAGCGAGTCGGGCGTGCTCGCGGATACCGCGCTCGTGTTCGGCCAGATGAACGAGCCGCCGGGCGCGAGGCTGCGCGTCGCACTCACCGGCCTGACGATGGCCGAGTACTTCCGCGACGAGGGCGCCGACGTCCTGCTCTTCATCGACAACATCTTCCGCTTCGTCCAGGCGGGCTCGGAGGTCTCGGCGCTCCTCGGCCGCATGCCGAGCGCGGTCGGCTATCAGCCGACGCTCGCGACCGAGATGGGCCAGCTGCAGGAGCGCATCACCTCGACGAACAAGGGCTCGGTCACGTCGGTACAGGCGATCTACGTGCCCGCCGACGACCTCACCGACCCGGCTCCCGCCAACACCTTCGCCCACCTCGACGCGTTCATCACGCTCTCGCGGCCGATCTCGGAGAAGGGGATCTACCCGGCGATCGACCCGCTCGACTCGAGCTCGCGCGCCCTCCAGCCCGGGATCGTCTCCGACGAGCACTACCAGACCGCGACGCGCGTTCAGGAGGTGCTGCAGCGCTACAAGGAGCTGCAGGAC
>JAWVDY010000209.1:0-7135 GCA_033856995.1 Gaiellaceae bacterium
GCACCCAGCCGCACCTGCGGCTTGCGCACCCGCACGTAGACGCTCTCGGCCGGAAAGCGAGCGAGCATCGCGTCGGCCAGCGTTGCCGCGAGCGACTCCAGCAGGTGGAACTGACGCGTCTCCGAGAGCTCGCGGACGAGCGCGACGACCTCGCGGTAGTCGACGGTCTGCTCGAGCTCGTCCACCGTCGGCTCGTCCAGCTCGAGCTCGATGTCGTAGACGAAGAGCTGCTCCGTCTCACGCTCTCGCTCGACCGCGCCGTGCCGGCCGGGAAGCTCGAGCCCCGTGATCTCGACGAGCACGCTCATGCGAGCACCGCGCGTGCTGCGGCGAGTGCCTCCGCGTGCTCGCGCACGTCGTGGACGCGCAGGATCGACGCGCCGCGCTCGTAGGCCGCGACCGCGGCGCCGACGCTGGCAGCCACGGAGCCGGTCGTCGCACCGGGATCGCCGAGCAGCTTCCCGAGCGAGCTCTTGCGCGAAATCCCGATCAGCACCGGGCGGCCGAGCGTCATCAGCTCGTGGAGGCGGCGGATCAGCTCGAAGTTGTGCTCGACCGTCTTGCCGAAGCCGATCCCAGGGTCGAGGCAGATGCGGTCCTCCGCGATCCCGGCCGCAACGGCTGCCCGCAGCCGTTCCTCGAGGAAGGCCGCGACCTCCGAGACGACGTCGTCGTAGCGCGGGTCGGCCTGCATGGTGCGCGGCTCGCCCTGCATGTGCATCAGGCAGAGGTAGCCGCCCGACTCGGCGACCACGCCGGCCAGCTCCGGGTCCGCACGCAGCGCCGTGACGTCGTTCACGAGCTCGGCGCCGAGCGCGAGCGCGCGCCGCGCGACCTCCGCCTTGGACGTGTCGATCGAGACCGGGACCTCGCCCTGGAGCGCCTCCAGCACCGGTACGACGCGCCGCAATTCCTCGTCTGCGTCGACAGCGCCCGCGCCCGGGCGGGTCGACTCGCCGCCGATGTCCACGATCGCCGCGCCCTCTGCCAGCATCCGTCGCGCCGAGGCGGCCGCATCCGCAGGGTCGAAGTTCACGCCGCCGTCCGAGAACGAGTCCGGGGTGACGTTGACGACGCCCATCACGGACGGACGCGGGAACCGCTGCTCGATCGGAGGTCTCATCGGTGGGTAGGTTAGGGCCATGGGGGAAGCGGAGGTTCGCCGCAGTGCGGCGTGGAGATTCGTGCGCGCGATCGTCCGGTCGCAGGCCGGCGGCGTGGTGGGCGCCGTCGGCTCGGGCCTGACCTGGCAGGCGGGCGCCGTCGGCTCGCCGCTCGTCGTCAAGTACGCGATCGACCGCGGGATCTTCGGCCGGGACCGCCACACGCTCCTGATCTGGCTGTTCGTCCTGCTCGGTGTCGGCCTGCTCGAGGTCGGCGGCGGCGCGTTCCGCCACCTGTACGCGATCCGCAACCGCTCGCAGTCCGACGCGCGGGTGCGCGACGCGCTCTTCGCCCACGCGTTACGCCTCGACGCCTCCTACCACGACCGCGTCGGGCCGGGCGAGCTGCTCAGCCGCGCGTCCTCCGACTCGCAGCACGTGGCGCGGATGATGGACGCGATCGGCCACACGATCGGCTATGCGCTGACCGTCGTCGCGGTTGCGGCGATCATGCTGGTGCTCGACCCGAAGCTCGCGCTCGTCGTCCTGATCCCAGTACCGCTCGTCACCCTCGGTGCGTGGCTCTACTCGAAGCGCTACGACGTGGGGACGCGCTTGCTGCAGGAGTCCTGGGCACAGGCCTCGACCCTCGTCGAGGAGACGGTCAGCGGGATCCGCGTGGTCAAGGGCCTCGGCGCGGGCGACGCGCTCCACGCCCGCTTCCGCCGCCGCAGCGACGAGATCATGGGCCGCGCGCTCGACCTTGCGCGCCTCGACGCGGTCTTCATCCCAGTGCTCGAGATGCTGCCGCTGCTCGGAATCGCGGCCGTGCTCTGGCTCGGCGGCCGCAGCGTGATCGCCGGCGACCTTTCGGTCGGCTCCTTCGTAGCCTTCAACGCGTACGTCGTGATGTTGGTCTGGCCGCTGCGCGTGCTCGGGCAGCGCGTGACGACCCTGCAGAAGGCGCTAGGCGCGAGTGGGCGGATCACCGAGGTGCTCGAGACCGAGCCGCGGCTGCGCGAGCCTCGCCACCCGCAGGAGCTCGAGCGGCCGGTGCGCGGCGACGTGCGCCTCGACTCGATCGTGTTCGGCCACGAGGGCGACCACGCTGTGCTCGACGGCCTCGACCTGCACGTCGCGCCCGGCGAGTCGCTCGCGCTCGTCGGCGCGACCGGCTCGGGCAAGAGCACAGTCGCCGGGCTGCTCGCGCGACTCTACGACCCCGACTACGGCCGCGTGCTCCTCGACGGCCACGACCTGCGCGAGCTGCGGATCGACGACGTGCGGCGCGCGGTCGGGCTCGTCTTCGAGGAGACGTTCCTCTTCAGCGAGAGCGTGCGCGAGAACATCCGCGTCGGCCGGCCGGACGCGAACGACGAAGACGTCCAGCGGGCAGCCGAGCTCGCCGGCGCGGCCGAGTTCATCGCCGCGCTGCCCGACGGCCACGAGACGATCCTCGGCGAGCGCGGCTTTTCGCTCTCGGGTGGCCAGCGGCAGCGAATCGCGATCGCGCGCGCGATCCTCGCCGACCCGGCCGTGCTCGTGCTCGACGACGCGACCTCGGCCGTCGACGCGACGAAAGAGCACGAGATCCGCGCTGCGCTCGCGACGGTGATGGAAGGTCGCACGACGCTCGTGATCGCGCACCGGCCGGCGACGATCGCTCTCGCCGACCGCGTCGCCGTGCTCGAAGGCGGCCAGATCGTCGAGGCGGGGACGCACGACGAGCTGCTCCGAGAGTCGCCTCGCTACCGCAACCTGCTGGCTCTCGAGAGCGAAGCCGCGTGATCGAGCGCGCGGCAACACGCGATGTCTGGCACGAGACGCGGGGCCTGCTGCTCGGCGTGCGCGGCCTCTACCTCGGTGCGGCCGCCGCCGTGGTCGTCTCGACGCTGCTGACCCTGGCCGGCCCGGCACTCGTGCGCTACGCGGTCGATCACGGCATCGCGCACCACGACCGGCACCCGCTCGACGTAGCGGCACTCGCGATCCTCGGGCTCGCGCTGGCGAAGCCGTTCGTCGTGCGCACGCAGACGCTCCTGGCCGCGACGGCCTCGGAGCGGTTCCTCACCTCGCTGCGGAAGATCGCCTTCGCGAAGCTCCAAGCGCTCCCGCTCGGCTTCTTCGAGCAGGAGCGGACCGGCGTGCTGATCTCGCGCCTCACCTCTGACGTGCAGGCCCTCGACGAGTTCCTGCGCGAGGCTCTGATCGAGGTCGTCGGCAGCGGCCTGCAGATCCTGCTCACGGTGGTCGTGCTCGCGGTCCTCTCGCCCACGCTCGCAGCCGTCTCGCTCGTGGCGTTGCCGGTCCTGATCGTGGCGAGCTGGACCTTCCACCACAGCGCGGGCCGCGCGTACCACGCGATCCGGGACCGCGTCGCCGAGACGCTGACCGTGCTGCAGGAAGGCCTCTCGGGAGTCCGGGTCGTGCAGGCTTTCCGGCGCGAGCGCCGCACGCTCGACGACTATGCGCCGCGCAGCCGCGCGCAGATCGGCGCCTGGCGGCGTGCCTCCTTCGTGAACATCCGGCTCTTCACGATGATCCCGCTCGCGCAGACGGTCGCGCTCGTCGCGGTGCTGCTCGTCGCGTCGACGATGTACCGGCACGGCTCGATCACGCAGGGGACGATCGTCGCGTACGTGCTCTACCTGGTGCAGCTCTTCGACCCGATCGCGCGCTTCAGCGAGTGGCTCGGCGAGTTCAGGCAGGGGCTCGCCGCGCTCGGAAAGGTCGTCGGGCTGCTGCAGGCCGAGAACGCCGTCACCGAGCGGCCGGGCGCGGTCGAGCTCCCGCCTGACGGCGCGCTCGCGCTCGACGACGTGACCTTCGGCTACGAAGGCGGCGGCGGGCCGGTCGTGAAAGGCGTGTCGCTCCGCCTCGACGCGGGCGAGCACGTCGCGCTCGTCGGCGTCACCGGCGCAGGGAAGTCCACGCTCGCAAAGCTGCTGACTCGCCAGTACGACCCGCAGCAGGGCTCGATCTCGCTCGGCGGGGTCGACCTGCGCGACGCGACGCGCGAATCACTGCGTCGGCAGGTCGTGATGCTGCCGCAGGAGGGCTACCTCTTCAGCGGCACGATCGCCGACAACGTGCGCCTGGCCGACCCGAGCGCCTCCGACGAAGCGGTGCTGCACGCGCTCGACCAGATCGGCGCTCGCGACCGCTTTGCATCGCTCCCGAACGGCGTCCACACCGACGTGCAGACGCGCGGCGTCCGCCTTTCGGCCGGCGAGCGGCAGCTGGTCGGAATCGCGCGTGTCGCGCTCGCCGATCCTGCTGTGATCGTCCTCGACGAGGCGACCTCGAGCCTCGACCCGGCCACCGAGGCCGCGGTGGAGCGCGCCCTTGCCGCGGTCGTCGAGGGCCGGACGGTGATCATCATCGCCCACCGGCTCTCGACCGCCGAGCGCGCCGACCGCGTCGTGGTGATGGACAACGGGCGCGTCGTGGAGACGGCCTCGCACGACGAGCTGGTCGCCCAGGGCGAGCGCTACGCGCGCCTGTGGGCCTCGTGGCAGGCCGGAGTTGCTACGCCCTGAGCGATCTGATCGCGGAGAAGCGACGCTACTGGTGCAGCCGCCACGTCGAGACCGGATGAAGCTCCCAACCGGAGCAGGAGTGACCACGCTCCGAGACGTGCGCTGCATCCCACCTGACGAAGCCCTGCACGTCCACCAGCGCCCCCGCCGGTGGCCAAACTGTCTGCGCAGGGTAGGGGTGGAGGAAGGGACCCTGGATCGTCCCGTCGAGCAGCCTGATCGTCCCCCAGTGACGCGAGAGCTCGAGATGGATGCTCTTCATATAGGGGTTTTCGATGTCCGGCTGGTTCGGATCGACCGCGTTCGTCGTAGCGTCACCGTCGCCGCGGCCCCAGAGCTTCCGGTTCGAGTTCGTCAGCCGGAGGCCGTCGATCTCGACGAACGCGACGCTCGGGTCGATCTCGCTCGGAAGCGGCTGCCCCTTTGCTTCGCCTTCGGCGCCGCTGAGGTGGTTGATAAAACCGCCGCCGGCCTCGGTGGCCCCACCGCAGGAGCCCACGTCGCTGCCCAACACCTTCTCGACCGTCGTTACGACAGCCATCCGATTGACGTCTGGATTCCAGCTGGGAGTCGTCGTGGTGGCTTCGTTGTGCGCCCTCGCGACGTCGGTCGCGACGTGCGCTGACCGCGAACGAAGCACTGCTGTGGTGACAGCGGCCGACACCACGACGACGACCACGACACTGGTTCGAAGACCCCTCTTCACATCACTTCCTCGTTCGAGCTGCCACCGTGGGTCGTGCCCAACCGTCAGAGTTGCTAACTCGGGCGCTCCTAGGTTGACCCCGCGGCGAACGTATCAGACCCAGGCCGGCTCCCGGGTTGAATCGTTCGCTGGCGACTCACACGCCCCGCGTTGCCGCGTCTACGCCGATCCGAGCAGGCGGTACAGGGCGTACGCGAGCGCCGCCACCCACGTCGCTTCGACGACAACCGCGGTGAGCAGCAAGACGTGAGGCGCGCGTTCACTGCGCGCCCGGACCGGATCGCGCCCAACGGCCGGCGATCGCGCAGCCTCGCCTTCGGAGGGCTGATGCTGGCCTTCGACAAACTCCGGCGCCGCCTGCGGTGTACTACGTCTCCCGAACACGCCTGCGGAGTCCTCGTACTCGATCACCACGACTCTGCCGTCACGCAGCCGCTTCCCGTGCTGCTGCAGCCGCCCAGGCCGCTCCCGACGATCGTTGGTCATACCTCTCAGCTTCGTCAGATCGTGCTCGTTGTCCAGCGGCAGCCGCCGGAAGCAATCCCGATCTGCCGGCTTCAGCCCACGAGCGCACCTGAGGCGAAGCCGGCACAACCCGTGAGGGCCACTACCGGCCTCGCCAGAGCCCGCTCCGTCACCTAGCCGCGCGGGTGACTAGCTCTGGGCGCCTTCGGGGGGCGGCGGCTGCATCGTCGCGCCCGGAAACGGTCTCGGGACCGGCTTCGGCTGCGGCCGGCGTCGCCGCTCTTCGGCCGCCGGCTCCGTGACCTCGGTCTGGTCCTCGTCCAAGAAGATGCTGGACTCGTCCTCGCCGGCGAGCAGCCGCTCGAACTGGTCCTTGTCGATCGTCTCGCGCTCGATCAGGATCCCGGAGACCCGGTGCAGCTCCTCCATGTGCGCCTTGAGCGTGGCGACGGCGAGCTCGTGGGCCTCTTCAATTACCCTGCGGATCTCGTCGTCGATCTCGCGCGCGATCTCCTCGGAGTAGTCGGGCTCGGAGCCCATCTCGCGCCCGAGGAACGGCATGTCGTGGTTCCGGCCGAGGACGCGCGGGCCGAGCTTCTCGCTCATACCGAAGCGCATGATCATCTGCTTGGCGATCGACGTAACCTTCTCGAGGTCGTTCGCCGCGCCGGTGGTGACCTCCTGGAAGACGAGCTCCTCGGCGGCGCGCCCACCGAGCGTCATCGCGAGCTGCTCCATCAGGGCGGTCTTCGTCGTCAGATAGCGGTCCTCGCGCGGCAGCGAGATCGTGTAGCCGAGCGCCTGGCCGCGGCTGATGACCGAAATCTTGTGGACCTCGTCGGTGTGCTCGAGGAAGTGGCCGACGATCGCGTGGCCGAGCTCGTGGTAAGCAGTGATCTTGCGCTCCTCCTCGGAGAGCAGCCGCGTCTTCTTCTCGGGCCCGGCGATCACGCGCATGATCCCCTCCTCGAGCTCCTCCTGCTGAATCGTCTTCTTCCCGCGGCGCGCGGCCAGCAGCGCGGCCTCGTTGACGAGGTTCGCCAGGTCGGCGCCCGTGAAGCCTGGGGTTCCGGCGGCCAGCGTATCGAGGTCGATCTCGGGCGCGATCGGCTTGCCCTTCGCATGCACCTCGAGGATCTTGCGGCGACCGATACGGTCGGGCCGGTCGACGACGATTTGCCGGTCGAAGCGGCCCGGGCGCAGCAGCGCCGGGTCGAGGATGTCGGGCCGGTTCGTGGCCGCGATCAGGATGATGTTGTCCTTCAGCTCGAAGCCGTCCATCTCGACGAGCAGCTGGTTCAGCGTCTGCTCGCGCTCGTCGT
>JAWVDY010000210.1:0-3256 GCA_033856995.1 Gaiellaceae bacterium
CGTCGGGAGCACGTTCATCAGCGGCGGGAGCACGAACATCAGGCCGGCGAAGGTGGCGATCCCGCCCGCGGTGTTGCGGACGATCGCGCCGAGGCCGAGCCCGAAGAGCCCGATCACGGTGAGATAGAGCGCGGCACCGAAGACCGCGCGGGGGACGCCGGGGTGGCCGAAGGCGATGTCGATGTGACGCCCGGAGAGGATCGCCTGCGAGGCGAAGAAGGCGATCACGACCGCAGGCGTCATCAGCGCGAACGTGACGAGCGCGTACACGACCGCCTTGCCCCAAAGCACCGGCAGCCGTTTGGGAGCCGCGGTCATGGAGGCGCGAATCATCCCGGTCGAGTACTCGGCGGTGATCGCGAGCACGCCCAGGACCCCGATCGCGAGCTGCGCGATTTGGACGCCGGCGAGGCTGACGTCGAGCGGGTGGAAGTCCGCCCGGTCGTGCGCGTTCATGTGCGGCCAGTGGTGGGACACGACCGTGGCCGCGACCGCCGGAATGCCGATCGTGAAGATGAAGGCGGCGAGGAGCGACCACTTGGTCGAGCGAACCGAGCGGAGCTTCGTCGACTCCGAGATGAAGACGCGTAGCTGGGTGACGCGGCCGACGTGCTCGAGCGGCGGAATCGCGGGTGCGAGCGTGCTCACGCGGCCACCTCTGCGGCCGGTTTCTCGTCCTGCTTCGAGGCGAACTCGACCTCGGTGCGGGTCAGGCTCATGAACGCCTCTTCGAGCGACGCCTGCTGCGGCGTGAGCTCGTGGATCGCGATCCCGTGCTCCGCCGCGGCGTCGCCGACCTGCTGCGCTGTCAGCCCGTGGACCTCCAGGGCGCCGCGCTCGCTTCCCTCGAACGTGACCTCAGGCGCCGCGAGCACCATGCGCAGTCGCTCGAGCTCCGGCGACCGGACGAGCACGACCTTCGCCGATGCGCGGGCCACGAACTCGTCCACCGTGGTGTTGGCGATGAGCTTGCCGCGCCCGATCACGATCAGGCGGTCGGCGGTGAGCGCCATCTCGCCCATCAGGTGCGACGAGACGAAGACGGTGCGACCCTCGGCCGCAAGGCCCTTCAGGAGATTCCGGATCCAGTGGATGCCCTCGGGGTCGAGGCCGTTCACCGGCTCGTCCAGGAGGAGGGTCGAAGGGTCTCCGAGCAGCGCGGTCGCGATGCCGAGCCGCTGGCCCATGCCGAGCGAGAACTGGCCGGCGCGCTTCTTCGCGACGTCGTGGAGGCCGACGAGGTCGATCAGCTCGTTCACGCGACGCCTGGGGATCCCATGGGTCTGCGCGAGCGCAAGCAGGTGGCCGTGGGCAGAGCGGCCGGTGTGGACCGAGCGCGCCTCGAGCAGCGCTCCGACCTCGTGCAGCGGCGCCACGAGATCGCGGTAGTGCTTGCCGTTCACGGTCACGTCGCCGGCCGTGGGCGCGTCGAGGCCGAGGATCAGGCGCATCGTCGTCGACTTGCCGGAGCCGTTGGGGCCGAGAAAGCCGGTCACGATGCCGGGCTCGACCGTGAACGTCAGGTCGTCGACCGCGCGTTTGTCGCCGTACACCTTCGTCAGATTGCGGGCCACGATCACCGTCTCACGGTAGCGGCTGCCCGCCCGCTCGTTCCTAAGCGTTTCCTGACCAGCAGTGCGACCGAGGCGCGGTTCGCCGTTCAGGCAGCCGCCATGCGTACCCTGGCTCCGATGGGGATGTTCTTCCATTCGTCCGAGGCTTCGGAGGGGCGCGCGACCGAGCCCGAGGTGCGCCGCGCGAACCTGAGGCGGATCGGCCCGCTCTTCGCGCCGTACAAGCTGCGGCTCGGCGGCGTCCTGACGCTGATCGTCCTCTCGGCGGGCCTCGGCGTCCTTCCTGCCTTCCTGCTGAAGCGCGTGCTCGAGGCGATCCAGCGGAACGACACGCGGTCGCTGTCGCTGAACGCGGGCGGGATGATCGCGATCGCGGTCGTGACGGGCGCGCTCGGCGTGTTCCAGACGCTGCTATCGAACCAGGTCGGCCAGCGTGTGATGCACGACCTGCGCGCCGCGGTCTTCCGCCACCTCCAGCGCCTGTCCCTCGCCTTCTTCACGCGCACGCGCACGGGCGAGGTGCAGTCGCGGATCTCGAACGACATCGGCGGGGTCCAGAACGTCGTCACGAACACGGCGACGTCGATCGCCTCGAACGTGACGACGGTCGCGGCGACGATGGTCGGCATGCTCTTCCTGAACTGGAAGCTCGCGCTGTTCGCCTTCGCGCTGATCCCGTTCTTCGTCCTGCTGACGCGCCGCGTCGGGAACGAGCGGCGCCGGATCGCCAAGACCACGCAGGAGACGCTCGCCGACATCTCGAGCCTCGTCCAGGAGTCGCTGTCGGTCTCCGGGATCCTGCTCGGCAAGACGATGGGCCGCGGCGACGAGCTCGCCGACCGCTTCGAGGCGGACTCGCTCCGCCTCGCCGCTCTCGAGGTGCGCCAGCGGATGGCGGGGCGGTGGGTGATGGCATCGATCCAGACCAGCTTCGCGGTCATGCCCGCAGCCGTCTACTGGTTCGGCGGCCTGGCCCTGGCCGGCGGATCGGCGGCGATCTCGATCCCGGTGCTCGTGGCGTTCACGACCCTGCAGACGCGGCTCTTCTTCCCGGTCGGCTCGCTGCTCGGAGTTGGCCTCGACGTGCAGACCTCGCTCGCGCTCTTCGACCGGATCTTCGAGTACCTAGACCAGCCGATCGACATCGAGGAGCGGCCCGACGCGCTCGGCGAAGGTGAGGCCGGCGACGTCGTCTTCGATCACGTCTGGTTCCGCTACGACGAGGAGTGGACGCTCGAGGACGTGTCGTTCAGCGTGCCGGCAGGGACGACGACCGCGCTCGTCGGCGAGACCGGCTCGGGCAAGACGACGCTCGGCTACCTGACCGCGCGGCTCTACGACGTGACCCGGGGCCGCGTCACGATCGGCGGCGTCGACATCCGCGACCTCAGCTTCAAGGCGCTCTCCGACCTCGTCGGCGTCGTCTCCCAGGAGACGTACCTCTTCCACGAGTCGGTGCGCGAGAACCTCCGCTTCGCCAAGCCCGACGCGACCGACGACGAGATCGAGGCGGCGGCCGAAGCTGCGCGCATCCACGAGGTGATCGCGGCCCTGCCCGAGGGGTACGACACGGTCGTCGGCGAGCGCGGGTACCGCTTCTCGGGCGGCGAGAAGCAGCGGATCGCGATCGCCCGCACCGTCCTGCGCAACCCGCCGATCCTCGTCCTCGACGAGGCGACGAG
>JAWVDY010000211.1:0-4628 GCA_033856995.1 Gaiellaceae bacterium
TCCCGCGTCTCGGCCTCGAACTTGACGATGCTCGTCATTCGCTCGAGGAAGGCGCGGTCGTGCGAGACGGCGACGATTCCGCCGTGGTGTGAGTCGACGAAGCGCTCGAGCAGCTCGAGTGCGGCGAAGTCGAGGTCGTTCGTCGGCTCGTCGAGCAGCAGCACGTCGGCGTCGGCGGCCAGGATCGCCTCGAGGTTCCGCCGCGAGGCCTCGCCGCCGGAGAGCGTCTCGACCTCCCGCTCCTGGACGAGGTAGGCGACCGTGAGGTCGGGCGGCTCGCGGCTGACGAAGCCCGAGTCCGGCTCCTCGAGCCCGGCCAGCACGCGCAGCAGGGTCGACTTGCCGATCCCGTTCGGTCCGACGACCCCGATCCGGCTCGAGGGCGTGACCGAGAGCGAGAGGCCGTCGAGGACGACGGTCTCGCCGAAGGACTTCGTGATCGTGCGGGCGGCAAGCGTGCCGCGAGGACTGTGCATGCGGAGAACCCCCTACCGAAGGAACGAGAACGCGAGTGGTGGTCAGCGGTTCCGCATAGACGGGGCTTGCGCCCCGCGGGAAGCCTAGTCCCGTCGTGACGGAGTACGCAAGGTAAGCTCGCGGCAGGATGATCCGCTCGGCCGCGCTGGCCTTTGCGATCGCCTTCGTCGCGGCCGGCAGCGCTTCGGCGGAGGTCGTTGCGCGCGGGGTCCAGGACGGCTACCTCTCACTAGACGCAAGAGGGACGCCGTCGGTGGCGTTCGTTCGCGGCTCGACGCTCGTCGTGGCCACTCGCTCCGTGGCCGGCCGGTGGGTTCAGGCGCGCGCTGCATCAGTGCCTGCGGGCTCGACGGTGACGGCCTTCTCCATCGGCGCGGCCGGGCCGGTCGCGCTCGTCGAGAACGCCGACAGCAGGACGCTCCTGCTCGTGCGGCGCCGCTCGGTGGGCTGGCAGACGATGCATATCGCCGGAGGCCTCGCGCCGCAATTCCGCCTCGGCTGGCCGGGCCTCGCGCTCGATCACGCAGGTCTACCGATCCTCGCCTACACGCGCTGGAACGGACTGTCTCTGAACAGCCGGCTCCTGTTCGCCCGCGTGGACCCGAAGGGCCGGATCACGACGAAGCGGATCACCCAGGAGGGTTTCCCCAAGAGTCTCGTGCCGCCGCCTGCCGCGCCCGTGCTCTTCGGCGACACGGTCCATGTGGTCGAGGCGTACGGCTATCGAGGGGTGCTCGGCACGATCGAGTGGTATCCGGACAAGCGAACCTGGACCGGCTTCGGCCTCGACGCCGGCATCGGCGACTACCCGCTCGGTCCTGTGTTCGCGGGGCTCAGCCCGGGTGGCTCCCTGAACGCGGCCTGGACCGACTCGCTCATCTCCTTCGGCTCGACACCGGTGACGCTCGCGGTTCGCCGGAAGTTCGCGAGCTCGAAGTTCGTGCTCGACCGCGCGCTCGTCACGAGCCTCGCCCTCCCGCCAACCGGGCCCGAGGTTGCGGCGAACGAGTGGGTCGGCTCGGACGACCTGGGTCTCACCCGCAGCGGCTATGTCTGGGCCGGGACGATCGTCCACGGCAAGAGCCACATCGAGCTCGACGGCTGGCTCGCCGCCCTCGCGGTGGCGCCGCACGGCGCTCGCGACCTGCTCCTCGGCGGACCGGATGGACTCCGCTGGTTCAGGGCACCGCGTCGACCGGTGACCAAGGTGACGATCGAAGCCACAGACCAGGGCGACGGCGTGGTCATCGAGGGCCGCGTCCGGGCGACGCCATCCGGCAGCGTGACGCTCTACCGGGAGCGCCCGGGCGAGCCGCGGAAGGCGATTGGGCGGGCGGCCCTGAGCGGCGGTGCCTTCACGTTTACCGACCACCCGGTGACGCGACCGCTGCTCTACAGGGCGGTCTACACCGACCCGGCGAGCGGCGTGCCGTACGCAGCCCTCCTCCGCGAGCCGATTCGCTAGTGCCCGCAGGTGCAGACGGGCTCGCCGAGGGCGCGGCGCTCGTACTGCATCCCGCAGCGGGCGCAGGTCGCCGGCAGGAGCTGGGCCCGGACGAAGAGCGCTCGCATCACCGTCGCCCAGAAGGCGAAGTACGGGATCACGAGCGCGGTGTTCACGAGGGCGTTATCGGCTGCTCCTTGCGCCCGGTTTAGCGTGGGTAGTATGGCTGTCGTGAGCTGGCTGTCTCTCGCCTTGCTCGTGTGTGCCGTCGCTGTCGTGATCGGTGCCGAATGGCCCCGGCTCAGCGAACGGCTCGGCTCCGAGGCCCGCCGAAAGCGTGACCGGGCAAAGCGCAAGTCGCAGCTGACGATTCTGCGCAGCGACACGGACGACTTCGCCGCGAGCGTCGAGCGCGACCTCGACCAGCTCCCGACGATCGAGGACTACGACCGCCGGAACTAACGCACTGTGAACGACGCACTCAGGCGGCGTGTATTCGGCAGCGTCGCATCGGCGTTCTCGTTGTTCTTCGACTCCTGGTAGTCCGACGCGGTGAACACGAGCCGGTGGCGACCGGGCCGGACGGCTCCGAGCCCGACCTGCGCGAGCCCACGGGTAGGGAAGTAGACGATGCGTTTGTAGCCGCCGTCGACCACCGCGAGCAGCGACGAGACATCGACGCCAGAGCCTCGGTCGGTGACGCGAAGCGTGAGGCGCCCGCCGCGAGCCGCCGTCCGCGTGAGCAGACGCACGGCCGGCGGCGTGACGTCGTTCACCCAGAAGCGGAACACGTACGCACCGGCGGCGCTGCGGTTTGGCGTGTCGAAGACGACGTCGTAGGCGCCGGGCGCCGGGCGGAAGACGCCCACGGCGGGCTCGAGCCCGAAGTAGTTCGGCTGGTAGGGGTTCAGGCGAATCGGCAGCCCTGGGTAGCCGGCCAGGCGGTCCTCGCTCTCGGCGCGGACAAGGCGCGGCGAGATGTGCGAGCCCGCCGCCTGTGAGACGACAACCGCACCCGCGTTGGCGAGCCGCCTGCGGATGACGAAGCGGAAGACCTGCTCGGGGCCGCGTAGCTGCTCGGTCATGCCGACCGGGCCGGGCGCGGCCGGGTAGCGGTACGAGGAGACGCGCGCCGGCCGCCCGCGCGTGTTACCGCGGTAGAGGCCTGGACGTCGCAGGAGCGTCCGGCCCTCGCTTGCGAGCCGGGACACGGTCGCGCGCAGCCAGAAAGGGAAGTGGCGCGTCGCGCCGCCGCGGCTGAGGACGACGAAGCCGCTCACGTCACGCGCGGCAGCTCTGCGGGCGACGGTAACCGTCACGGCCAGCCGGCCCGGCACGGTGACGGTCCCGGGTGCGCGCAGAGAGACGCCCGGCCCGCGCCCGAACCGGCGGAACGACACGCGCCAGGCGCCCGCGCCTCCGCCGGCGTCGCCGAGCGCGAGCGTCAGCGTGCGGCTGCGGCCCCGCCGGAGGAGCCCGTAGGACAGGCTCGCCGGCCGGGCGAAGAGCAACGGCTGGTCGGCGCGCGGAAGCCAGATCATCCCGCCGCCTTCGCGCGTCGGCGGCACCGCGCCGGTGGCTCCGTGTACCTGGCTCCCGGTCGAGACGAGGGCCGACTTCACCTGTGCAGTCGTCCAGCCGGGGTGGCGCTGCAGCAGCACCGCGGCGGCACCGGCGACGTGCGGCGCGGCCATGCTCGTCCCGTCGAGGTAGCGCCACGAGCCCACGTGGGCCGGTACCGAGGAGAGGATGCTCACGCCGGGCGCGGTGACGTCCGGCTTGAGCTCTAGCGAGACGGGCGTCGGTCCTCCGGAGGAGAAGGGGGCGATCACGTCGCTCTTCGTGGCCGCGGCCGCGGTGATCGCCTTCGGCGCGGAGCCGGGTGAGTCGATCGAGCCGGGGCCGAGCGAGTCGTAGTCGTTGCCCGCCGCGATCACGGGCACGACGCCGGCGTCGGCCGCCGCGTCGATCGCCTGCACGACGATGTCGCGCGACGGGGTGATCTCGGGCTCGCCGAGCGAGAGGTTGATGACGTTCATGCCGTCGCGGACCGCCTGCTCGATCCCGGCGACGATCTCGGGCGAGTTGCCGTCCAGGCCGAAGGCGCCGGTGGGGATCGTCAGGACGCGGTAGTTGCCGATGTACGCGTGCGGCGCGATCCCGGAGACCTTGACCGGGCCGCTGTCGCCGTCCGCGGTCGTGCCGTGATCGCCGGCGGCGATTCCGGCGACATGGGTGCCGTGCTCGGACTCCCGCGGGTCGAATGGGAGCTTTGCGTAGGCCCAGTTCGCGCCCGGGGGCGGGAACGAGCGCGCGACGATCACCTTCGCCGTCGTGAAGGCCCGGTTCCCCTTTGGGTAGCCGGGCGGCATGGCGAAGCCGGCCGGCGAGAAGAACGGATGCGTCCGGTCGACGCCGTCGTCGATCACGCCGATCTTGATCCCGTCTCCGGCAGTCGCAAGCGTGGGCCCCCAGACCTGCGGCGCGCCGATCACCTGCGGGCTGCGGTAGAGCGAACGGTGGTAGCGGACGCTCGGCTGCACCGCCCGCACTCCCGGCAGAGCGGCGATGCGCGCGGCCGCGTCGGCCGGAGCGACGACCGCGAGCCCGTTCAAGACGACCTGGTAGCGCCAGGTGATCCGAGCTCCGGGCACGGCGGCGCGGATACGTGCCACGGCATCGCTCTGCTCACGCTCGATCGTGGCGC
>JAWVDY010000212.1:0-23764 GCA_033856995.1 Gaiellaceae bacterium
ACCCGCGCCCGGACACGGACGAGGCGAAGCTGGCGGCGTTGAAGCCCGCATTCCGAAAGGACGGCACGGTCACCGCCGGCAACTCGAGCGGCCTCAACGACGGCGCCGCGGCCGTCGTGATCGCCTCCGAGGACAAGGCCCGCGAGCTGGGCGCCGAGCCGCTCGGGTCGTTCGCCGGGGCTGCCGTCGCCGGCGTCGACCCGCGCGTGATGGGCATCGGCCCGATCCCGGCCGTGCGGAAGGTGCTCGCACGCGCAGGGGTCGAGGTCGGCGACATCGACCTCGTCGAGCTGAACGAGGCCTTCGCCTCGCAGAGCCTCGTCGTCATTCGCGAGCTCGGGCTGGATCCGGAGAAGGTGAACGTGAACGGCGGCGCGATCGCGCTCGGCCATCCGCTCGGGATGAGCGGGGCGCGACTGGTCGTGACGCTGCTGCACGAGCTCCGCCGCCGCGGCGGGCGGTACGGCCTCGCGACACTCTGCGTCGGTGTCGGCCAGGGCCAAGCGGCGCTGTTCGAGCGGTCTAGCTCGTAGGAGGCCGGATGTAGATCGTGCCTTCGTGCTTCTGCGGCACGAACGGCGCGCCGATCCGCGTGATCGCGTCCTCGGCGAGGGCGATCAGCTCATCTGAGGCTTCCTCGGTGTCGCCGCACACAACCTCGATGCCGACCTCGTCGACGGCGCGGGCTTCGAGCCCGGCCTCGCGGAGCTCCTGCAGCAGGCGGTCCCGGTCGGGGATCCGCGCGGCCTCCACCTGGACGGCATGGGGTTCGCTCATTGGGCCGTTGTGCCCGCCTGAATGCAGGGAGAAACCCGCTAGGCTCCGGCCGCGATGGCGGTCTCGACGGAACGCGACTACGGCCTCTTCATCAACGGCGAACGCGACCAGGGTGGCGAGCCGCGCGAGCTGACCGAGCCCGCGACCGGCGAGTCGCTCGGGCGCGCCGCGATGGGCGGTCCCGAGGACGTCGACCGTGCCGTTGCGGCCGCACAGGCGGCCCTTGCCGGCGACTGGCGAAAGACCCCGCCCACCGAGCGGTCGCGTCTGTTGCACGCGTTTGCCGACGCGATCCAGGCGAACCGCAAGGAGCTCGCCGAGCTCGAAGCTCGCAACGTCGGCAAGGCGATCTCCTCGGTCAAAGCCGAGATCGCGCAGGCGATCGAGAACTTCCGCTTCTTCGCCGCTGCGATCTCGTCAATCGGCGGCCGCTCGAACCCGATCGGCGGCTCACTCCTCTACTACTCGCTGAAGGAGCCGGTCGGCGTCTGCGGCGCGATCGTGCCCTGGAACTACCCGCTGATGATGGCGACGTGGAAGCTCGCGCCGGCGCTCGCGGCGGGGTGCTCGGTCGTGCTGAAGCCGGATCCGGCAACGCCGCTGACGGCCCTCAGGCTCGGCGAGCTCGCGACCGAGGTCGGAATTCCGCCCGGCGTCGTCAATGTCGTTCCGGGCGACGGCCCGACGACCGGCGCGCACCTCGTTCGCCACCCCGGCGTCGACAAGGTCGCGTTCACCGGGTCGACCAAGACGGGGAGCGAGATCATGAAGCTCGCCTCCGACCCGATCAAAAGGCTGATCCTCGAGCTCGGAGGCAAGAGCCCGAACCTGATCTTCGCCGACGCGGATCTCGCGGACGCGATTCCGAGCTCGGTCTGGGCGATCTACTACTCCGCAGGCCAGAGCTGCGAGGCCCGGTCGCGCGTCCTGGTCGAGCAGTCCGTCTACGACGAGGTCGTCTCGCAGTTCGCCGGGGCCGCCGGAAGGCTGACGGTCGGGGATCCGCTCGACGCGGAGACGCAGGTCGGCTCGCTGATCTCGACCGCTCACCGCGACAAGGTCCACGCCTTCGTCGAGGCTGCGCGGAAGGAGAAGGCCGAGATCGTCACGGGCGGCGAGCCCGACGACGGGCCGGGCGCGTTCTACCCGCCGACGGTGATCGCGGGCGTCACGAACGACTCGCTCGTCGCCCAGGAGGAGATCTTCGGCCCGGTCGTGACGATCATCCCCTTCGCGGACGAGAAGGAGGCGGTCAAGCTCGCAAACGCGGTCAAATACGGCCTCTTCGCGACCGTTTGGACCGGGGATCCGGCCCGCGGCCACCGCGTCGCCTCGCGCATCAAGTCCGGCACGGTCGCGATCAACACGCCCTACACCGCCTTCCCGGGGATCCCCTTCGGCGGCTACAAGCAGTCCGGCTTCGGCCGCGAGCTCGGGCTCGAGACGCTCGACTCGTACCTCGAGACGAAGAGCGTGATCGTCTCGACGAGCCCGAAGCCGTTCAACCCGTTCGGCCTCTGAACCGCTACCGGTGGCTGGTGCTGGCCGCCGGCACCGCGGCTCAGACCTCCTTCTCCGCGGTCCTGATCGGCTTGCCGGTGCTTGCGCCGGCGCTGCGTGACGCGCACGGGCTGAGCCTCGTTCGCGTCGGCTTCGTGCTCGACGGGGTCTGGGTCGGGTCGCTCTTGACGCTGCTCCCGTGGGGGCTGCTGGCCGACCGGGCGGGCGAGCGGCTGGTGCTCGGCGCGGGCCTGCTCGGGTGCGCGGGAGCGCTCGTCGCGAGCGGGTACGCGGGCGGGTTCTGGGCCCTCGTGCTCCTGCTCGCGCTCGCGGGTGCGGCCGGCGCGAGCGTGAACGCGGCGAGCGGGCGGGCGGTGATGCAGTGGTTCCCCGCGGCCGAGCGCGGGTTCGCGCTGGGCGTGCGGCAGACGGCGATCCCGCTCGGCGGGCTCGTTGCGGCACTGGTCTTGCCGCAGCTCGGCGTGCGGGCGGCGTTCTTCTTCCTGGCGGCGATGTGCGTCGTGGGGGCGCTCTTCGGCGTGGCCGTGATCCGCGAGCGCGAGGTGGAGGCGGACGTGCTCGAGCCGCGCGGGCTCGGGGCGACGTTGCGCGACCGTCGGCTATGGCTGCTCTGTGTCGGAAGCAGCTTCTATCTCGTCGCCCAGCTCGCGATCACCGGCTTCCTGGTGTTGTTCCTGCACGACGAGCGCGGGCTCTCCGCCGGTGCGGCCGCGGGCGTGCTCGGCGGCGTGCAGGTCGTGGCCGCGGTGCTCCGCATCGGCGGCGGCCGCTGGTCGGACCGGGTCGGCTCGCGGATAAAGCCGCTGCTCCTGGTCGGGCTCGGCAGCAGCGTCACGCTCGCTGTGGCAGCGATTGCGCTCGCTGCGCCGCTCGTCGTGCTTCTCCCCGCGTTCGTTCTGGCGGGCGGGCTCGCGATGGCGTGGAACGGGCTGTCGTTCACGGCCGCCGCGGAGATCGCGGGGCGGAGTCGCAGCGGGGCGGCGCTCGGGATGCAGCAGAGCGCGCTCGCGGCGGCCGGGGCGATCGTGCCGCCGGCGTTCGCGGCGATCGTCGCGGCCAGCTCGTGGCGGGTCGGGTTCGCGGTCGCCGCGGTCTTCCCGCTGGCGGGCGTGCAACTGCTCCGGCCGCTGCGGTCGTAGGCTTCGGCCGTGCGTGTCGGCGAGCGCCTCGACGAGCTCTACGCGATCGGCGGCGGTCCCGGCGCGAACCGGCTCGGCGGGAGCCCCGAGGAGGACGAGGCGCACGCGCTTGTCGCCGGGTGGATGCGGGAGGCGCGGCTCGGGGTGGAGGCCGACGCCGCCGGCAATCTCTTCGGCCGGCTGGCGGGGCGGAGGCCTGAGCTCGCAGAGGTCTGGACCGGGTCGCATCTCGACTCGGTTCCCAACGGGGGGCGGTTGGACGGCGCTCTCGGCGTGGTCGGCGGACTCGAGGCGGTCCAGCGGGCGGGGCAGCAGGAGCGGACGCTGGTGGTCGTGGCCTTCCGCGACGAGGAAGGGTGTAGGGGGCGCGGCTGCGTCGGCTCGCGCGCGGTGTGCGCCGCGGGCTTCGGGCAGGTTCCCGCGGCCTTCCTGGAGCTGCACGTCGAGCAGGGGCCCAGGCTCGAGGCGGCGGGCGCGGCGCTGGGCGTGGTGACGGGAATCGCGGCGACGGCGCGCGGCGAAGTCGTGGTCGAGGGTCGCGAAGGGCATGCGGGGACGACACCGATGGCGGCACGCGACGACGCCCTCGTCGCGGCGGCCGAGCTCGTGCTGCGCGTTCGCGACGCGGCGGCCGCGGTCGACGGCGCGGTCGCGACGGTCGGCCGGCTCGCGGTCGAGCCGGGAGCGCCGAACGTGATACCTGGGCGAGTGGTGCTGAGCGTCGACTTGCGCGCGCCCGACGACGAGCGGCTCGAGCGGCTGTGTGCGGTGGTGCCCGCGGAGCCGTCGCGGGCGGCGGCGGTCGCGATGGCGGACGGGCCGACGGGCGTGCTGCGCGAGGAGCTCGACCGGCGTGGGCTGGTGCCGGTGGAGCTCTCGTCGGGCGCCGGGCACGACGCGGGCGTCCTGGCCGCGGCGGGCGTCCCGAGCGCGATGCTGTTCGTCCGCAGCCTGAACGGCGGGATCAGCCACTCGCCCGACGAGCATTCGGCGGCCGAGGACGTCGAGCTCGCCGTGGAGGTCCTCGCCGGAGCCCTCGCGCGGCTCGCGGGGCCTGTGGACGAGTAGTCACACCGTCGGCGCAAACGAGTCACAGACGCGCGCGGAGTCGAGCGATACGCTCGCAGTGGGCGGCGGGTGGAACCTCTCATCCCACCCAAAGGGTGGGGTGTGGACCCTTCTCTTGGCGGCTAGCTCTCGGTGATTCGAAGCGGCTGGGCGCCCTCCCAGAGCACCTTGCGGCCCAGCTCGCCGAGTGCCTCGACGCCCTCGACGACCGTCGCGAAATGGTTTCCCGCCAGCAACCCGGCCTTGCTCGCGAATGCGGTCGGTCCGTACGGGAACAGGATCTCCGTCTCGCTCACGCCGCCCGGGTAGAAGAGCAGCTGCCCGGGTGCCGGGTAGCAGGTCGCGTTCTCCGGGCCGAAGCCGACGTCGAGCTCGCCGAACGGGATCCAGCACGACTCGCCGCTCCAGCGCGCGTGGATGATCCGGCTCTCGAGCGGCAGCAGCCGGCGAAAGTCGGCGACGGTGGCCGGCGCGGCCTCCTCCTCGAGACGCCCAGCGAATCGGAACTCACCGGACACGATCTCCAGCATCCGGCGAACCTACTTGATCTCCGCGCCGGCGCGGATCCACGCGCCCAGCTCGGCGCGCTCGTCCGTGGTCATGCCGGTCGCGTTGCCGAGCGGCATCGTCTGCGACTGGACCGCCGCGCGTGAGATGGTCGACGCCTGGGCGCGCATCTGCTCGCCGGTGTCGAGCTTGATCCCCAGCGGCGCCGCTGCCACCTTCGTCGGGTGCGCCGAATGGCATGGCACGCAACGCGCCTGCACGATCGTGCGCGCTCGCGAGAAGGACACACTGCCCGCGGCGACCGCTCGACCCGGGTCGCCAGACGGGCGAATGGCCACGGCCACCGCAGCGATGCCGAGCGCGGCAGTGACCGGGATCCACCAGACGTTGCGTCCCGCGTGCCGCAGGTTGAAGAAGTGCCGGATCCACGCGCCGACCGCCATGAGCGCGACCAGCACGAGCCACGCGTAGCTGTGCCCGTAGGCGGTCGGGAAATGATTGCTCAGCATCGCGAAGACGACGGGCAGCGTCAGGTAGTTGTTGTGCACGGAGCGCTGCTTCGCCCGCAGCGCAGGCCCGGGGTCCGGCTCGCGATGGGCCTCCTTCGCCCTGATCAGCCCACGGTGCGCGGGGATGATCACGAAGAAGACGTTCGCGACCATGATCGTCCCGAGCATCGCGCCGACCTGGAGGTACGAGGCCTGCGGGGCGAACAGCTCGTCCGCGCCCCACGCAGCGAGCGTCGTCAGCGCGAGCAGCGCCGCGGCCAGCACGAGCTCGTTCCGCAGCAGCCGGCAGAGCACGTCGTACACGACCCATGCAACGGCGAGCAGCACAACGCTCACCGCGATTGCCCAGCCGGTCCCGAGCGGTCCAGCAGGCTCGACCAGGTACGTGCCCGCGTTGAAGTAGTAGAGGACGACGAGCAGCGCGAAGCCCGAGAGCCACGTCGTGTACGCCTCCCACTTGAACCAGTGCAGGAGGTCGGGCAGCCGCGGGGGCGCGACCTGGTACTTCTCGATCCGGTAGAAGCCGCCCCCGTGGATCTCCCAGGTCTCGCCGCCGACGCCGCGCTCGCCGTCGTCGCGCGAGGCGGGCGCCCGCAGGTGGTTGTCGAGTGCGACGAAGTAGAACGACGTCCCGATCCAGACGATCCCCGCGACGACGTGGAGCCAGCGCGCCAGGAACTGGAGCCACTCGTTCGCGTACGGGTCCATCAGGCGTCGCGCTCCCAGCGGTCGCGCGCGATCGCGACGAGCTCCGCAAGCGCTGTTTCGATCTCCTCCTCGCGGGTCCGCTCGAGCCGGCCACGCAGCACCTCGAGGATCTCGCTCTTGGGTCGGCGGTCGACGAAGACGACGAAACGGAAGCCAAACTTCTCCTCGTAGACCTGGTTCAGGTAGGCGAGCTCGGTCGCAATCACCGGATCGGCATCCGCGCCCTGCTCCTCGGCCGACCTCGCCGAGAGCCCGCGCGCGCCGATCGCGGGGTGGGCGTTCACGGCCTCGAGCTTCTCCGCCTCGTCGAGCTCGGCGACCACCGCGGGCGCGCTGCGGAGCGGATCCTCCCGTTCCGCGAGCCGCTCGACGAAGCGCGTCCTCCGCTCGAACAGCTCCGCGAGCTGCTCGGCGCTCAGCTGCCGCGGTAGGTCACGCATCCGAACGAGGAGACGAGGAGCGGCACGTGATGGTGGCCGTCGTCCAGCGCGAGCTCCAGCTCGACGCGGCGGAAGTAGGGCGAGGGCGGCTCGAACGCGAGGCTGTAGTGGCCGGGATCGAGCCCGTCGGCGAGCTGCGCGCGGCCGTCGCCGTCGGTCTCGGCGCTCGCCACGATCTCCGAGCCGCGGCGCAGCTCGACGCGCACGCCGCTCCCGGGGCTCCCGCGCTCGGTGTCGAGGACGTGCGTGGAGAGCGAGACGCTCATGCGGAGAACTTCTCCGCCACGCGCCGGTGCTCCTGCGCGATCTCGCGCTCGTCGGCGCGGACGAGCCGGCCTTCGCGAACCACGTCCTCACCCGCGACAACGAGCCGGTCGACGCGGTGCGGACCGCTCAGCACGAGCCCGGCGACTGGGTCGTCGGCGCCGCCTAGCTCCAGGCCGTCGGTTCTCCAGATCGCCAGGTCGGCGCTCCTGCCCGGCTCGAGCGAGCCGAGGTCGTCGCGCTTCAACACGGCTGCGCCTCCGCGGGTGCCGAGCCGCAGCGTCTCGCGGGCAGTCAGCGCCTCCGGCCCGCCGCGGCCGCGGGCGACGAGCAACGCCTGCTTGACCTCCAGGAAGAGATCGCCACGCTCGTTCGAGGCCGAGCCGTCGACGCCGAGCCCGACCCGCACGTCCGCGTCGAGGAGCACGCGCACCGGCGCGACCCCCGCTCCGAGCCGTAGATTCGAGGTCGGGCAGTGTGCGACGCCGGTCCCGGTCTCGCCGAAGCGCGCGATGTCGGCGCCGGAGAGGTGCACGCAGTGCGCGCACCAGACGTCGCCGTCGAGCCAGCCGAGCTGCTCGAGGTACTCGACCGGGCGGCAGCCGTAGAGCTCCTGGCAGTACGCCTCCTCCTCGACGGTCTCGGCGAGGTGCGTGTGCAGGGCCAGCCCTAGCCGGCGGGCGAGGTCGGCCGAATCGCGCATCAGCTCGCCGGTGACCGAGAACGGCGAGCACGGCGCGACGACGAGCTCCGGGTAGCGCGCGGCGAGCCGCTCGGTCTCGGCGAGCACATCGTCGGCGTTCTCGACCAGCGAGTCCGGTGGGAGGCCGCCGACCGATTCGCCGAGGTCCATCGAGCCGCGCGACGGGATCAGGCGCACGCCGAGCTCGCGCGCCGCAGTCAGCTCGGCCTCGATCAGGTCGCCGCCGCCGGGCGGGAAGACGTAGTGGTGGTCGAACACGGTCGTGCAGCCCGAGAGCGCGAGCTCGGCCAGCCCGGTTCGAGCGGCGGCGTGCTCGGACTCCTCGTCGAGGCGTGCCCAGACCGGATAGAGCGCCTTCAGCCACGCGAACAGGTCGGCCTCCTGCGCCCGCGCGCGCGTGAGCGTCTGGTACAGGTGATGGTGCGTGTTGATCAGGCCGGGCGTCACGACCGCGCCGGCGAGGTCGACGCGCTCCTCGGCTTCCGGCTCCTCGCCCCCGCCGGTCGCGGCGATCACGCCGTCCTCGACCAGCACCCAGCCGTCCTCGTGCTCGGTGCCGGCGTCGTCCATGACGACGACGTGGGTGTTGCGGAAGAGCCGTTTCACGCCCGTAGCGGCACGAGCTCGAAAAGGTCGACGTCGACGAGTCCGCGGTCGGTGATCTTCAGGCTCGGGATCACCGAGAGCGCGAGGAACGACATCGTCTGGAAGGGCGACGGGAGCGTGCAGCCGAGCTTCGCGGCCGCCTCGATGCAGCCGCGGCTGGCGGCCACGACCTCGTCGAGCGGCGCCTCGGAGATCAGCCCCGCGATCGGGAGCGGCAGCTCCGCGCGGACGCCGCGGTCCTCGACCACGACCACCCCGCCTCCGATCTCGGCCAGCCTGGCGACCGCGCGGGCCATGTCCTGGTCGTCCATGCCGACGACGACGATGTTGTGCGCGTCGTGCGCGAAGGTCGAGGCGAGCGCGCCGGTGCGCAGGCCGAACCCGCGGACGAGGCCGACCGCCTGCCGCCCGGTGCCCAGGTGGCGCTCGACGACCGCGATCTTGGCGAGGTCGCGTTCGACGTCGGCGATCGCGTGGCCGTCCACGACAGTCGGCTCCTCGACGAGCGCCTCGGTCGCGATCTGGTCGGGGATCACACCGATCACGCGCGCTCGGCCGCCCTCCCACGGAATCGTGAAGTCGCGCGCCGCGACGTGGCGGACGCGGACCGTGTGCTTGACCCAATCGGGCACGGCCGGCCGGTCGATCTCGCCGATCGGCTGCCCGCGCTTGAGTACCGTCTCGGGGACGAATGACTCGAGGTCGGGCAGCACCAGCAGGTCGGCCTGGTAGCCCGGCGCGATCGCGCCCAGGTGCCGCAGGCCGTGCCAGGTCGCCGCGTTGAGCGTCGCCAGCACGAGCGCGTCCTCAGGTGCAATTCCGGCCGCGACGGCGTCGCGCACCATCGAGTTGACGTGCCCGTCCTCGGCGACGTGCTCGGGCTCGCGGTCGTCGGTGCAGAAGGCGATGCGGGCCGGGCCGTACTCGCCCACGAGTGGCAGCAGCGCGTGCAGGTTGCGCGCCGCGGAGGCCTCGCGGATCAACAGCCACATGCCGGCGCGCAGCCGCTCGCGACCTTCCTCGAGCGTCGACGCCTCGTGGTCGGAGTAGATCCCGGCCGCGGCGTACGCATTGAGCGGCTTGCCGACGAGGCTCGGCGCGTGACCGTCGACGTGCTCGGCGCCCGGGAGCCGCAGCTTCGCCAGCTCGTGATCGTCGCCGGAGACGACGCCGGGGAAGTTCATCATCTCGGCGAGGCCGATCACGCGGCGGCGGCGCAGGAGGCCCTCGAGGTCGCCCGGCGAGAGTGGCCGCCGTGGCGACTCGAACACGGACGCAGGCACGCACGACGAAGCCATGAAGTAGACGTCGAGCGGCAGCATGCCGCAGACGTCGAGCAGCCAGTGCACGCCGTCGGTGCCGAGCACGTTCGCGATCTCGTGCGGATCGACGACGACGGTTGTCGTGCCGAGCGGGAGCACAAGGCGCGCGAACTCGTCGACGAGCAGCTTCGAGGACTCGAGGTGCATGTGCGCATCCACGAAGCCCGGGACGATGAAGCGGCCTGAGGCGTCGAGCTCTTCCGCGCCCTCGTACTCGCCGAGCCCGGCGACGTGGCCGTCGACGATCGCGACGTCGGTCTCGAGCCATTCGCGGGTGAAGACGGAGAAGACGCGGCCGCTGCGCACGACGAGCTCCGCGGGCTCGTCCCCGCGCGCCACCGCGAGCCGTCGGGCGAGATCGGGCATGGGCCGACCCTATCCGCGTCGAAGTAGATTTGCCGTCGTGGAGGTGCTCACCCCCCGTTCGCTCGAAGAGGCTCTGCGCCTGAAGGCTGAACGGCCGGACGCGGTGCCCATCCAGGGCGGCACCGACGTGATGGTCGACCTCAACTTCGACCGCGCCCGGCCGTCCGCATTGCTGAACCTGAACGAGGTGCCGGAGCTGCGGGGCTGGGCACGCGAGAACGGCTCGCTGCGGCTCCGGTCGGGCCTCACCTACACCGAGGCGATGGGGCTGGCCGAGCCCTTGCGCGCGCTCGCCGAGGCCTCGCGCACCGTCGGCGGGCCGCAAATCCGCAACCGCGGGACGATCGGCGGCAACCTCGGCACCGCCTCGCCGGCGGGCGACGCGCTGCCGCCGCTGCTGGTCTACCGCGCGGAGGTCGAGCTCGCGTCGCCGCGCGGCTCGCGGTCGGTCCCGCTGAGCGAGTTCCTCGTCGGGCCGAAGCGCAACACGCTCGAGCCGGATGAGCTGATCGTCGCGGTGCGCCTGGCCCCGCCCGGGCCGAGGCAGACGTTCATGAAGGTCGGGCCGCGCAACGCGATGGTGATCGCGGTCGTCTCGCTCGCTCTCGTCGTCGACGAGGACGAGGTGCGCGCCTCGTTCGGGTCGGCCGGGCCGGTCTCGGGCCTCGTCACCGCGCCGCTCGCCGAGCGGGACGAGCTCCCCGAGCGGGTCGCCGCAGCAGCGAGCCCGTTCGACGACGTGCGTGGCACCGCCCGCTATCGTCGCCACGCGTTACGCATCCTCACCGAGCGCGCGCTCGAAAGGTGTCTGGCATGAGGATCGCGCTCACGGTCAACGGTGAACGCAAGGAGACCGAGGTCTGGGAGGGCGAAAGCCTGCTCTTCGCGCTGCGCGAGCGCCTCGGCCTGCCGGGCTCGAAGAACGCTTGCGAGCAGGGCGAGTGCGGCTCGTGCTCGGTGCTTCTCGACGGCGCGCTCGTGTGCGCCTGCCTCGTCCTCGCCGCGCAGGCCGACGGGCACGACGTCGTCACCGTCGAGGGCCTCGCGCAGGACGGGCAGCTGCACCGGGTGCAGGAGGCGTTCGCGGATACCGGTGCTGTGCAGTGCGGCTTCTGCACGCCCGGCCTGATCGTGGCGACGGCCGACCTTCTGGAGCGCAACGCGGCCCCGAGCGACGACGAGATCCGCGAAGCGCTGTCCGGCAACCTCTGCCGCTGCACCGGCTACGCGAAGATCTTCGACGCGGTGCGGCTCGCAGCCGGAGCGACCGGTGGCAGGTAACAGACTGTTGCAAGAAGGCTTTGCGCCCGAACCCTCTGCGGTCGCGGGGTTCGAGCGACCAAGTAACAGACTGTTACAAGGAGCGACCGCGACGGAGCTCGAGCTCGGTCGCGTCGGCGAGGTCGCCAAGCGCGCCGACGCGGTCCCGAAGGTGACCGGCAAGTTCGCCTACTCGAGCGACTTGATCGCGGCCGGGATGCTCTGGGGTCACACCGTCCGCAGCCCGCACGCGCACGCGCGGATCGTCGAGATCGATATCTCGCAGGCGCTCGCGCTGGCCGGCGTCCACGCAGTGCTCACGCACGCCGACGTGCCTGGCGCGAAGACCTACGGCCTCGAGTTCGCCGACCAGCCCGTCCTCGCGATCGACCGCGTACGTTACTTCGGCGAGCCGGTCGTTCTCGTCGCCGCCGAGCACCCGGAGCAAGCGCGGCGCGCCGCCGAGCAGGTGCGCGTCGAGTACGAGCCGCTCGAGCCCGTCGTCGACATGGAGCGTGCGACCGAGCAGCCGCCGATCCACGACGCGAACCCGACCGCGGGCCACGGCTTCCGCGAGGACGCGCGCCCGAACGTGCTGCGCACGATGGTGATCCGCCACGGCGATCCAGACACGGCCGGCGACGTCTCGGTCGAAGGGGTCTACGAGGTGGGCATCCAGGACCAGGCGTTCCTCGGCCCGGAGTCGGGGCTCGCGGTCCCCGACGGCGAGGGCGGCGTCGACGTCTACGTCGCGACCCAGTGGCTGCACGTCGACCGCGACCAGGTCGCGCCCTGCCTCGGCCTCGAGAAGGAGCAGGTTCGCATCCATCTCGCCGGCGTCGGCGGCGCGTTCGGCGGGCGCGAGGACCTCTCGATGCAGATCCACGGCGCGCTGCTCGCGCTCCACACCGAGCGGCCGGTGAAGATCGTCTATACGCGCGAGGAGTCGTTCGTCGGCCACGTCCATCGGCACCCGGCCAAGATCTGGATGGAGCACCGCGCCAACCGCGACGGCCGCCTCGTGAACGTTCGCGCGAGGATCCTGCTCGACGGCGGCGCGTACGCCTCGAGCTCGGCTGCCGTCTGCTCGAATGCGGCCGCGTTCGCCTGCGGGCCCTACAAGGTCGCGAACGCGCTGGTCGAGTCGACCTGCGTCTACTCGAACAACCCGCCGTGCGGCGCGATGCGCGGCTTCGGCGCGGTGCAGGGGTGCTTCGCGCACGAGGCGCAGATGGACAAGGTCGCGGCCGCGCTCGAGATCGACCCGGTCGAGCTGCGGCTGCTGAACGCGCTCGAGCCGGGTGACACGCTGCCGACCGGCCAGCGCGTGACCGGGTCGCTGCCTGTTGCAGAGGTGATCCGCCGCGCGGCGGCGCTGCCGGTTCCCGAGGCCGAGGAGCTCCCGCGCGACCCGATCCGCCTGCCTGGCGGCGCGGGCAACACGACGCGCGGCGAGGGTGTGCGGCGCGGGGTCGGCTTCGCGGTCGGCTTCAAGAACGTCTGCTACTCGGAAGGCTTCGACGATGCATGCTCGGCCCGAGTGCGCCTGTGGGTCGGCGCCGACGAGCGGCTCGCAGCCGAGATTCACTGCGCCGCCGCCGAGGTCGGCCAGGGCGTGACTGACGTGATCCTGCAGGTGGCGCGGACGGAGCTCGAGACCGAGAACGTCGTGCTCGCGGCGGGCTCGACCGACGGCGTCGAGTCGGCCGGCTCGGCTTCGGCCTCTCGCCTGACGTGGATGGCCGCGGGCGCGGTTCGGCTCGCGTGCCAGGGGGCGTTGGAGGAGTTCCGCGCGACCGGCGGTGAGGTCGACCTCGAGCGCACGTATCACCACTCCCGCACGTTCCCGCTCGACCCGGAGAACGGCCAGGTGACGGGCGATCGCGTCCACGTCGCCTACATCTGCGCGGCAATGCGCGTCGTCGCGGAGGTCGACGTCGACCTCGGCCTCTCGCGCGTCGTCTGGATCGGCGCCGCGCAGGACATCGGCAAGGCGATCAACCCGCAGGCGGTTTACGGCCAGATCGAGGGCGGCACCGCGCAGGGCCTCGGGCTGGCGCTGATGGAAGAGATCCAGACGCGAGACGGCCTGATCACGAACGCGAGCTTCACCGACTACCTGATCCCGACGACGCTCGACATGCCGCCGGTCGACGCCGAGCTGGTCGAGGATCCCGAGCCGGATGCGCCGTACGGGGCGAAGGGCGTGGGCGAGCCACCGACGGTCGTCTCGACGGCGGCCGTCGTCTCGGCGCTACGCGCGGCGAGCGGGCGCGAGCTCAGACGAGTCCCGGTCCGGCCCGACGATCTCGCCGGCCTCTGAAGCGCTCTCCCGCTGGAGCACGATCGCGACTGCGGCGAGGATCAACAGCGCGCCCATGACGATGCGGACGGTGATCGACTCGTCGAGCACGACCACTCCGAGCGCGATCGCGATCACCGGGTTGACGTAGGCGTACGTCGAGACCTTCGCGATCGGGGCGTTCGCCAGCAGCCACACGTAGGCGCTGTAGCCGAGCAGCGAGCCGAAGACGATCAGGTAGACGAGCCCGAAGATCGAGCGGCCCGACCAGCGCCCGGGATCGAGCTCGCTGGGGCTGTAGGCGACGAGCCCGATCACGAGCAGGACGAGGCCGCCCGCGAGCATCTCGTAGCCCGTGGCGACGAGCGGGTCACGGGGCACGGGCATTCGCGGCGAGAGGAACGAGCCGAGCGCCCACATGAACGAGCCGGCGACAGTCAGAAGCAGGTAGCTCAGCGGGCCGGTGTCGCTACCCGGATGGACGAGCAGCACGATCCCGCCGAAGCCGATCAGGAGCCCGACCGTCGACATGAGGTCGGGACGCTCGCGGGCGAGCAGGCGCAGTAGCAGCACCCAGAGCGGGATCGCGGCGATGATCAGCGAGGTCAACCCGATCGGCACCTTCTGCTCAGTGATGAAGAGGATCGAGTTCGCGCCGGGCAGGAGCAGGCCGACGACCGCCGCCGAGGCGAGCTCGGCCGGCCGAACCTTCAGCGCGCTCCGGCCCCGCCGCCACGCGATGAACCCGAGCATCAGCAGCCCGGCAATCGTGAACCGCACGCCGGCGCCGAAGAAGCCCGGCATCGTCTCGCCCGCGAGCTCGATCCCGAGATAGGTCGAGCCCCAGACGACGTAGACCGTCCAGAGAGCGATCCAGACCCGGCCGCCGTGGCTCACGACTTACACAACGCGGCAAACCTCGCGAAACGTCCGGCCGAGGCTGGGCGCCGCTATAACTGATTCATCGCGACCCCCAGCGTTCAGACATTTCTGATCGCGGACGTCCGTGGCTATACGAAGTTCACCCAGGAGCGGGGTGACGAGGCCGCGGCTCGGCTGGCCGGTGCGTTCGCCGCGATCGCGCGTGAGGCGGTGGAGGGGGGCGGTGGCAGGCTGGTCGAGCTGCGCGGCGACGAGGCGCTGGCGGTTTTCGGCTCGGCCCGGCAGGCGCTACGGACGGCCGTCGACCTCCAGCAGCGCTTCGCCCAGGCCACGAGCGCGGACCTGCCGCTGCGCGTCGGGATCGGGATCGACTCGGGTGAGGCGGTGGCGGTCGGAGATGGGTTCCGGGGCGGCGCACTGAATCTGGCGGCGCGGCTCTGCAGCGTCGCCGGTCCCGGCGAGGTCCTGACCAGCGAGGGAGTCGTCCATCTCGCCCGCCACGTCGAGGGGCTGGCGTACCGCGAGCGCGCGAAGCTGCGGTTGAAGGGTCTCGAAAAGCCCGTTCGTACCTTCGACGTCCTCGTCGAGACGCCGCCGGAGCCGCGGCGCGTCGTCGTCAGCCGGCGGCTTCGGGTCGCCTTCGCATCGGCGAGACACGAGCTCCTCCGCTCCCGCAGGCGGCGTGGTGTTGCCGTCGCGGCGCTGCTCTGCCTGCTCGCGTTCGCGGTCGTGCTGCCCCTAGAGCTGACGGGCTCGGCACACGCGCTCGCCCGCGTCGATGCCGACAGCGCCGCGGTCCTGGACGGGACGGGCAAGGTATTCGCCGACGAGCTCGCCGTCGGTGCTGGCCCGGGCAAGCTGGCGTATGGCGCCGGTTCGGTCTGGGTGTCGAACACCCTCGACGGCACGATCAGCCGGGTCGACCCGCGGCACACGACCGTCGAGCCGATCCGCGTAGGGCCCGACCCCGCGGGGATCGCCTTCGGCTCCGGCGCCGTCTGGGTCACCAGCAGCCAGGACCGGAAGCTTCTCCGGATCAACCCGAGGTCGAACTCGGTCGTCCAGGAGATCTCTGTCGGCAACGGCGCCAGCGGAGTCGCGGTCGCGCACAACAAGGTCTGGGTCGCCAACCGCTTCGACGACACGGTGAGCGAGGTGGACGCGCTGACAGGCAGGCCGTTGAAGACGTTCGGCGCCGGCTCGGCGCCGAGTGCGCTCGCCGTCGGTTTCGGCTCCGTCTGGATCGCCGACGGCTCGACGTCGACGGTGACGCGACTCGACCCGAGAAGCGGGACCCAGCAGGCGATCCTCGTGGGCAACGGGCCGAGCGGGGTCGCCGTCGGTTTCGGCTCCGTCTGGATCGCCAACTCACTCGACGGCACCGTCTCGCGTGTCGATCCGTCGACCGACAGCGTCACGAACACGATCCCGGTCGGCGAGGGGCCGGGCGATCTTTCCGCCGGTGTCGGAAGCGTCTGGGTGGCCAACACCTTCGGGAACACGCTCTCGCGCATCGACGTCGGCCAGAACCGGGTCGTCGACGAGTTGCCGGTCGGGAACGGTCCGGGTGGGGTAGCCGTGACCCCGGTCGGCGTGTGGCTGACCTCTCGTGCCGGCAGCGCCGCTCACCGCGGCGGAACGCTGCGCGTCGCGACGACTCCCGCCGAGGTCGATTCGATGGATCCCGCGACGGCGTACAGCGCCCAGACGTGGGAGCTGGTCACCGTGGTCCATGACGGGCTGCTGACGTTCAAGCGGACGAGCGGCTTGGACGGCGGCACGGTGGTCCCGGATCTCGCGACGTCGGTGCCGGCGCCGACCGACGGCGGCCGGGCCTACACCTTTCACCTGCGCAGCGGGGTCCGGTATTCGACCGGCAAGCTCGTGCGCGCGTCCGACATCCGGCGAGGCGTCGAGCGCGGCTTTCGCCTGAAGAGCCCAGGCGCTCCGTACTTCGCCGGCATTACCGGCGCTGCTGCGTGCGCCAAGCGGCCCGCCGCGTGTGACCTCTCCCAAGGCATCGTCGCGGACGATGGGCAGCGAACCCTCACGATCAAGCTGACGGCACCCGACCCCGACTTCCTCTACAAGCTCGCGCTCCCGTTCTTCTCCGCGGTTCCCGCCGCCAGGGCGCCCGGCCTCCCGCCCGCGACGGGCCCGTACCAGGTGCGGCGCTACCTTCCGGGCCGGTCGATCCTGCTGACACGCAACCCGGCCTTTCACGAGTGGTCGGCGGCTGCCCAGCCCGACGGCTACGCCGATCGAATCCTGGTCACGCTGCACGGCAGTCCCGCCCAGCGGCTTGCGTGGGTCGAGCGGGGCGAAAGCGACCTCGACGGCTCGCCGCCGGAGCATGCGCTCGCGCAGCTCGCGGCACGGTTCACCACGCAGCTGCACGTCTTCCCGGGCCGCGCGACGAACGAGCTGTTCCTGAACATGCGGGTACCGCCGTTCGACGACGTTCGTGCCCGGCAGGCGGTCAACTACGCGCTCGACCGCCGTACCTCCCTCTCCGCCGGCGGATTCGGGACAGCTACCCCGACCTGCCAGGTGCTGCCGCCGAACTTCCCCGGCTTCGAGCCGTACTGTCCGTACACGCTGAACCCGCGTCTCGGCTCGTGGAGCGCTCCGAATCTGGGGAAGGCGCGAGCGCTCGTGGGCGCCTCGGGCACCCGCGGCGCGCATGTCACGCTCTGGTATCCGGACGCGCCTCCCCTGCCGGGCTCAGCTCCACCCGCGGCGGTGATGACTGCCCTCAGGCAGCTGGGCTACCGGCCGTCGCTCCATCTCGTCAGGGGGATCCCAGCCTACTTCTCGAAGATCTACGACTCCCGCACACGAGCGCAGGTCGGCTACTCGGGCTGGCTCGCGGACTTCGCCGGTGGGTCCGGGTTCCTCACGCCGCAGGTCTCGTGTCAGAGCTTCACGCCCGCCTCGGTGTTCCAAAACACGAACGCCTCGGAGTTCTGCGATCCGTCGGTCGACGCGCTGATCCGCCGGGCGCTGCGTCTGCAGACGACCGATCCGTCTGCCGCGGGTCCGGCCTGGGCTGCGGCCGACCGCGCCGCAGTCGACCGCGCTGCCCTGGTGCCGATCAGCAACCCGCGCGACATCGAGTTCACGTCCCGGCGGGTGGGCAACTACCAGTTCAGCCCGCAGTGGGGCGTGCTGCTGGACCAGCTCTGGGTTCGCTAGCGCTTCAGGGTCAGCCCCGCGCCGATGCCGAGCAGGAGGATGCCGACGATCTTCCACCACCCGACGCCCACGCGGTCGGCGCCGAGGAGGCCCCAGCGGTCGATCGCCGCGCCGGCTGCGAACTGGCCGGCGAGCAGCACGGACACGGTTGCGATCACGCCGATCCTCGAGCCGGCGACGGTGATCGCGAGGACGATGATGATGCTCATCAACGCGCCGCTCCAGAGCCAGACGGGCTGACGTGCTGCAGCGGTGAGCTCGCCGAAGCTCTGCCTCGTGACGAGCAAGAGCGCCACGGCGAGGATGGCCGCGAGGGAGGTTAGCCCACGCGAGCGCACCGAGAACGCCGACCCGGTCGCCGAGCCTCGACATCACCGCGACCTGCACGGAGCCGGCGACGCCGGCCAGGATCGCGAAGAGAACGACGAGCACGCCCACGGCGCGGCGACGCTAACACGCTTCGGGTTACGCTCCGCCGGTCCTCGACCGAAGGGGGAGTGCCGGATGATCCGAGTCTTCGTCCTCTACTCCGAGCAGCCCGAGCCGGAGCGCTACGAGCAGCACGCCGAGCTCTGCCGCCAGGTGCCCGGCGGGGCCTTCCGGCACGGCAAGGTCTTCGGCGCGCCGATGGGCGAGCCGGCCTACGCGTATTACGCGGAGTGGGAGTTTCCCGACCGCGAGGCGTTCGGCGCCGCCGCGCAGAGTCCCGAGTTCATGGCGACCGGCAAGGATGCGATGGAGATGGGCGGGCGCTTCGAAGTCCTCTTCGCGGACGTCGCGTGACCGAGGCGTCGCCTGCGATGCCGGCTCAGGGCGCGCGGGCTTCGCTCGCGCGCTCGTCTGAAATGACCAGTCGATGCGTCGTCCGTCAGGAGGTACTCACGTGAGTCAGCCCGACGCGCCCAAGCCGCTCGCGCCGGACGAGCTCGGCTTCGAGCGGATCGTCTACGAGAAGGCGCCGCCCCGGGCGACGATCACGCTCAACCGCCCGGAGGTGCTGAACGCGTTCGACTTCCGCATGCTGCGGGAGCTTGCGCGCGCGTGCGAGGACGCGTCCTGGGACGACTCGATCCGCGTTGTCGTGCTGACCGGCGCGGGCCGCGCGTTCTGCGTCGGGGCCGATCTCAAGTCCTGGGCGGACCACTACCTCGGTAACCCGAACGAGTACTGGAAGTGGTTCGGCGCCTTCAAGGACGCGCACGACCGGCTGCGGGAGATCGGCAAGCCGACGCTCGCGCGGATCAACGGGATCGCGGTCGGCGGTGGCAACGAGCTGCAGATGGCGTGCGACCTCGCGGTGATGGTCGACGACGCGTTCATCCGTCACGTCGGCCCGGAGCACGGCTCCGTTCCCGCGGGCGGCGCGACGCAGTGGCTGACGATCATGGTCGGCGACCGCCGTGCCCGCGAGATCGTCCTGATGTGCGAAGAGCTCCCGGCACCGAAGGCCGCGGAATGGGGGCTCGTCAACTGGGCCGTCCCCGCGGCCGAGCTCGATGCGAAGGTGGACGCGGTGGTCGAGAACCTCGCGCGGAAGCTGCCGCAGACCACGCGCTACGCGAAGCAGCACCTGAACTTCTGGAAGGACCTGGCCTGGCACGAGACGATCAACCACGCGCGCGACTGGCTCGCGCTCTCGATGGCGACGGAGGAGCCGCGGGCCGCGATCGAGCGGTTCCTGGAGAAGAAGAAATGATCGCCGTGCCGGTTACGGCGGGCAAACAGTGACAGTCACAGTGACTGTCACTGTTCGGGGCGCAGCGCACGGTGGACATGGCTGACATGGCTGATTCGCTCCTGCTCGCCGAGCGCGACGGCGTGGTCGCGGTCGTCCTGCTCAACCGGCCCGAGGCACTGAACGCGCTCTCCGACGAGCTGATGGACGAGCTCGTGACGAAGCTCGAGGAGCTCGATCGCGACGACGGCGTCCGCGCGATCGTGCTCGGCGGGAACGAGCGGGCCTTCGCTGCGGGCGCCGACATCGGCGAGCTGGCGCAGGCCTCCGCGATCGACCTTTACTACCAGCGCCGCGTCGAGCGGTGGGACGCGATCCGGGGACTCTGGACGCCACTCGTCGCGGCCGTCTCCGGCTACTGCCTCGGCGGCGGCTGTGAGCTCGCGATGTCGTGCGATCTGATCGTCGCCTCGGAGAGCGCCGAGTTCGGCCAGCCCGAGACCGGCCTCGGGATCATTCCCGGTGCCGGCGGCTCGCAGCGCCTGACCCGCGCGGTCGGCAAGGCGCTCGCGATGGACGTGATCCTGAGCGGTCGTCGCCTCTCCGCGCGCGAGGCGCTCGAGGCCGGCCTCGTCGCGCGGGTGGTCGCGAAGGAAGCCTGGCTCGACGAGGCCAAGCGAGTCGCGCACGAGATCGCGGCGAAAGGCCCGGTCGCCACGCGCCTGGCGAAGGAGTCGGTCGACCGCGCGTACGAGACGACGCTGAGCGCCGGTCTCGAGGCCGAGCGGCGCGCGCTCTACCTCGCGTTCGCGTCAGAGGACGCCAGGGAGGGCCTGACGGCCTTCACCGAAAAGCGCAAGCCGGAGTTCAAGGGCCGCTAGTCGAGCTCGTCCGGAACGAGCGAGAGCTCGAGCTCGCGCCCCTGGCGCAGCACGCGCACGGGCACCGGCGCGCCGATTCGCTCGACCACCATCAGCCGCTGGATGTCGCCCACGTCCGCGACGGCGTTTCCGTCGAGCTCGACGATCAGGTCCTCCGGCCGCAAGCCCGCTGCGGCGGCGGGGGAGCCCTCGACGACCTGCACGACCTCGACGCCGGACGCGCGCCCGAGCTTCCGCGCCACCCGCGGCGGCAACGGCCTGGAGCCGCCGGCGATCCCGAGGTAGGCGCGACGGAAGCGGCCCTCGGTCATCAGCGCGCCGACGATCTGGCGCGTGGCCGCGTTCACCGGCACGGCGAGGCCGAGCCCGACGCCCGCGACCGCGGTGTTGATCCCGACGACCCGTCCGGAGCCGTCCGCGAGCGCGCCGCCCGAGTTGCCCGGGTTCAGCGCCGCGTCCGTCTGGATCACGTTGTCGACGATCCGCCCGCTCTGAGTCGGAAGCGACCGACCGAGCGCCGAGACGACCCCGGCGGTCACCGAGCCGGCGAACCCGTTCGGGTTGCCGATCGCGACCACGAGCTGCCCGACGCGCAGGCGCTCGGCCTCACCGAGCTCGGCCGGCACCAAATCGTCCGCCTCGGCTCGCAGCACGGCGAGGTCGGCGTGCGGGTCGGCTCCGACGAGCTCGAAGCCGAGCTCACGCCCGTCCACGAAGGACGCGCGACCGCCGCCGTTGCCGCCGGCGACCACGTGCGCCGACGTGAGCAAGAAGCCATCCGGTGTGATCACGACAGCGCTCCCGCCGCCGCTCCGGCGGCCGCGCGAGACCCGCAGGTTCGCCACCGACGGAGCGAGTCGCTCGGCGACCGTGATCACCGCGTTCGAGTACGCGTCGAGCGCCTCTCCCTCGGACGCGATGTATGCCAGTTCCGCCATGTGCCGAAGCTAGCAACGCGGTTGTAGGCTGCGCCGGATGGCCGAGGTCGAGACCAGCCGCGACGGCGCGGTGCTGACGATCACGCTCAACCGGCCGGACGTCCTGAACGCCTTCACGGCCGAGCTGCACCGTCAGCTCGTCGGCGCGTTCAAGGAGGCGCGAGCAGACGACGTGCGCGCGGTCGTCATTACCGGGGCCGGACGAGGCTTCTGCGTGGGCCAGGACCTGAACGAGTTCGGCGAGGCCGCGCGAGACATTGCAAGCCGCCTGCGCGAGAACTACCACCCGACCATTCGCGCGTTGCGAGAGCTCGAGAAGCCGGTGCTCGCGGCGGTCAACGGGCCGGCCGCGGGCGCGGGGCTCTCGTTCGCGTGCGCCTGCGACCTGCGGCTCGCCGCCGAGAGCGCGACCTTCGTGCCCGCCTTCATCAACATCGGCCTCGTGCCGGACATGGGCGGCACGTTCTTCGTGCGCAGGCTACTCGGCACCTCGCGCGCGTTCGAGTGGATGACCTCCGGCCGCAAGCTGAGCGCGGCCGAGGCGCTCGAGTGGGGCCTCGTCTCCGAGGTCGTGCCCGACGGCGAGCTGGCCGGCCGCGCCGCCCAGCGGGCAGCCGAGCTGGCCGGGATGCCGACACGTGGGATCGGCCTCTCAAAGCGCCTCTTCGACCACGCCGAGCACACGACGCTCGAGGAGCAGCTCGAGCTCGAGGCCCAGCTGCAAGCCGTCGCCACGCGCACGGACGACTTTCGCGAAGGCGTCGCCGCGTTCCTCGAAAAGCGGGAGCCTCGTTTTGAGGGGCGCTGAAACCGCGATAGGGTCGCCCTATGGAGTCCACCTTCCCGGCTGCGGCCAGCAGTAGCTCGCAGCATCCGATCCGTCTCGTCGTCAACGACGACCTGCAGCGGTCGCGCCTCACCGTCTTCTTCCGCCTCATCCTCGCGATCCCGCATTTCATTTGGGCGGCGCTCTGGGGAGTCGTCGTGGTGCTGGCCTGGATCGCGAACTGGTTCGCGACGCTGGTCAGGGGCCGCTCGCCGGAAGGGCTCCACACCTTCCTCGGGACCTTTCTCCGCTACACGACGCACCTGCGGGCCTACGTGCTGCTCGTCGCCGATCCCTACCCGGGGTTCACGGGGCGGCAGGGGAGCTACCCGGTCGATCTCGAGATTGCTCCGCCCGAGGATCAGAACCGCTTGACGGTCTTCTTCCGGATCATCCTCGCGATCCCGGCGCTCCTGCTGACGAACCTCCTCGGTCAGCTCAACCAGCTGCTCGCCGTCTTCAGCTGGGTGATCGCGCTCGTCACCGGGCGGGTCCCCGAGGGCCTGAGGAACTTCGCCGCGCTCGCGCTTCGGATCGAGACGCAGACGTACGCCTACGTGCTGCTGCTGACCCCGCGCTACCCGAGCTTCAACGTCGGCATTCAGTCCTAGAGTGTCTTGAATTGCTCGAACGGCTGGCTGCAGCTGCGGCAGTAGCGCAGCGAGCGGCACGGTGTCGGGCCGAAGATGTTCTCGAGCGCGGTGTCGCGCGAGCCGCAGTAGGGGCAGCGGAAGCCGTTCGACTGCAGTTGCACGAGCTGTGGCGGCTCGGCCCCTCGGGGCGTCGGCGGGGCAAGGCCGGCTGCGCGCAGCTTCTCGCGTCCCGCGGGCGTGATCCGGTCGGTCGACCAAGAGTCGTCGAGCACGACCTCCACCTCTGGCTCGGCGCCGAGCTCGGCGATCCGGTCGGCCATCTGCGCGCGCATCACCTCGAGCGCCGGGCAGCCGAGGAAGGTCGGCGTGAACTCGACATGCACGCGCTCGTCCTCGACGCGCACCTCGCGGACGACGCCGAGGTCGACGACGGAGATCACTGGGATCTCGGGGTCCGCGACCTCGGCCAGAGCGGCCCAGACCTGCGCCTCGGTCACCATTTCGTGCCGGCGGGCTGGGAGCGGCGCACCGAGGTCATCTCCTCCCACAGCTGCGCCAGCTCCGGCGTGTGACCGTCGCGCCGGTCGACGAACGGCCGGAGCTCTTCGAGTGCGGCCGTGAACCGGGGCTCGTCCTGGAGGCGCTCGGCCCACATCTGGGCGTGCAGCCGGTGGTAGACCTCCTCGCGGTCGATCTTCGCCGCGAGCCCGGAGACCTCGGCGTCGTCGGAGGCCTTCAGCCGCTCGAGCCGCTCCGCGTCGGCCTCTTCGTACAGCACATGCCGGGCGATCGTTCGCTCCCACTCGGGCAGCCGCAGCTCGACGAGCTCGGAGCAGCGGTACTCCTCGGGCTTGCGGTCGAACGCGAGCTCGTCGGCGGTCGTCCCGAGGTCGCGCGCCGCGAGCTCGTAGAGCGCCCGCGCGTGGCCGACCTCGTTCTGAGCGATCGACGAAAACGCGACGTCCTCCTCCAGGAACGGCGCGATCCCGGTCCACTCGGAGTCGCGCCAGCCCAGGATCAGCTCGTCGTCAGCGATCTCTAGGAGCAGTTGTGCCCGCTCGCTCACGCGCCTCCTTCAGCTTCTCCTTGAGCGGATACCCGTCGACGCGGTGGTAGTTCCGGTTCAGCTCGTCGACGAACTCGTCGATCCGCAGAATCGAGCTGCGCTCGACTACCCAGAGCGCCTGCGACTCGCCGCGGCGGCCGTACTGCTCCCGCGCGTACGACTCGGCAAAGCGCTCGTCCGCGGCCTCGATCGAGCCTGCGTGCTGGAAGGCCTGGC